>JBQTIO010000106.1:0-8350 GCA_052388075.1 Nitrospiraceae bacterium
ATGAACTTGGATCGAGAGAGGGTTGCACTTGCCATGTCCATCCGGCTGGATCTGTGTTCCACGGATGATCATGGGCACCACCTCCTAGCCGAGGCGGTTCGTGAATGAGATCTTAGGTTACGCCCCCTGTGACAACCCGGTCAAGGGCGGGGAGACCACCAGATTGTGATGCTCCGTTCGAGTTTTCGAATTCTCGGTTTTCATGTATCCGCCTGGGAGGTCTGAGCGCTTGGGGAGAGATGATGAGACTGTGCTTCTCGGCCGACTAGAAAATGCCCGCTTGTTTCTGCAGCCAGCGCACGTATTTGACGATCTGCTCGACATCGTCCGGTTTGACGGTCACGACCTTCGGCATGTCGCCGAACTCCCAATGATGCGCCTTGACCCCGTTAGCTGCCGCCCGCTGGAACGCGGCGTCGCCATGATGATTGGGCTCGTAGATCCTGTGCACCAGCGGCGGACCCTGGGTGGTTCCGACACCCGCGGCGCCATGACAGGCTGAACAGTTGGCCGTGAATTTCTGCTCGCCGCCCTGGACATCGGCGGGAACGGACCCAGCCGGGCCTTTCGACTGCGTTTCGCTCTGGCTACAAGCCGGTGCCGCGCTGAGCACACACGCGATGAGACTGATCCACATCGTCCGCGATATTTTCATAATGTCATCTTTCCTGCCTATGAATAACCTGACTTATCGTGTTTCACGTCATACTTTGGTCAGGGTACCGCATATGGAATGGGATCTACAACTCCCGCGCCGGCAAATCCTTGTTTGCGAATGAGACAACTGTCGCACCGCCCGCAGGCCACTGTGCCGACAGGATCGTAGCAACTGTGCGTGAGGTGCAAGGGGACGTTGAGAGCCATCCCGAGTCGAATGATTTCCGCCTTGGTCAGTGCCAGCAGCGGCGCTCGTACCTCGATCCGTTTTCCTTCCGCCCCCGCCTTCGTTCCCGCCTGAACGGCCGCTTCGAACGCCCGGATAAATTCCGGGCGGCAATCCGGATATCCGGAATAGTCCACCACGTTGGCGCCGAAATACATCACGGAGGCCCCCACCGTCTCCGCATGGGCGGCGGCGAGTGACAGGAAGATCAGATTCCGAGCAGGCACGTAAGTGCTGGGAATGTCCCGGCCTCGCTCGGATTCGAAACGATTCTTCGGAACGGGGAGATCCCCGGTGAGGGCCGATCCCACGATCGCCCGCAGGTCGACGCCCAGAACTACGTGCTGCTGCGCTCCCAACGCCGCCGCAACCTGCCGGGCTCGTTCGATCTCCACGGCATGTCGCTGCCCGTACGCGATGGTCAGCAGGTACAGGTCATATCCGTCTCGTCGCGCCACGGCCGCCGCCACGGCGGAATCCAGCCCTCCACTGACAAGGACGACCGCACGTTGAGAAGTCTGCGGGCTCATCGCTGGGAATTCTGACAGCCTATCTTGTGAAAACGCCAGACCGACACAAGTCACGTCCAAGACGACGTCTCAGAGGAACCGGCCCGAGGACATGCGCAGTGGAGTAGGAGGTGGGAGTACTTGGCAAGAGCGCCGCCGGAACCAGCGCGCGCTAATCGCGCTCTTCTTCGCGTTCGATTTTTTCCAACAACTCCGCGCGCGACTGACATTCGACGCAGAGCTTGGCGAACAGCACGGCTTGCAGCCGCTTCTCGCTGATTTCCACACCGCACTCGGCACACATACCGTACGTACCTTCGTGCAGGCGCGTGAGGGCCTCGTCGATCGACTGCCGACGCCGGTTGCGCATCTCCATCAAGGAAATGCCCAACTCGCGCTCAAGATCCATCAAGGCCTGGTCACCCACATCGCGCGCCGATTCCAGACGCCGCTGCTGATCTTCCGTCAGCGACTGCCCCAGGCTTTCTTCAATCTCTTTGATGATCTCCTGTCGCTTGCCCATGAGCATCTTCTGCAGCACTTCCTGCCGCCGCTCCCTCGCCTCCCGCTCCTTGGCCGTTTCTTTGGGACGCACCGGTTCAGCCACCATCACCGCAGGGGCAGACTTTATCGCAACGGCTGCCGTCGCCGTCCGCGTCCTGCTCGGTGCAACCGGCCTTGATTTCGACTTCGCCACGGGCTTTTTCTTCGCTCGCATTTTCGTTGCCATCGAGATCCCACTCCTTGAATGAAGGTCCGGGCGGCCACGCTGCGTGATCATCGGTGAAGGAGACAACAAGATCGGGAGGCCAAAAAAGTTTGGCATCTATAGCACGGCAGGTTTCGTTTTACAAGAGGTTGTGGGGAGGTAGGCGAAAGGCCCTACGGATAGACGATCGTGGAATGGACTGGGTACCCGGTCAGCTTCTCACGCCCGTTGAGGCTCTTAATTTCTACGAGAAAATCAAGGCCGACGATTTCTCCGCCGAGTTGGCGCACGAGATTGATCGCCGCTTCGGCGGTTCCCCCTGTGGCCAGGAGGTCGTCGATAATCAGGACCCGCTCCCCGATACCGATGGCGTCACGATGGATTGCCAAGGAGTTTGCCCCATACTCCAGGCTGTACTTCACCTCGTAACAATCGGCGGGCAGTTTACCCGGCTTTCTGATCGGCACAAACCCGGCGCCGAGTCGGGCGGCGACGATCCCCCCAAAGATGAATCCGCGGGACTCAATGCCCACGACTTTGGCCACCTGCCGGCTTTGGTACCGATTCGCCAATTCATCGGCCACGCCCCGAAGCGCGTCGGCCCGCTTGAGCAGGGTGGTGATGTCGTAGAACAGGATGCCGGGCTTGGGGAAATCCGGCACTTCGCGAATCAGCGATTGATAGTTGATAGCGGTCACGCAGTTAGAGCAGATCTGCCCGGGTCATCGTCTTCCGCTCGATGGTGTTGCGAAGCCGAACCAGCGCCGCCATCTCGATCTGCCGGACCCGCTCGCGGGTCAATCCCATCGCCCGACCGATTTCTTCCAGCGTCTTCGCTTCGTCTCCATCGAGACCGAACCGCGACACAATAACAGTTTGCTCTTTCTCAGGCAACTCCTTGACCCAGCCCATCAGCTCCATCCGGCGTCGCACCCCGTCCGCTGTTTCGTCTGGAGATAGGCACAGGGGGTCTTCGATCACGTCGCGCAGGAAGGTATCGGTCCGGTCGTTGATCGGGCTGTCGAGCGAACAGGTGGTTCGCACCAACTGCTTGAGATCCAGCACTTCTTCCTCGGACGTCTTCATCTTCGCCGCGACTTCGTCCGCCCTCGGCTCACGTCCGAGTTCCTGGACCAGCTGCTCGACCCGGCCGAGATACCGATTCAACCGCTCCACAACATGCACGGGCAGTCGAACCAGCTTGCCTTGATTGATGATCGCCCGTTCGATGTACTGCCGGATCCACCAGGAGGCATAGGTGCTGAACCGGAACCCACGCTTATAATTGAATTTCTCGACCGCCTTGATCAGGCCCAAATTGCCTTCTTCGACGATGTCGGAAAACGGAAAGCCGCGATGCATGTAGCGCTTTCCGATACTGATGACGAGTCGCAGGTTGGATTCGATCATCTGCTGGCGCGCCCGTTCATCGCCGGCCATCACCAGTTTTCCGAGTTGCTGCTCCTGCTTGAAGGTCAGCAGCGTCGAACGGCGGACTTCCCGCAGATAACTCTTGAGTGTATCGAGACCCTCGGATCGGCCGGAGCCCTGCTCAGCACGGTCGGGGACACTCTCACCTTCGGCGTCGTCGACATCGTCGGCGGTCTGCCGGCGGGTTTCCTCCATCCCCAGCTGCTCGTCCTGCTGTCGGGCCATCCGGCGTGGTTCCCTTTGCTCTATCGCCCTAATACCAAATGTCGAAGCCTGAATAGCGGCCGGTCGCCGCACCCCATTCCGTCTCGATGTTCGTCACATGTCCTGCAGGCGGGCCGGCCTTCAGTTGCTGCAACAACCTCTCGATCGCACCTTTCTCTCCCTCCACCTCCAGCTCGACCCGACCATCGTCGCGGTTTCGTACGCCGCCGTGGAGCCCCAGTTGAGTCGCCGCACGAGTCGCAAAGGCGCGATACCCCACGCCCTGCACACGACCGCTGACCGTGACACGCGCACGAACCGGCGGCTCTGGTGCTGACTTCGCCATCTGCCCTGCCCGCCCCGTCACGAGCCGAAAACCCGCCCGGAGCACGCACGCTCACAGGATATTCTCATACCACCCCAGACGCGTCACGCGTTTTGCAAATCTGAGCGATTCAATGGGACTCGGATGATGAGGGCGTAGGGTCGAACGGGAATGCAACGGTACGAGGATGGCAACGGATCGGTGGGAAGAGCAAGCTCTAGAGGCCCAAATCACTGGAGGTGTTCATCCGCGAGATTCCATTATTCCAGCTTCAAAAGAGCTCGCGGCACGAGCAAAGGTATCAGATCGTTTGACCTGCGGTGCTTATCCCGTCACCAAGAACAATCCTACGGGCTCCGGGTCGAGCAAGCTCTGTATGGTCGGGGCGAGAGGATTTGAACCTCCGACCCCTGCGTCCCGAACGCAGTGCGCTACCGGGCTGCGCTACGCCCCGACTTCAACTCACGCGGGAGAAACGAGGAGGCAATTGTCTTACAGGATGGGAGTGAAACGCAACCCGTGCGCCTCCGCCACGCCCTGGCAGGTGACCTGTCCGTCCTTGAGGTTGATCCCTTTCGCCAACCCGGGATCAGATCGAATCGCCCGATCGACACCATCAGAAGCGAGGCGCACTATATAGGGCAGAGTCGCATTGGTCAAGGCGAAAGTCGAGGTCCGGGGCACAATGCCCGGCATGTTGGCGACGCAATAGTGAAGCACCCCCTCGGTGACATACACTGGATCCGAATGCGTCGTCGGCCTGGTGGTCTCAAAACAGCCGCCCTGATCAACCGACACATCCACGACCACCGCGCCCCGTTTCATCTTCGAGACGACCGACTGAGGCACCAGCTTCGGGGCCTTTGCCCCGGGCACCAGCACGGCCCCGATCACGAGATCCGCCTCGCCCACCGCCTGTTCGATCGTGGCGGAACTCGCGGCGCGTGTGATGATGCGGCCTTGATACTGATCGTCGAGATGGCGTAATCGCTCCACATCAAGGTTGAGAACGGTCACCTGCGCGCCCAGACCCACGGCCATGCGAATGGCCGACGCGCCCACCACACCAGCGCCGAGCACCACGACCTTGCCCGGTTCCACTCCCGGCACCCCGCCCAGGAGAATTCCCCGCCCTCCGTGGCTCTTCTCCAGATAATGCGCGCCGATCTGCACCGACATCCGCCCGGCGATCTCGCTCATCGGCTTCAACATCGGCAGACCGCCGTCCCTGGCCACCGTGGTTTCATAGGCGATCGCCGTGATCCTGCGTTCCAAGAGCGCCTTCGTCAGATCCGGAAGAGACGCCAAATGCAGGTAGGTGAAGAGAACCTGACCGGGACGAAACAGGGGACACTCGGAGGGCAGCGGTTCTTTCACCTTCACGATCATGTCGGCCTTCTTGAACACCTCGTCCTTGGAGCCGGCGATCGAGGCCCCCGCCTTGCGGTATTCCTCATCGCCGAACCCGCTCCCCTCCCCTGCAGACGGCTCGACCCATACCGCGTGCCCGGCCTGCTTCAACGCCGCCGCGCCGTCGGGTGTCAGGCTCACGCGATATTCATGATCTTTGATTTCTTTTGGAATGCCGATAACCATGACGTCACCTACGGTGCTGGTCTCAGAGATTGACCGGTCGTCATTTCATAGGCCTCAGCGAGCGTGGCCACTTCCGTCACCTTGATGGATCGTGCCATTCCTTTATCGGTAATAGCAAATGTCTTTTGACCCACCGGCAACAGCATCTCACGAAACTGGGGGAGGAGGTGACAGCCCTCGATCTTGTGTTCCAGACCGCCAACCGGACCGACCACCAGATTCGCATCGATGGTTCCTGAGAGACACACGTCGGTTCGCAACGGATCGCCGAGCAAGGCCGACGTCACCGCAACTGCCCAGGCAACTCCGGCACTCGGCCCATCCACGCGCAATCCATTGTGAAGAATCGACCCCACAGGAAGCGTCAATTGAACCGCGAGGAATCGAGGATCGTACCGAGTGGCTTTGGCAGCCGCCATGACAGCCACCCCCAAGGTCTGTCTTGCCCAATCCTTGAAATGATAATCAGTGGCGAGGTGTGGGCCATTCCCTGCCGACCAGTAGGCCACGTCGATCTGCACCATCGTGACATCGCCCTTATTGGGGATATCCCACCCTTTGGTCCGCAGTCCGGGAGGGAGATCATGATAACTCAATGAGGGAATGGTCCGCGAGGTCGGTGCGAATGGTCGGGAGGAAAGTGGTGGCCCCGCCTTTTTATCCGCAGGAGGAGCCGGAACCGGGGAATTCTGATTCGGCCGGAGTTCAACTGAACCACGCGTGGTCGGCAGTTTCGTTGACTGGAGTTCAGGCAGCGTGCCGACCTCACGGCAGCCCGTACCACCCCCATCTTTGAAGAGGATCGTTCCGTCAGGCTGGACGCATCTCCACAGTTCCGCCTGTCCGTTTCCGGCCGAGCAGAGAGCGACCAAGACAGCGCCGGTTGTGAGGCTCAAGGCTCGGCATCTCATGGTGATCCCTTCCGCATACATCTTGAACTATAGCAGAGCCCGGAGCGCAGCTAGACAGTCGAAAAACCCCTGGTGTAAGATGCGCCCACCTGTTGAACGGAACGTTTCCTCATGGAAGAAGGAGGCGCGCATGGACCTCGCGACCGGATCGTGCAATGCCTGTGGTGCCACCGGCACCGCGCTCATGAAATTGTCGCTGGGCAAGGATTTTTTTGGTCGCCCTTACGACCGCCTGTCTCCTTCGTCCGATCAAAGCCCCAAATGGTATTGCGAAGCCTGCTCGATGCAGAAGAACCTTCAACGAGACTTCCGCGACATTCGGACTGAGTTCGACAAGTTGATCGCCGGGCAAGGCTCCGAACTGTCGAGGAGCGAGGAATTCCGTCGGGCTTCGCTGCGCCTGCGTGAAATTTCCACGTTGCTGAGCACGATAGACGGACCGTCCCCGTTCCTCGCCGGCAGCGACGTCACGCTGCTGATGGATCGACTCAGCGCCGCCGCCATGCCGGCCTAGCCGGATTGCGCCATGCCCCCGTTCCAACGGCATATTTTTGTCTGTGTCAACCAACGACCCAAGGACGATCCGCGTGGCTGTTGCGCGGACCGCGGATCGGAAAAGCTCCACGCCCATTTCAAGAACGAAACGAAGCGCTTGAATCTCAAGGGCCTCGTTCGCGCGAACAAGGCCGGCTGCCTCGATCATTGCGAACTGGGCCCCAGTGTCGTGATCTATCCGGAAGGAGTCTGGTACTGGGTGGGCAATGAAGCCGATGTGACCGAGATCATGGAACGCCACGTGCTCAAGGGCGAAATCGTGCCCCGGTTGCTCATGCCGGACCACCCGGTGCCTGATACCCTCGACCCCCTGAAGAAAACCTAGCGCCGTCTGGTCGCATATCACAATGCCCACCGAAGACAAATGGAAGGCCAACCTAGCAAAGGTGGCCTTCATCAAACAGTTTCCAGGACTGATGCAGGAATGGCACGCCTGTCGTGGAAAAACCGTTGAAGCCGTCACGCCGCTGACGGGAAAGCAGGGCGCCGCCGTCGTGATATTCACCGACGGGACGTTTTTCGTGGTACCGCCGTTGGCCCCGGAGCCATGGGAGTTGGGCCAAGCCCTCGTGGATGCCAGGAAACACCTGGAACCCCAGCATCGAGAAGCCTATAAAGAACATGATCGCCTGGCAACGCAGGATCAGGAAGCGCTGCGGTCGGCCAGGCTGGAAAAGATCATCGGCGCGATTCAGAATAACCTGGAACAGATTCCCGAACTCAAAGATCGACTCAAAAAACTCGTCAAGGAGTGGAAGTGAGCAGCATCCCGGACAAAAACATGTTTGAGATCTTCTCGCAAGGTCTCTTCGAAGGAGTCAAACCCATGATGATCGTGCGTGACCACCTCATCCGCCACCCAGATCGTTGCATGCACAACGGAATCTGCATTCCCATCTGCCCGACCGGCGCCTGGCTCTCCACCCCCCCATATAAGTTCGACGCCGCCCGTTGCCTGGAAAGTTGCCGCCTCTGCCTGGACGCCTGTCCGTCGCAAGCGATCTACGGAGTGTTCAAGAAGGGCGAGAAGCTGCTGGAGCCGCAGAAGAAGTAAGAGCGCGGCGGTATGGCCAATCCCCTGTGCTCGCTGACCGCGCACGCAGGAACTGTTCGAATCTCAAATCAAGGGCGGTGCGCGGTCAATGCGCGCAGTATGGCGATTGACCACACCACCGCGCTAGGGAAAGCAGTGAGGATCGACGTGCAGTATTTGTCGCTGCGCATCCG
>JBQTIO010000107.1:0-15258 GCA_052388075.1 Nitrospiraceae bacterium
TGATGCGGTTTCGGTCGCGCAGAATCTCGATGCGCCTGAGCGGATTCCCCTCGATGACCACCAGGTCGGCCTGGAATCCTTTCCTGATAATACCCACCGAATCCTGAATACCGATCAATCGGGCTGCGGCCGAGGTTGACGCGACGATGGCCTCCATGGGCGTCATGCCGAACGCAACCATGCGATCAAGTTCCTGCGCATTGTCCCCATGGTAGTTGAACGGCGTGCCGGCATCGGTACCCATCGCGATGAGCAAACCGCTTCGGTGGGCCTTCTTGAAGCTCGCTTGATGGTGCTTCGTCATGGACTTGGCTTTGCTCAGGACGCTGTCGGGAATGCCGCAGCCGGGCCGGCCTGCCGCGGTGGTCGCGAGGGCCGAGAGTGTCGGGACTATGTAGACTCCGTGCCGTCTCATGAGTTCCCCGGCTTCGTCGTCCAGCAGGGTGGCGTGTTCGATCGAATGGGCGCCCGCATGAATGGCGTTCTTCATGCCGGAGGCTCCGTGGGCGTGGGCCGCAACCTTCTTCTCTGCCCGGCGCGCGGTATCGACTGCCGCCGAGAGTTCCTCCATCGTCATTTGGGCTTGATCCGGGGATGTCCCGGGCGTGAGGACCCCGCCGGAGGCGATGACTTTAACCACCTCAGCGCCGGCAGCGATCTGATCAGCGACGGCCTGCCGGACCTGCTCAGCCCCTTCGACTTCCCGCCCAATAAACCGTGCATGCCCGCCGATCATGCAGATGGCAAGGCCGGCGCCGACGATACGGGGACCAGGGAGGATCCCGGACTCGATGGCTCGTTTCAGCGCGAAAATGGAGTGATCGCGAGCACCGACGTCACGCACCGTGGTGAAGCCGGCCTCGATGGTCATCCTGGCGTGTCGAGCGGATTTCAACAGCGTATAGGAGGGCGGTTCCGATTCCACCGTGCCGACGACATCGGGTTCTCCCCCCAGACACAAGTGCACGTGGCAGTCGATGAGTCCTGGAATGATTGTGAGGCCTCGGCCGTCGATGCGTCGGGAGCCTTTCGGGATCGTGATTTCCTGGCTTGGACCAGCGGCGGCAATCCGCGAGCCGCGAACCAGCACGGTGGCCTGATCGAGCACGGCGCCGGTCCCATCGATCAGGCAGGCACGATGAATCGCGACAGTCATGAACTCGTGACTCCGCTGTACGCACGGGCGGCTGCCTCGAGGGCCATGCCCGAGGATGAGATCCATCCGGAGCGAACACCGATTTCTTCGAGCGCGTTCAACAGAGTCAGGACGTTGGCTTCCCTGCAGGATTCGCCCATCAACCCGATCCGCCAGACCTTCCCCTTCAACGGGCCCAAGCCTCCTCCGATTTCGATGCTGAATGTCTCCAGCAGTTGTCCGCGGACGGAGGCTTCATCGATGTGCGGGGGAACGGTGACGCAGGTCAGCATCGGGAGCCGGTGCCCGGCCAGCGGCAAGGGCGTGAAGCCGAGGGCCATGAGTCCGGCCACGAGCGCCTGTGCATGGAGCTGATGGCGGGTAAAGCGCTCCGGGAGCCCTTCTTCCTCAACGAGGCGCAAGGCCTCCCGCAGGGCATAGAGCATCGAAATCGGCGCCGTGTGGTGATAGGCGCGGTTGTGTTCCGTCCAGTAGTCCGCGATGAGCGCCATGTCGAGATACCAGCTCTGACAGACGCTATGGCGGTTCTTGATCGCGGAGAGTGCGCGGTCGCTCAGCGTGAAGGGAGCAAGGCCGGGCGGACAGCTGAGGCATTTTTGTGTCGCGCTGTAACAGACGTCAATTCCCCACCGATCGACTTCCACCGGCACACCGGCCAGGGACGTAACGGCATCGACGATGAACAGGCTGTTGTACGCGCGGCAGAGTTTACCCATCGCTTCGAGAGGCTGCCATACGCCCGTCGACGTTTCGGCCTGCACGAGCGCGACAGCCTTGACTGGGCCGGAACGGCGGAGGGCCGCCTCAATCGCGTCCGGCTCGATAATGTGTCCCCACGGGGCTTCGACCCGGATCGCTTTTCCTCCAGAGCGTTCGACGATTGTCGCGAGGCGGGTGCCGAAGACGCCGTTCACCCCGACGATTACGGCCTCGCCCGGTTCGACCACATTGACGATAGCCGCTTCCATACCGGCAGAGCCGGTGCCTGAGATGGCGAGAGTGAACTGATTCACCGTTGCAAACACCTGGCGCAAAAGCCCTTGAATATCATTCATGACCGCGAGGAAGGCCGGGTCGAGGTGTCCGAGCAGCGGCGTCGACATGGCCCGGAGTACGCGTTGATGGACCATGCTGGGGCCCGGTCCCAGCAGTAGCCGTCGTGGTGGAAGCAAATCCGTCATTGCGGTGGAGGCTCCTTGCAATGCCGCGAGGTGAGTATAGCCAAGTCCGGCCTGAGAGGCCATGCGAGACTTACCTTGGTTTTGAGGGGATGTAACTATTTCGGGGGGTATGGGGGACCGGATACCCATGTTATAGTCGTCACGTCATGAGTGACGAGAAAGCCCTGATCGGCCAGCCACCAGCCTCTGCGCAGTCCGGAGCAGCAGCATTCCCTGCCGAACCGGTTGAGCCGTTCCGGTCCGGCTTGTCCCACGTTGTCAGCGTGATGTCGGCGATCATCCTGGTTACCGCATTTGGGGCAATTCTGTGGTTTGATGGCGCCTTGCCGAAGCTCGATCGGTTTGAAGAGCCGGATCGTGCGCTCGAATTGATGGTCAGTCGCACGATGGAGGCGCAGGACGGCCTCCGTCAGTCGCCTGAGTGGCAGCGATGGATCGCCGAGTGGACGGTCGGCAGTAACGAGAAGGAACGCGCTCAGGCAATCCAGTGGTATCAGGAGTTGGTGCGTACGACTGGCGCCCCGGTTTCGAAACTGCGCCTGGCCATCCTTCAAGGAGAGTCCGGAGAGGAACAGGATGCGCTCGCCGAGGCAAGCACATGGCAGGGGCTCACAGCGCCCATGCCCTTCTTCGGGGAATTGATCGAATCAGCCTATGGTACCAGGGTGATGGATCGCGCGCGCGAAGTGGAGTTACAAGCCGCATTGGCGGAAACGCTGCCCGCCGGATGGTTCTACAATCACCTTGCCGCCAGATTAGCACAACGAGCAGGTGATCAGCCGCTTCTGGCGGCGGTCAATGGGCAGATCGAGGTCCGGGGCGAACAGCTTCAGGGGTGGTCTCGGTCGTTGATCACGGTTGAGCTGGTCTGTCTAATCGTCGGCTCGGTCATGCTGTTAGGGATCGTTCGGCGGCGCGGTCAACGGACCGACATCTTACGTCTGCATCTGCCGGGCGTTCCGCCGCCTTGGCCAGGTGAGGTCGGCACGGCGGTTCTCCTGCGCGGCGGCGCACTCGGTGCCGTTTTCACGGTGGTCTTTCTGTCATTTCCTCCGGTGGAGCATACTTCGTTGCGGGCCTTGGCCATTCCATTGGCAAACCTGCCGTTGCTGGCACTGGCCTATACTCATCTGCTCAAGCCGTCCGGGCTCGATTTCTGGAACGGGTTCGGCCTCAAGATTGCGCGTGGGCAACTCGGTCGACTGGTCGGGATCGTGCTCGCGGTCGTCGCGGCCGGGCTCTGGGGCGAGTGGGTGATGGGACGGGCTTCGGATGCGCTGAGTCTGACCAACCATTGGACCGAATGGTTCGATCCCAATCTGGTCTGGGCTTCGGGGTCAACATTAACCATCAGTTTGTTGGAATACGTTGTCTTTGCACCGCTGTTTGAGGAGCTCGCCTTTCGTGGCCTCCTCTATGCCATGCTCCGTCGGCGGTTCCAATTCATGCCGGCGGCCTTCATCAGCGCGGGCCTCTTCGCGCTTGCCCATGGCTATGGGCTCATCGGCTGTGTCAGCGTGCTCTGGAGCGGGTTCTTGTGGGCCTGGATCTATGAAAAGACGGGGAGTCTGATCCCCGGTATGATCGCACACGCCGCGAACAACCTGCTAGTGTGTCTGGCGGTCATGGCTCTGCTGCGATAATGAACCAGCTGACAAGACGGGCAGGCTGACAAGCTGACCAGGACGAGAGTCTGCCAGGTAACAGGTTCTGATGGGATCTGTCATGTCAGCCTGTCAGCGTGAAATCTTGCCAGCCCGTGACTCGTGCCTGGATCTCCACCAACGCCTCATACAAATCAGGGTACTTCATCGTATAGTTCAAGGCGTTCGATAGTTTCGCGATGGAAATGCGTTTCCCCTTGTTATTGTCCGGCACGGCGGGTTTGAGCGGAACCTTCCATCTGTGCTGAGCGCTCTCGCAGATCTCTTTCCACGTTCTCGGAGTGCCGTCGCTGACGTTGTACGGTTCCCCCGGTGTTGCCTGCTCCAGCGCCGCCAGGCAGACCGATGCCAGGTCATCAACATGGATCAGGTTGACGAATTTGCGCGAGGGGCTGACGCGGCCGGTTCTGATCCAATCCAGCGGATTGCGGCCGGGGCCATAGATCCCGGCCACGCGCAACACGATCGCGCCACAGTCGGTTCGCAAGAATTCTTCGCTCTGCACGCGGGGCTTGGTCAGGTCCATCGGCGCCGTTTCGTCGATCCACGGGGGAGGATATTCGGTTGATGCCCCGACCTTGTACGACGAGGTGCTGCCGAGAACGACGAGCCGGCGCGATTGCGGGGCCAGCGTCGCGGCAAACTCCCGGACAAGATCGGTCGGCATGGCTGGAAAGCACCAGAGTAAATCCGCTTCGGTTGGAATGTTCTGCCAGGTTTCCCGTTGCGTCAGATCGAAACGTGTCCGTCGAGCCGGTGCGAGGTCGTTCAGCTGCCGGTCCGGATCGCGACTGGTGGCCAGTACGCGGGCATAGTGGCGTGCGGCAAGGGGCAGGAGGAAGCGGGCCGTGTACCCGGCGCCAAGGATGGTCAACGATTTGGACACGTTGAGGAGTCCTTCCGATGAATCTGTGAACAGTGTGCCTGCGACGGGTGAGGAGAGTCTATGGAAATTATCCCGCCGTAAGCCAATAGTGTCCCCTACACCGGCGTGGTAAGATCCCGGACCATGCCGCTCGCACCCTTTCATCCCCTCATCTCCCAGTGGTTCCAGTCCCGCATCGGCCAGCCGACCAACGTTCAGGTCCAGGCGTGGCCGGCAATTCGATCCGGAACCGATGCGTTAATCGCGGCTCCGACCGGCTCCGGAAAGACACTGGCGGCCTTTCTTTCCTGCATCGACAGCCTGTTCCGGCAGGCCCTCGCTTGCGAACTGGATGATCACACGCAGGTGCTTTACGTCTCGCCGCTCAAAGCGCTGAGCAACGACGTGCAGAAGAATCTGCAAAAGCCGCTCGCCGAGATCGGCCAGGCCGCCTTGCAGGCAGGGCTGCTCATGCCGGAGTTACGCGTGCTGGTCCGGACCGGGGATACGCCGATGGGGGAGCGGCAACAGATGCTCAAACGGCCCCCCCATATTCTCGTGACGACTCCGGAGTCGCTGTTCATCCTTCTCACAGCCGAGAAAAGCCGACGGATGCTCCAGACGGTGCGCACGGTCATCGTGGATGAAATCCACGCTGTCGCGCCCAACAAGCGCGGCGCGCATCTGGCGCTGTCACTGGAACGGTTGGAGGCGCTGACCACGACGAAACCGCAGCGGATCGGATTGTCGGCGACGCAGCGCCCGATTGAACTGGTCGCGCAGTTTCTCGTCGGCAATCGGGAGGCGTCCCCCTGCACGATCATTGACGTGGGCCATCGCCGTGAACTCGATCTGGCCGTGGAGGTGCCGAAGGACGAATTGAGCGCTGTGGCCACCAATGCGGTCTGGACCGATGTGTATGACCGGGTGGCCGAGCTGGTCCGACAGCACCGTTCCACGTTGGTCTTCGTGAATACCAGGAGGCTGGCGGAGCGGGTCGCACATTATCTCGAAGAGCGCCTCAAAGACTTGGGGCCCGATGTCGTGGCCGCGCACCACGGCAGCCTCTCGCGGCAGATCCGCCTCCAGGCGGAGGAGCGGCTGAAGGCCGGCAGGACGCGCGCAGTGATCGCGACGGCCTCGCTCGAATTGGGCATCGACGTGGGCACGGTGGATTTGGTCTGTCAGATCGGCTCGCCGCGGGCGATCGGCACCTGCTTGCAGCGCGTCGGGCGGGCCGGCCACTGGATCAACGCTGTGCCCAAGGGGCGGCTCTTCGCGATGACGCGGGATGAGTTGCTGGAATGTGCGGCACTGGTTCGAGCGATTCGTGCGGGCGCGCTGGATCGCATCGAAGTGCCAGTCGCTCCGTTGGATATTCTGTCGCAGCAGGTTGTGGCGGCTGCAGCGAGCCAGATCTGGACCGAAGAGGAGCTGTTTGCGCTTTGTCGTCGGGCCTATCCCTATCGGAACCTGACGCGCAAAGAATTCGACAAGGTTGTACGTCTGCTGGCCGAGGGTATTGCCACGCGGCGAGACCGAAGCCAGGCCCACCTGTACCACGATCGCATCAATCACCGGCTCAAGGGACGGCGCGGCGCGCGGCTTGCGGCGATTACATCCGGGGGCGCGATTCCCGATACGGCCAACTATGCCGTGGTGGCTGAGCCGGACGGCACCATCGTCGGGTCGGTCGATGAAGATTTCGCCGTCGAGAGTCTGGCCGGCGATATCATGCTGCTGGGGAATACATCATGGCGCATTCGGGGTGTTGAAGCGGGGAAGGTCCGTGTGGAGAACGCGCAAGGGGCACCGCCCAATATTCCCTTCTGGCGCGGCGAAGCGCCGTCGAGAACCGCCGAACTCTCCGCGGAGGTATCGTCGCTGCGGCTGGAGATTGCAGATCGGCTTGCGTCTTCCGGATCAGCTGACAGCTATCAGCCGTCAGCCATCAGCGCTAGTCAGGCAGTACTCAGCTCCCAGCCCTCAGCAGAGCAGTGGCTCAAACAGGAATGTGGTCTCGACGAACGCGGTGCGCAGCAGGCGGCTGCCTATGTGGCGGCCGGCATCGCCGTGCTCGGCACGGTTCCCACCCAGACTCGGATCGTTGCCGAGCGGTTCTTCGATGAAGGCGGCGGTATGCAGCTGGTGATCCATGCGCCGTTTGGCGGGCGCATCAACCGCGCATGGGGGCTTGCGCTCCGGAAACGGTTCTGCGTGACGTTCGATTTCGAACTGCAAGCGGCCGCCACGGATAACGGACTGGTCATTTCGCTCGGGGAGAAACATAGCTTCCCCTTGGAGTCGGTGTTCGGCTACCTTCATTCGAAGTCAGTGCGGGAGGTGCTGAGTCAAGCGGTTCTGCTGGCGCCCATGTTCACGACACGTTGGCGCTGGAATGCCTCCCGGTCGCTCGCCCTGCTCCGGTTCTCGAGGGGCAAGAAAGTGCCGCCCCAGATTCAGCGGATGAAGGCCGAGGACCTGCTGGCCGCCGTCTTCCCGGACGCGGTCGCCTGCCAGGAGAATCTCACCGGCGAGCGGGCGGTGCGGCAGATTCCCGATCATCCCCTGGTCACCGAAACCTTGCGCGATTGCCTGACCGAGGCGATGGATCTCGACGGGTTCGTCCAATTACTCGAGCGAATTGAAAGTGGCGCGATCCGTTGCCTGGCCAGGGACACGCCGGTGCCGTCGCCGTTCTCCCATGAAATTCTGAACGCAAACCCCTATGCCTTCCTCGACGATGCGCCGTTGGAAGAACGACGGGCGCGGGCGGTGGAGATGCGCCGGACCCTTCCGGCCGAACTGGTAGGGCAGGTGGGGGCGCTCAATCCCGACGCGATCGAGGAGGTGCAGCGCGAATCCTGGCCCGTCGTCCGCAATCCCGACGACCTGCATGACGCCTTGCTGATGCTGGTGTGGCTGCCTGAACCGATTGCCACTGAATGGTCTCATCATCTGCCGACGCTGGTGGAGTCCGGTCGCGCCTCATTCATCACGCCTCACGAGGGAAGGGGATGGGTGGCGACGGAAAATTGGGAGCGGATCGAGCGGTTGTTTGTCGGCGGCGATGATGCCGTCCTCGACACGATCGTTCAGGGGTGGATGGAAAGTATCGGACCGACGACAACGGGGGAACTTGCCGAGCGCCTGCATCTGCCCGCTGAACACGTGGACCGGGCGATGGTGCGCCTCGAAGCCTCTGGGCAGGTTCTCCGTGGCCAGTTCCGGCCCACCAGCGAAATTAACAATGCAAAATTAGAAATCGAAAATTCCGGCGCTCCTGCGCCGGTCGAATGGTGTCACCGCCGCCTCCTGGCTCGTGTCCATCGATTGACGATCGGGACGTTGCGCAAAGAAGTGGAGCCAGTCACAGCCGTTGAGTTCATGCGATTTCTGCTCCAATGGCAGCACGCGGTGCCCGAATCGCGTCAACATGGAGAGGCCGGGCTCCTGGAGGTGGTCAGGCAGTTGGCGGGATTCGAGGTCGCGGCGTCCGCCTGGGAACCGCAGCTCCTTCGTTCACGCCTCGCCAAGTATGAGCCGGAGCTCTTGGACCGGCTCTGTTTGAGTGGAGTCGTCGGGTGGGGCCGGCTCTCTCCTCATCCACGGCTTGTACAGGGAACCGATGTTGAGCGACGCCGAATCATTCCGACGAGCGTGGCACCGATCAGCCTGTTTCTGCGCGAGGAGAGCGTGTGGTTAATGGCAGCACAGGACGATGCCGCCGTATCGGCGGGGTCCGGCCCATCGGTCCACTTGAGTTCGGTGGCCCGGGATCTGTCCCGCGTATTGCACGAGAGCGGGGCGAGCTTCTTCGCCGATTTGGTCCGGATCACCAACCATCTTCCCGCAGAAGTGGAAGATGGACTCTGGGAACTCGTGGCTGCCGGACTCGTGACGGCCGATGGGTTTGACAATCTCCGGGCGCTCATGGACCCGCATCGGCGCCGTGCGGAAGGACGGGAACGGTCTCGGCGACCTCGGCACGCCGTGGGGCGGTGGGCGCTGCTCCGGCAAGCTGATAGCTGTCAGCTGTCGGCTGTCAGCTTGAGCGAGCGCGTGGCGTGCCAACTCCTGCGTCGCTACGGCGTCGTCTTTCGTGACCTGCTGGCGCGCGAGTCGCTGGTTCCGTCATGGCGGGATCTCCTTGTCCAGTACCGGCGCATGGAACTGGGAGGTGAGGTGCGAGGAGGCCGATTCGTGAGCGGGTTTACCGGCGAGCAGTTCGCCCTGCCAGAGGCGGTGGAATCACTGCGAGCAATGAGAAGGTGTCGGGCGGGCGCCGCGTCGCCGCAGGAGATCCGGATCTCCGCTTCGGATCCCTTGAATCTGGTCGGGGTGATCCTCCCCGGAGCGCGCGTGCCAGCCGTTCCCACCAATTACATCGTGTTTCGTGACGGTGTTCCCGTCCGCACGGGGATGGTGGGGGACGAGCGCCTCATTGACCATCAGGAGGCTAGCCGATCAAACAGCAGCCTCGTCGGCTAACAAACGGGAAATTCGCACAGAGCGATGGTGGGTGTTCAAGGAGGCCGTCAGCGCGCGGTTCTTCACAAGAGCACTCCGCACTCAGTGCTCAGCATTTCCTCACCGAACCGATCGCTCGACAATTGCTTCGCCGCTATGGCATCATACGTTGCGACTTGCTCGTCCAGTATCGGTGCATCGAGCTGTACGGCGAACCTCGGAGCGGCTGGTTCCCGCCATGCGAGCGCCGAGGCGAATCATGTTGTGATGAGGAATGGGTACATCGTTAGGGCCGGGTCGATCAACCAGCCAATCCACGTCCCAACACATCGAGTTCACAAGCTCAACCGTTCCCGCATGGATGGCACGGATGGTTTTCGGTATGATCGTCCGATGCAAAAGCCAGGGGGTCTTGAGTAACGAGCACTGGCGCCGGTCATGTATGTGGGGTAAGGAACGTCCGGCCTCCGCGCGGTGAGGCCTGATTCTGGTGTTAAGGTCTCGACAGCGAAATGATGACGACATGCCTATCGACGTGGATTTGATGACTGCTTACTCATGAATGCCGCCTTTGCTCCATCTCCGCATATTCCAGCACCACAGTGGAAGTTCTTGGCGATCGGACTTTGGGGCGCCGTCCTTGTCCTATCCACGACGATCTATATCCTCGATCCGGTTCACAATGTGGTCGGTGTCTACCATGATGCGACACAGGCCTGGCTGGCAAACCAAGATCCTTATTTGACCCCACGATTATTCAACTACGCCCCTCAATTCACGATGCTCTTCAGCCCGTTTTACTTGATGGGGCGCTTTGTCGGGGATCTATTGTGGCGCTGGATCAGCCTTGCCTTGTTGGTTGGCGCTTGGTGGAGGCTGGCGAAATTGTGCAATGGGAGGAACGCCTGGAAAGCTTTTTTCTGGTCGTCGCTCCTCGGCATGGCGGCCTGTGGCGATGCAATTCGCAATGGCCAGGCGAATGTCATCCTTGCAGCGTTTCTCCTCTGGTCGACGTGCTTCTTAATTGAGCGTCGCTGGTGGTGGGCTTCCGGATCGTTAGTGCTCGGTTTGACGAAACCCTTAGGAGTAATCATGATCGGCCTCGCCATGGTGACATTCCCGGTGTTGATCCCACAGCTGCTTACCGTGTTGCTGGGATTCATGCTGCTTCCTTTTTGCTGCGATCCGCCCGAATACGTTGTGTCGCTGTTCGTGAGGTTTGTTGAGAATCTTATGCAATGCTCGGCTGTGACGGAACACCGGTTTGCTGATATCAACGGTCTGTTCCGATCAATCGGCTGGGAGATCCCCTTCGGTTGGTCGCAGGGAATTCGAGTGGTTGCCGGTCTATGCGTGCTCGGACTGTGTTTGAGAAACTTCGGTCGCCTCCGGGAGCCGATGAGGGCAATGGTTCTACTGTCTATTACGACGACGTATCTGATGTTGTTTAACCCCATGAATGAGGTAAACACGTACATCTTAATGGTGCCCGGGTGCGGATTATTGGCCGCTTATTTTTACGATCAGCATGGTGGACGCGGAGTGGCGTATACGCTCTACGGAGTGGTTGTGACGATCGGTATTTTGCCCGAACTGGCCCGTCGGGTTACCAAAACCTTCGGGTTGTGGTGGGATCCACTGATGGCGCTGGTGTTTCTAGGAGTGGTGTTCTGGTTGATGTTGAGAGAGAACTCGAAGGAGGGGGTTAATGCTCTCGATGGGCCGGTTTCCATGTCGAGCCCCACTTGATTCGGTCATCCCACCTTTTCATGCTCCGATACGTTTTGCGGCAATACATTCTCCATAATCCGTCGTGAATGGAGTCGGAGCGACGGCCAAGAGGATTTTCCGCTGCGCCGCCAAATTGGGACAGGGGGGCCGCCCGGATGCTAAAGCGAAGCCGGAAGGGCCAGAAGCGGGCAACGTGCTCCGCGCAACACCCGCTCCGTCGTGCTCCCGCGCATCGTATCGAGCAGCGAATCATGTCCGGCGGTCGTCATCACGATCAGATCCACATCGAAATCCGCGCCCATTCCCAGAATCACGTCAACGATGTTTCCGTGACACTCCATGGTACGCCAGAGCAATCCCTTGCGTGTGGGGTAGCAGAGCGAGTGGAGCATGGATTCATTCCCCACATGGACAAGGAGGCCGGTCAGTCTCTCACAACCCAGCGCCAGGGCTAGTTGTGTCGTAGTATCGATGGCGACCTGTGGAGTGGGTTTTTCGCTAACGGGAATCAGCACGCGCCGGAGTTTCGCCTGCCCCGTTTCTTTCACCACAAAGCCCTCGATATGAGTCGGCACGAAGAGCGTTGGTGTGTGACTGACTCGTGCGACAGGTTCCGCTATGGTTTGATGCTGCCACCGCTCTAGGCCGTCGTATTGATGTGTGGCCATGACAAGGAGATCGGCAGGGTGCGTCGCCAGGTATTCGAGAATGCCTGTGGTTGGGTTCTTAGCCGTGGCCCTGGTTTCCTTGATCGAGAGACCTGTCTCGGTAACTTGGTCTTGCGTGCTGTGGGCTCGGAAAATCTTCCATTGCTCCAGGATGGGTCTGATGCGTGGGAAATCCTCGAAGTCTGCTCGCCCCACCTTGGGATCGATATGCATCATGGTCAGCTCAGCGTGAGCCGTCACTGCGAGTTTGAGCGCATGGACGAGGGCGGTGTGGCTATCGGTCGAGAAGTCTGTGGGATGAAAAATGTGCTTGAACGGAAGTGTCGGCTCAGCCGATGGCACGGTCATGCTATGACCTCAGATAGGTCCTGAAGTTATTGGACAAAGGGTGTCGCCGCTTCTTGGAGCAGCGCCAACAGAGCCGCCGGCGCAGATGCATCCAACCCGCTCACCTGGGCATAGCGCACCTGCGCAGCGGAGAAGAATGTAGACTGTCTCTCGCCGGGGATGCCCAGCAGCGCACCCATCGAAGCGAGGTATTCTCCCCCTCCGGCCGCGATGTCTTGCTGAAGATTTCTGTGGTTGATCGTGACGAACGCGGTGGTTTTGAAGTCCGGCTTGAGTTGGCCGTCTTCGTTCCACCATGCGTGCCCAGAGGTCGTGCCGGTGATGTTGGATGTCGTATCGGTGATTTCATTTGTTGTGCCCTTGAGGGTACAGCCCGTGGTCTGAAGCAGGGCGATCACGCACGTGAGGACGAGCAATCCGAAGACTTGTCGCATGAGCTGCCTCCTTGGTTATGGGCGAAGTCAGTAGGGGGAGCCTCAACCGCCTCACTATAGCACAAGCTCCATACAGTTCAGGTGGAACTGTGCCGATAGGGGAGCTACGCGGAAGGGGACAAGATGGGCTCGCCCAGAATGTCCCTTTGGTTTTTTCCCTGCTCTGGGTTGAAAGTGTGGGACGGGCCGGTGGCGAGTTGCTAGACGGCCTGCAATGGGCCGACTGGAGTCGAGATGGTGAACTACTGGTGACCCCCCGATTCGGTGGCTTCAAGTGAGGACTGTCGTTGATGACCGTGCTGGTGTCACATTCGAACAAAATTTATCCGCGTTTGAACCGGTCCCTACCCCCCCCACTCCCGCCTGGGCACAACACTCGTCACATTCGGGTTGAGGAATCGGAAGGCGCTGATCTTGTAACCCACACAACGAAACTGGTCGCGATTCCTCCGTCTCGTTAGCTGATCGACGGTCGTGGTTGAATCTTTGAGCGTAACTTGTTCGTACGGTCGGTGATAAAACTAAACCTCTTTTTCGGAGGATATGGAAACCGATGAGCGACGGGCTCCGTTTGAGGCGGCAGGTGATTCATATCACGATATACGTTCACCGGGGCTGAATCAGCGGCGAGATGAAACATGGAGCGGTAGCCCAACCCCGCGCCCAATGTATTGAGCAATTCATGCGCGCCGTTTTGCACGGCCCGGCGGACCATCCGCTCACCGATGGAACGAAATGAATAGAATTGCCCTTTGGCCCATTTATGTCCCCAGTACAATTGCTCGACGGTCATCTTGGCCGGCCGGTAGACTACGTGTTCTCCGGTGTAGAACGTCCAGTTCGTCGTCAACAGCCGGCCGGCGGCCTTGAACTCTTCAAACAGCCTCGTCCCCGGGTACGGCGTCAGGATGCGCCAGAGCGCTCCGCACAGCCCCATACGTGTCGCCCATTCCGCGGTTCGTTCGAAGTCATAGACATCTTCATGGTCCAGTCCGCACACGAACCCGGCATGGATATCGATGCCCTGATCATGGATGCGTCGGATCAATTCCTCGTACGTCTTCGCCGTATTTTGTTTGTCCACCGACTTAAGCGACGCCTG
This sequence comes from Nitrospiraceae bacterium, assembly GCA_052388075.1. GTDB lineage: Bacteria > Nitrospirota > Nitrospiria > Nitrospirales > Nitrospiraceae > Nitrospira_D. The sequence goes on from JBQTIO010000107.1 coordinate 13,620, forward strand.
ATTGATCGATTCGAGTCCCATAAACATGGCTGAGCAGCCGCTCTCCTTCAAAGTCTTTAAGATTTCTGGATGATGGGCCACGTAGGTGGCACTCATTTGACTCATCCATTTCTTCTTGAGCGGCTTCAAGGCCTCACAGAGTTCTTTGGTGTAAGGGGGATCCGACAGCAAATCGTCATCCCAAAACATCACCATCGGCCCACTCATCTTTTCGACGAGCTTGACCACCTCAGCCGGTGGTTTTTTCCGAAAGCCGTATTTCCCGCCCCCCAACGCCAAATGAATTGAACAGAATGTGCACCGGTAGTTGCAACCTCGTGTGGCCGTGAGCGCATCACGGAACATATAGCCTTTCGGCAAGAGATCCCAGCGAGGAAGTCTTTGATCCCACTGATCAACCATGTGAGGCATGCGATAGTGCGGCTGCAACCGTCTTTTCTTGAAATCTTCCAGCAGCCGCGGCACGGTCAATTCTCCCTCTCCGATGACCACCGAGTCCGCATGTTGAGCCGCCTCTTCGGGCAATGTCGAAGGATGAATGCCACCGAGCACCACTTTCGCGCCGCGTTCGCGGAAGAGCCGGGCGACCTCGTAGGATCGAGGAGCCACTACTGTCGTCACGGTAATGAACACCAAATCGTAGTCACGCGTGAAGTCCAACGGGCCAACGAGCTCGTCCTGGATTTCGATCTCCCATTCATTTTCAGGGATCAGAGCCGCTAGCGTGGGCAGGTTCAAGTTGGGCGTGCGAAACAGCTTCCAGACCGAGTCCCATTTTTGATCTTCGGGGTGTGGAATAATGAGACCAATTTTATATTGTCCCATGCTTTTCTCCTCGGAAGCGAAGTCGGCGGGTTACCGAGAGGGCCGTTCGCGCCGCGAGGCGACACGGCAGACCGTGACAACGGTGGTCCTTGACGCCAGCGGTGTCGTCAACTGGATTCTTGCGGATCGGGTTTAAGAAACACATTCCCTCCAAGCCATCCAGATTCTTCGATTCATTAAGGAATCTCGAATCTCTGTCGGCCAGCCGCCGCATTGACTGACTGAGGTGGCGGGAATGATTGTACGCTCGGAACCCCGACGGGCTCGTCAAGCCCTCGCGCTCCACCATGCATTGGAATTTCCTGTCGTGGCTACCGCCGACGTATTCCAGCAGGCCTGCGAACTGTCGGCCTCGCTCAATCAACACCTGTTCGATACTCGGTATCATGCAGTGGCTTTCCGTTCCCACGTCTCTATAAGAGCGGCGACCTTCTATGCCGAAGGTAGTTTGTGACTGGGTGATCACCCTTTGCCGCAGGCCATTTCCCACAGCGCGTGATCGATAGTCTCCGGTCTGACTGGCAGCCAGTGGTTCTGGTCGACGTATCCATCATTCCGTCTGCCTGTCCCCATATGTTTTGAGAACTCCGAGTGCGCCAGCAATCGAAGGCGCTTTTGCGCGCAGTCGAATTGCTTGTGGGTCGTCGTCGACAAAAAACGGCTGGGTGACCGATTCCCTTGCATCCACGTCCAGTCAATTAGGCTCACCATCGTCACCAGATTCCCGTCTCTGCGCATGGTGGCTGAATCGATGTACACCGTCTGTAGTCCTGGCGATTGATAGTGTTTGTCAACCGCCACCCATTCGGCATGC
>JBQTIO010000108.1:0-4057 GCA_052388075.1 Nitrospiraceae bacterium
GCGGCCCGTTTCCCGAAGGTGTCATAGACCCCGTAGATCAGGATCGCGCCCATGAACGTGAAGTAGATTGACCCGATCCCCCGATAGGATCCACCAGCCTCTTCCGCTGCTGCGAGCGTGGGCCAGAGGGCCGTGAGTCCGGCCAAAGCGCTAACCACTCGGTTCATCTTGTTCACCTCCTTCAAAAGGCGCACCCTGCACCTTGACGAAAACATGCCAACAGGCTCACGGCGTGGCGCACCACCAGGGGTATCGCAGTGTGCCCACACGACTCAGCTCCGGCCCCATCTCCACTGGCACCCACCCCGTTTGGCGAGTGAGGCCCCTTCTCGCCCCTTCGGTACCAACGTCGGAAGCCAGAAGTTCTCCGTTGAACTTTGTCTCCGTGACGAAGAAGCATACGATACTGCACCACACCCCGAAGCCGCGCGCGGATGAGGCGATCAGAAAAGTAGAATGTCCGGCTTTCCCGGCCTCGCAAAATACGAACCGCGAGCGGCGTGTGGTTAGACAACGCCGGAATAATAACGAAGAATATTCGAAACCGAGATCACCCCGATGATCTGTTCGTCTTGCGTCACCGCCAGGTGTCGCGTAGCCTGCTCCTTCATCAGGCGCACGGCTTCGATGATCGGGCGACTGCCTTCGATGGCGATGACCGGAGCGCGCATGCAGTCCTTCACGAGGGTGCGGGCAGGATCGAGCCCGTTGCCCACGACCTCGCGCGCTAGGGCTGAATCGGTCAAGAGGCCGACGTAGGATTGGCGGTTCGTCACGAGCAGGGAGCCCGTTTTCCACTGTTGCATCAGCTGTCCGGCCTCTCGCAGGGTGGCGTCCTGCGACACGCTCCGAAGCTCGCCGGTCATATGTTCGGCGATCTGCGGCCCAATGAGCGTCTGCCCGACCTTGGCCTTCTTCGGGATGGCAGACCGACGCGCTTCCAATTCCGACACACAACTTTCCAGCACGCGGCTGCGCTGCAAGAGACTTTGCCTGTGATTGTCCATCGCGGTGCCTTCGGGGGCCTCGTCCGTCATATTGACCAAGCCTGCCGCCTCACCGAGTTCGGCATACTCATAGGCATGCAGCAAGTCGGACGCTTGCCCGAGAAGATCTCCGATCAGCCGTTCGGTTTCGAGATCAAACTCTTCCAGACTCCGTGTCGGCTTGCCCTTGCCCAGGAACGGGCTTAATTCGGCGAGCTGTTTCCGCATCCGTTCGATGCTTCGGTCGAGAGAAACCCGTGTTTTCGAGGGACCGGTGCGTACGGCCATGGCATCTCCTACAGGTGTGGATAAACGGGGACGGTCGATCTTACGCCTTCCCGACAGGATGAGGCAAGGGGCTGAGGCACTGATTGAGTCTTCATTGAGCGTATCGCAACGATCCGGCTGCCCGTTCGCTGTTCGATACACCCTCAAAGTGGCTCGTTTTCCCCCTCTCAACTTACTCCAGGGAGCGATCGGACCGTCCTTCACTGCGCGCATTGAGCGACCACAGTTTCATCGTGGTGGCTCAGCGAGCAAGAAGGATGGTCCGATCGCTATCCTGCTACTCCCCCGGTTCCTCAATCGGCCCCGCCCACTCCCCTTTGGCCAGCGACACCTCTTGATACCCGCCATCCGGCCACTGAAACTGACCCGCCTCGTCCACCTGGACGATAAAGGAGTCCGCTTCATGCGCCTGCCCGCGGAACCAATACCAGCCAGGTTCGGTCGGTTTTGTCTTTGTCCATGTCAACATCGCATGCCCTTGCTTCCTTTTCGTGCAGCTCGCCAGTCTGTTACAGTCTGACGGTGCGACTGCACACCCTACCATGGACAAACTACCAATAGAAGATGTCTTAGCCCGACTCCTCGACGCGTTGACAACCGGGTGCAATGCATTGTTGACTGCGCCGCCCGGCGCCGGGAAAACCACCCGTGTCCCCCTGGCCTTTCTCGATGCCCCCTGGCTCCAGGGCAAGAAACTGCTCATGCTGGAGCCGCGTCGATTGGCTGCCCGCGCTGCAGCACACCGGATGGCCGTCACGCTGCGTGAATCCGTCGGCCAGACGGTCGGCTACCGGATGCGGCTGGATACCAAGGTCGGACCAAGGACGCGCGTCGAAGTCGTCACGGAAGGTGTTCTTACACGCCTCCTCCAACAGGATCCATCACTTGCGTCCTATAACCTCGTTCTCTTCGATGAATTCCACGAGCGAAGCCTCCAGGCCGATACGGGCTTGGCACTTTGCCTCGAAACTCAACAGTTGTTTCGTCCTGACCTCCGGCTGCTCGTGATGTCGGCCACGCTCGATTGCGGCCCGGTCGGCGACCTGCTGAACCAGGCCCCGACCATTACCTGCGAAGGCCGGATGTTTCCGGTCGAGACGCGCTATCTGGATCAGCCGCTTTCCGGCCCGCTTGACGTGGCCGTGACTCAAACTATCCGCCGCTCGCTGGCGCAGGACGCGGGGAGTCTGCTCGTATTCCTGCCTGGCATGGCCGAGATTCGCCGTGTCGAACGTAGACTGCTCGATGCGTCACTCGGTCCGGACATCCTCATCGCGCCGTTGCACGGCGACCTGCCGCAAGCTTCGCAGGATGCGGCCATCGCACCGGCCGCCCCCGGCACGAGAAAGGTCGTCCTCGCCACATCAATCGCCGAAACCAGTTTGACCATCGACGGCGTGCGCGTCGTGATCGATGCGGGCCAGTTGCGCGTACCACGGTTTGATCCCCGTTCCGGCCTCACCAGATTGGACACCATTCGCGTCACGCAGGATTCCGCCGAGCAACGTCGTGGTCGGGCCGGACGTCTCGAGCCAGGGATCTGTTATCGCCTCTGGACCGAGAAGGAACAGGCGACGCTCACGCCACGGCGCCCGCCGGAAATGCTGGATGCAGACCTGGCGCCACTTGTCCTGGACTTAGCGCTCTGGGGAACAAGCGATCTATCGGAACTCTCATGGCTCACCCCGCCTCCGTCCGGCTCCGTGGCACAGGCCAAGGACTTACTCACGAGACTGGGGGCTTTGGATGCGGCAGGCCGCATCACCCCTCACGGAAAACAGATGGCCACGCTGCCGCTGCATCCCCGCCTTGCGCACATGCTCTTGAAAGCCACCTCACTGAATGGCGCCGGACTCGCCTGCGACCTTGCAGCCCTGCTCGGCGAGCGTGACCTGATGCGCGGACCCTCCGGCGCGCGACAGGCCGATCTTCGACTCCGGCTCGATGTCCTGCGTGGAGCCCCTAATCATGCCGCTGGTACCATGATCGACCGAGGAACGATCCAACGGGTGAAACGGACGGCGGATCTGTGGAGGAAGCAGCTGGGAGTCCGGGCTGACAAGGTGACAGGCACGGAGCAAACCGGACTGTTGCTTGCGCTGGCCTATCCGGACCGGATTGCTCAGCGCCAACCGGGCAGTGAGGCGCGCTACCTGCTGGTGAACGGCCGCGGCGCCCGCTTTGCGAATCCGGATCCCTTGACGTCGGAACCCTATCTGGTAATTGCCGCTCTGGAGGCCGGATCCCAATGGGCATACGTGGACCTGGCTGCGCCACTGTCGCTCGACGACATTGAACAGCTCTATGCCAACCACATCGTTGACCAAGAAGCGGTCATCTGGGATGAACGGACCGAGTCAGTCCGCACCTCGCGACAACGTCGACTCGGTGCGCTTGTTCTGTCGGAACAGGCCCTGTCGAAGCCCGATCCCTCATTGATCGTCGGAGTGTTGCTGGAAGGTGTGCGGCAGGCTGGTGTGGCCTCACTGGCTTGGACGCCAGAATTACAGCAGTGGCGCGCGAGGGTCCGTTTTCTCAAGCGGGTGGGTAACGCCTCCTCCACTTGGCCGGATTTGTCGGACGAAACTTTGCTGCAAACACTCCATGTATGGCTGGGGCCCCATCTGATCGGTCTCACGACGCTCGAGCGTGTGCAGCGGCTAGATCTGACTCAACCCTTGCAGGCGCTTCTGACGCGGGAGCAACAACGGAATCTCGATCGTCTCGCACCGACTCATCTTACCGTGCCGAGTGGATCGAAAGTCCGTGTGGACTACGACAGC
>JBQTIO010000109.1:0-50970 GCA_052388075.1 Nitrospiraceae bacterium
GATGCTGATGCCTGGGAGATTCTACAGGGGTCGTATCCAAACAGGGACAGTCGCCGGTCGGAAGGGCGACAGTCCCTCGGGCTAGGAGGGGCGGAACGTGAGCGCCACGCCGTTGATGCAATAGCGCCGACCCGTGGGCTTTGGGCCATCCTTGAAGACATGGCCCTGGTGTCCTTCGCAACGGGCACAGTGAACTTCGGTGCGGGGGACGAACAGTTTGAAGTCGGTGCGCGATTCAATCACCCTGGGATCGATCGGCTGCCAGAAACTGGGCCAGCCGGTGTGGCTGTCGTACTTGTGCTCGGACGAAAATAGCGGTAAGTCGCAGCCGGCGCAGCAGTATAGGCCCGGCGCATGGTTCTCATGCAGGGGATTGACAAAGGGCCGCTCGGTATCCTCCTGCCGCAGTACGCGGTAGGCGGCGGGCGCCAGGAGCTTCCTCCATTCGTCGTCTGTCTTCACGACCTTCACGATGGGACCGATCTCGACTTTAACCGGCATGTGATACCTCCTTCCCCCACCTGGCTGACCTAGCTTGGAGTCGCTTTCCCGACCGAATCCTTACACAGCTCCTCATGGAAGGGCAAGTCGTAAGGATGGGAAAATTATTTGCTCGACCGTTAATTCACGGTTCCGTATAATCCGGCTGCTTGTGCGGGCAGGGAGCGAGCACCGTGGAACAACGTAAACACCAACGTTTCCCCGTCAATTTCCAGGGGGTCTTTTCATCAGCTACGGTGCGGATCGAAGAAGGAGTGGTGCAGGATCTCTCCCTGGGGGGCTGTCGGGTGAGCAGCCCGATCGCCATGTCTGTCGACACGGCGATTCATCTTCAGATACGGCCCCGGCAGGCTGCCCCGATCTACGTCCCCCTTGCGACCGTACGCTGGATAGGAGCTTCCGCCTTCGGGGTGCAGTTCCGGGAGTTGGCTGAACAGGAATCGAAGGCGCTCACTCGGTTGTTGTGGTCACTGCCTCCTGCAGCGCAGGAGAGTCCTTCAAGCGAGCGCCACGCGGCGTCCTAGAGAGCGCGCTCGGAGCCAGCCTGATCAGCCACGCCGGTCCCTTTGCGACGCCGGAGCGTCTGCCATCCGAAAGCACTGGTTGCTAGGATCTGGTGGCGTGCACGATGAGGTGCGTTCCAAAGAGTAGGTCGTCGCTCAGCACGCGGGAATAGATCCGTTCCAGCGCCACCCCATCCTTCCTCCTCGACCGTTTCTCCATATGTCTCGCGTGGAGGCGGAGAAGCAGCTCCATGGGAAAGAACAGACGCCAGCTGTACGAACGGAGGTTCGTAAAGGCTTCATCGACGGTGAGCCCCGCCTTGTAGAGGTAATATTCCAACTCGTGATAACGGATCGGGTAGGCATGGACGTGCGGCCGCCCTTCTTTCTGGTCCCATTCGATGGGGGGATAGTTGTAAAAGAGAAAGCTGCCGTCGAGAAGAAACTTGAATCGGCTGCGCAGGTTCAAAATGTTCGGCGTGGACATGAGGACCGCTCCGCCCGGCCGAAGCACGCGCCTGATCTCGCGACAGAGGGCAAACGGATTGTCAACGTGCTCGATCACTTCGGTGCACACCACATAATCGAAGCTTTCGTCCTCGAACGGCAACCCCTCCGCGAAATCGCACTGCCGGTAGAAGATGTCTTTCAGCTGCCAGTCGGCTTCGGGGATACAATCGCATGCCGCCATGGAGAACCCCAATGAATGCAGACGGGAGGACAGTCTGCCGTCGCCGGTCCCCACATCGAGGACTTTGCCCGGCGCGCGCCCGCTGAACCAGTTGGCCACCGCGTGATACAGATCCGTCCCGACCTTCAGAAACGGCACCGGTCCTCCTTGCGCGTCTGCTCACCGAGAGGCGACGTTCGTCCGACAATGCGGTCGCCCTGTCCCGACACCGGTGACTTCACCAGGAAGACAACCGGGATCTGACCATTGGATGTGAAGCGATATTGCAGGGGATTGTAGTGCACCTCGATGTGCGCGAGCAAATTGCGCTGTGCCTCATGTCCCGTGCTCGATCTGATGTGGTCCATCCCCTCGCCCTTTCGGTGGCGCTGGACTCTTATGGATCTTACTTCAGCTGGGGCAGTGCAAGCCCGGCGAGAGCAATCGTGCACAAGACGGCGCCCGCGGCGAAGGTAGAAGCGGCGCCGAATTGATCCCATAGGAATCCGGCAAGCACGCTCGCGATGAGCATCGCCGCGCCGCTCGCCAGATTGAAGAAGCCGAAGGCGGTTCCGCGAAGATCGGCGGGCACCCTGTGCGCGATCATCGCGGCCAGCAAGCCTTGCGTTATCCCGAGATGAAGCCCCCAGAGTCCCACCCCCACCAGAACCAGGCCCCAGTGATCGCTTGCCGCCAGGACCGCATCTGCCGCGATCAAGACCAACAGGCCGAACGCAAGCAGCCTCCGGTGGCTGACCCGATCCGATAGCCTCCCGAAGGGATAGGCTGACAAGGCGTAAATCACGTTCATTGCTACCATGACGAGTGGAACGAGGGCCAGGGGAATACCGCCCTGCTGCGCACGAAGAACCAGAAAGGCCTCGCTGAATCGGGCCAGCGTAAAGACGGCACCGAACCCCACAACCCCCCAGTAGCCTGCGGCTAGACGGGCCAGCGTTTTACGGTGGATGGGATTCCTTCCCCGGGATGTCTGTAGGGGTTGCGGCTCCCGAATGCCGAAGCATAAGAGCCCGACCGCCATGAATCCCGGCAGGACCGCGACCCAGAAGACTGCCCGGAAATCGTTGGCCCAGAGCAGCATCAAGCCTGCCGCGACCAGTGGGCCGACGATTGCGCCGACCGTATCGAGCGACTGTCGGAGGCCGAATGCGGCCCCACGAAGATGCGGCGGGGCAATGTCCGCCACAAGGGCATCCCGTGGCGCCCCGCGGACTCCTTTCCCGATTCTGTCCAGGACCCGGGCGCTCAAGACTGCTCCGACGCCGGCGGCGAGTGGAAAGAGCGGCTTGGTGAAAGCGCTCAGGGCGTAGCCGAAAACGGCCAGTTCCTTTCGCCTTCCCCAATAGTCGCTCAATGTTCCTGAGAAGACCTTGAGGATGAGCGCGAGCGACTCGCCGAGTCCTTCCACCAGCCCGACCGCAATGGCGCCGGCTCCCAGACTCGTGACCATGAAGAGGGGCAGCAGGCTATGGATCATTTCCGACGAAATGTCCATGAGGAGGCTGACGAAGCCCAGCACCCAGATTCCAGGGGGGATCTGCCGCAGAGCAGGTCCTGCTTTGACCTCACCCGTCATCGCGCAGGTCCATGGTGAATAGCCTGTAGCTGACCTGTCCACCTGCGCGATGGTGGAAAGCGGTGGACATTTGTGCTATCCAGTTGTTGCATCGCGGATCCTATCTCGTCGGACGCTCCATAGGTCATCCGGTGAAATTCTGCACCCATTGCGGCGGCCCGGTCAGCCAGAAGATTCCACCCGGCGACAACCTGCCTCGGCACGTATGCAATCAGTGCGAGCTCATTCATTACCATAACCCTAAGATCGTTGCAGGCTGTATCCCGGAGTGGGAAGACCAAATCCTCCTCTGTCGCCGCGCGATCGAACCGCGGCTGGGGCTCTGGACGTTCCCTGCGGGGTTTATGGAAATCGGCGAGAGTACGGAACAGGCGGCGGTTCGGGAGACAAAGGAAGAGGCGCAAGCCGATGTCGCGATCTCGGCGCTCCATGCCGTGCTGAGTCTGCCTCATATTGGGCAGGTGTACCTGGTGTTTCGGGGCCGTATGCTTGCGCCGAACTATGAGGCGGGATCGGAGAGTCTGGAAGTGCGTCTGTTTTCCCTCTCGGCCATTCCATGGGATGACATGGCATTCCCGGTCGTGCGACACGCGCTCAGGCGCTATGCGGACGATGCCCTACGCGGACAGTTTCAGCTGTATCTGGCCAGCCTCCCGGACCTTCTTCCTCTTTAAGCGGAGCGACCGGGCGATACGACCAGTGGTAGCACGCAGGGGAGGATTGTGCTGGAAGGCTAGGCTCGTCCGACCTCTGCTGAGAGCTGGTCGATGACGCGGCTGAGCCGCTCCTGGTGCGGAGCGCCCACGGTCAAAAACTCCACGCCGATACCGTGTGATCCTGTCCAGCGTACTGCCGCATTGCTGATGGTGATCGGGAGGGACTCGCCCGGCAGCTCAATGCGCAACTCGATCTGCATGCCGGTAAAGGGACGGATCACGCTCTCGACCCGACAGCCCTTGAGCGACAGGTCCCTCAGGGAGCCCTTGTATCGCAGTTTATCTCGTTGAATCAGAGTGCTGGGGATGGTGACGGGAAAGCGCGGGAACTTCCGAACAACCATGGTGCGCCCTCTTAAACGGAGTCTTTGTGGAGAGCCGGCATCTCTGGCCTGGTTCTGCCTTCCTCTGAAGCAGGCTATTGGTCCAGGGCGTTCTTGTCAATGAAAACGCCGATCCCGGCGCCGGCTGATCGACGGCGCTCCTCGTTGGCACATGGATCGGACGCGTCGCAAATCGCACAGGACCGTTAGCGACGATGTCCCCAAGGGCGATGGAGCCGGAGACCCCAATAGGGGTGGAAGGAATAGGGTGATCCGTAGATCCAGGGGCGTCCGAGGTACAGTCCCAGTCCAAAGCCTGGCGGAGAGACATAGCCGTAGTGGTAGGGAGTGGAGAACATGGCCGCTGCGGGGCGGTCTGAAAGTTGTTTCTGCAGTTCGGAGGTCACGGAGGCTTGTCGCGCGATTTGCTCCTCGAGTCGGCCGACGGCGCCCTGTTGCGCCCGGAGTTCGCCTTCGAGCTGTCCGATCCTGTCGCGCTGAAATTCGATGAAGGTATTGAGGCAGCGAGTCCGGGCGTCGCCGAGATAATTGGAACATTCCCAGGGAACGGGCGCTTCGGCAGCGCGAACGGGCAGAGCTGCAAGTAGGAGAAGGACTGTCAGCCCCCCCACCCATGGCATCCTGTGAAGCGAGGATTGCGCCGGGAAAGTCTCCATCGTCGCGATACGGGTCTGCACAGCCGGGTTCCTCCTTTCCGGTTGCCTCTTCACTGACAGGCTACCATGAAAAATGCAGTTTGAACAGAAGCGGCCCGGACGCCAGTGAAATACATTTCCGAAGAGGTGGTTGACGGCCTTCCCCGCAGAGGCGCGCGTTTGATTTTGGTGAGGCGGGGTCCTACAATGCCGAGGGTCAAGCAATGTGAAACTATGGCTCGACGCACCGCTCCTCATTCCCGTCGGCGAAGGCAGGGATCGTCACGGTCGGTTTCAGTCACCCCATCCAATAGGCGTCGATTCCAACAACGTCTCTTGAAGTGGTATCGAGAGCACGGGCGGGATCTTCCCTGGCGGAGGACGTCGGATCCCTATCACATCCTCGTGTCCGAAGTGATGCTTCAACAGACTCAGGTCGATCGGGTGATCCCGAAATACCGGGAGTTCCTGGAGCGCTATCCCAGCTTCGAGGACCTGGCGGACGCTCCGGTGGCTGACGTCAAAAGGACCTGGTATCCCCTGGGCTACAACATACGTCCCGAACGCCTGCACGGCATCGCTTGCGAAACGGTGGAGCGGTACGGGGGGAAATTGCCCAGTGATGCGGAGGAGTTGCTGCTGTTCAAAGGGATCGGCCGGTACACCGCCGGCGCGATTCGGTCCTTTGCGTTCAATGAGGATGCGCCGATCCTGGACACGAACGTCATACGCGTCCTGCACCGGGTCTTCGTGGGCGAAGGCATTCCGAAGGCGCAGAAATCGGTCCTGTGGAACTTATCGGAAGGCTTGATTCCGCGCGGGAAGGGGTACGACTTCAATCAGGCGATCATGGATTTCGGGGCGATGGTCTGCACGGCGCGGGACCCCTACTGCCTCCTTTGTCCGATGAAGTCGTTCTGCAAGACCTATCCATTCGATCCGACGGCGCGTCAAGGATAGCAGAGGGGGCCATGAAGGTCGTCGAGGCGGCGGCGGCGCTCATTCACCGTGACGGCCGCTATTTGATCGCGCGCCGGAAACCGGGGGTCCACCTGGGGGGCTTCTGGGAATTTCCGGGAGGCAAGCGGGAGCCGGGCGAATCACTCGTGGAATGTCTGCAGCGGGAGTTGTTCGAGGAGCTGAGAATCCGCGTGGGGCTGCCTGTTCCGTACGGGACGGTCCGGCACGACTATCCGGATAAGATCGTGGAGCTGCACTTCTTCCGGTGTGAAATCGAACAGGGGCAGGCGACGCCGGTCGACTGCGAAGAGATCAGATGGGTGCGTCCTGAAGAGCTGGCACACTTCGAGTTTCCGCCTGCGGACGAAGTAATCATTCGCGCCTTGGGGCGTGCCCGATAAGGATGTCCCGATGAAAGTCGTGCTGGATATCGAATCCGTCCAGGCTCCGCGCGAGGAATGGGCGCGTCTAGTCGGAAAAACGCCGGGCTCCGGCGCCTGGGCTCAACCGGAGGGAGGCTTTGATCTCTTTACCGCGGGAGAGGCCGAAGAGCGGCGACATGCGGAGGATGAGCTGTATGCCAAGTCGGCCTTCGACGGGACCTTCAGTCGCATCGTGTGCATCGGTCTCCTGGAGTTCTCCGATCAGATGGAGGCGCGCAGCGCCGTCGCCTGGTACGGGACCAATGAACGGGAGTTGCTTCGCCAGTTTTGGGCGCGTGTTGCACAGGATCGACCGACGTTATTTATCACGCACAACGGTCTGGGATTCGATCTGCCGTTCATCCGGAAACGCTCGATGATCCATCAAGTAAAGCCCAGCCTCGACATCAATCTGGCGAAATTCCGCACTGAGCCGGTCTATGACACGATGGCGATCTGGAGCAATTGGGATACGCGAGGATGGGTAAAACTGGATGTGCTCGCGCGGGCCCTACAGGTCGAGACGAAATCCGGGAGCGGGGAGCAGGTTGCCGAGATGTGGGAGAGGGGGCAAGGGCTGGAACTCGCCCGCTACTGTCTGCAGGACACGTATGTTACGTATGCCTGTTATTGCCGCATGAATTTTCGACAACCCCTGTCGCGGGAAGTCGTCCTGCTCCAACCCGAGATCACGGATGTCGACTGACGGTCACGCTGATCAGTGAGACGGCCTGGCTTCGGCCGTCTTCTTTTTCGGTCCCGTGAACCTCGACACCTTGTCGGCCTTCAGGGCTTTCACTTCCGCGTTGCGCTCGCGCAGTTCCTGCTTCAGCCAGTCGATTTCTTTCTTCAGCAAGCCGATCTCCGACTCCTTCATCTTGTTGGATTCGCGGGTTTGACGAAGCTCGTCCAGTTTGCGGCTTAGCAGCTCGTCATTACTCATTTCAGACGATGCCGAGTTGCCTGCTGCGGAAAGAGCGGCGGCCGGCGTTGGAACCGCTTCGGAAGTGTCCTGTTTCGAGGGAGTCTTCGCGCTCACGGCGACCGGTGCCGGGGAAACCGCCAGGGGTTTCGGTTCAGCCGCAGCGGGTGTCGCGGCCGATATCGGAGTCTTGGCGAGAGCCTGGTAGTCGATCACGAGCGAGAGAGCCTCGGTAGCGGATCCTGCCGCGTAGGACGGCGCCTTCTCGATGCGAGCCGCAGCGGTCGGCATGAAGCCCAACACCTTCCTGCTCTGTGAGGGAGCGAGCGTCAGGTAGATCGAGCTTTGCTGCACGTAGAGGGTGCCCGCAGCAGGTTCAGCGCCTGACCCTGCCGATGGAGACACCGTGAAACCGACGATCTGCTCCGGTCTCGCTTGCAATAGTGCTTGGGCTAGCAGGGGAGCCAAGAACTCGGCGTCTTCATCGCTGAATATTCTCATCGGCTTGCTGCCGCTGGCGGGCACTTTTGTCGGCGCTTTCGTTGCCTCGTCGACCACGATGCCTTTCACCACTTTGAGGATGGTCATCTGGTCGAGCACCACGGGGTGGCCCGCCTCAAACGACCAATCGGCAACTTCCTTCAGGTAGACCAATCCTCGGGCGCTCTTGTGAATTTTTGTTCCTCCGGAAAACAGCGAGCATCCGGACACGACAAGACAAAGCAACAACAGGGCGCCGGCATATCGAAGGCCTCGAGTGGAGACTGATGCGCTCATAGCGTTTGTCCTCCGTTGTCGCTCAGCCTCGAACTACCAGATCCCCAGACCCATGAGTACCATGCCTACGGTGAGCCATCCGAGGATACCGATAGAGATGATGGATTCGAGCGTCATGCGAGACTCCGAAGAATCGGGTGGAGTGGGGGCCTTTAAGAGTTTCATGAGGAGCAGGGCTGTATCCCGGGCTTCCAGCGATTCATGATGATCGACAAAATACACAGCAAAGTCCGTGCCTTCCTGAACAGGCTGTTTCCGTTGTTGACATGAGTCGTCCCAGCCGTTTCAGCATCGAGGTCAGCATGAGCTGCCGAGAGACCATGGCATAGAATGAGCCGATGGGCTCATGAATATCTCACGCGAAATCATATGGTTATTTTCGTGGGGTTCTCCGGCTGCTCATGGAGGCACCCCGTCGGTATCCGGAGGGGGCGCGTCGTTCGAGGTGGCGCCAAAGGGAAGGCTTGGAAAAGGTTTGTGACCAACCGTCAGAAAATGTTCATGCCGAATGGTTGGACGTGCAGATTTGTCCCGGCTGGCATAGGCCCGTCGAACGATGACTGCCAGGCCCTCAGCTGATCGGGAGTCGAAAAATCATTCGCCGTAGAGGGTGGCGGCGGAGGCGTCGAAGATATGTTTGACCACGACGGCGCCCGGGTCAAGAACGTGCCCTGCCTTGTCCCACACAACGGTGAGGTTGCCGTCCGTCTTCCCCATCCCCTGGGTTGACGACCTGGTTGCATCGCCCTCGATCAGGACCGCCACATCCTGACCGATGTATCTGCGGTTGCGTTCCAGGGTAATGGCCCGTTGGAGCTCCACCAACGCTGCGACGCGTGCCCCCTTGACGTGATCCGGCACGTCGTCCAGGTATCGTCTCGCCGCAATCGTATTTTTCCGTTCGGAGTATTTGAAGATATAGGCGGAGTCGAAGCCGATGCGTTCCACCATCCGACAGGTGTCCTGAAAATCCCCCTCGGATTCGGAACTGAACCCGCAGATGATATCGGTGGTCAATACGACATCGGGAATGATCCCTCGAATGCGTTCGACCAGCGCGAGAAAGTCGACCCCGGTGTAGGCCCGTCCCATCAAGTCGAGGATGCGATCGCTGCCTGCCTGGAGCGGCAGGTGGATGTGCTTGCAGATGTTTGAATGCTCGGCAATGGCCTTGATCAAGGCAGGAGGAAAATCCTTGGGGTGCGGTGACGTGAAGCGCACGCGCTCGATGCCCGGCGTGTCCGCCACGGCACGAATGAGCCGGGCAAAATCCCATTCGGTGGCGCGATAGGAGTTCACATTCTGGCCGAGCAGGGTGATCTGCTTGAATCCGCGGCCGGCCGCCTGACGCGCTTCGAGCAGGACGGCTTCCGGGTCGCGGGACCGCTCACGCCCCCGGGTATAGGGGACGACGCAGAACGAACAAAAATTATCGCAGCCTCGCATGATGGTAATCCAGGCGTTCACCCCGCTGGCGCGGTCCGGCATGATCCCGTCATAGGTTTCATACTCCGACAGATCGAGCGCGAATCCCTTCCGGAGGAACCCTTGTTCCTGGGCTTCGAGCGCGGACGACAGCAACGCGGGGAGCTGGCGATACGAGTCCGGGCCTGCCAGGACGTCGATCAGCGGCTCCTTTTCCGCCAGTTCGCTCTTGAGATTCTGAGCCATGCAACCGAGGACGCCGACCACGAGCGGACGGTGCTTCTTGAGTGCTTTCAACTCGCCGAGGTGGGCATAGATCTTATTGTGGGCGTTCTCGCGGATGGCGCAGGTATTCACCAACACCACGTCGGCCCGTTCGCGCTCCTGCGTGAAGATATACCCCGCTCGTTTCAGCAGTGAACGGACGAGTTCACTGTCGGACTCGTTCATCTGGCAGCCGAAGGTTTCGATGTGCACCTGAGGAATGGGAGAGCGTGGCATCATAGTACTGTCAGACGGGGATCTGCCGGCTGATGGTAAACGGGCCGACCGAATACCCATCGCTCGGTCGCCGCTGCGATGGTGATCGGCAGGATCCGGTTCTGCAGATCGTCGGAGGCGGCCACCGCCACTCGTGTGAAGTTGGGAGTGGTGCCGAAGCGATACTCCTGCTGCCTTCCTGCCTCGAACAGGGCATGGACAGTGGCGCCGATCTGCGCGTTGTGAAAAGCGAGACGCTTTGCGCGATCGAGATCATGAAGGAGGCGGACGCGCTTTTTCACGGTAGCGGTCGGCACGGCCCCGTTCAGGCGCGTCGCGGCGGTTCCCGGTCGCGGAGAGTAGGGAAACACGTGGAGATAGGAGAAGGGAAGCTCGGTCGCGATCGCCGTCGTATTGCGGAACGCGGTTTCCGTCTCGCCGGGAAAGCCCACCATCAGGTCGGTCCCCAGTCCCAGATTGGGAATTCTGGCGAAGGCCCGCTCGATCAGGCCGACATAGGTTTTGACGGTGTGGCGGCGGTTCATGGCCAGCAAGATCCGATCATCTCCGCTCTGCAGGGGAAGATGAAGATAGGGACAGAGTTTTGCCGAAGACGCCATGAGATCGAGCAGTTCTTCTGTCACGGTCGTCGGTTCAATCGAAGAGATGCGGATGCGATCGAGGCCGGCTACGTGATCAAGTCGCCGCAGCAAGGCGCAGAAGTTCCCGCCTGCGCCATCGTAGCGACCGATGTTGACCCCCGTCAACACGATCTCGCGATACCCGCGAGCCGCCAGGCTCTCCGCCTCACGCAGGACATCGTCCAGGGTTCTGCTCCGCTCGCGTCCGCGGGCGAACGGAATAATGCAGAAACTGCACATGGCGCTGCAGCCGTCCTGAATCTTCAACAGGGCACGCGTGGAATCCGGCTCTGCGAAGTGCGGGAGATCGAAATCTCCGCCTGGAATCGTCTTGCTGTGGTGGATCTCGGGCCGCGGGCGTTTCTGCAACGCCTGCGCGGCGGGCAGATAGGCCGGCAGGTCGAGTTTGAACCGGTTGCCGACGATGAGGTCGATGCCGCTCTGGTCTTTAAGCGCTTCGAGGCCCGTTTGGGCGTAGCAGCCGGTGACGGCGACGAAGGCCTCGGGGGAATGCCTGAGCGTCTTGCGAATGAGGTAGCGTGACGTCCGGTCCGCATCCGCCGTCACCGAACAGGTGTTGAGGACGAGCAGGTCCGTGGGTTGGCCGAATTCGACGAGCTGGAATCCCTTCTGGCGGAGTCCCTCGCCGAGGATCGACGTTTCGGCGTGATTCAATCGGCATCCCAGCGTATGGAGCGATGCGCGTTTGGCGATCATGGCGCGGCATTATAGGAAGATCTCACCGGTTCCGGCAAGGTTCCCGCTCGAGAGGGAGACGCTCCCGGCCCGTTCTTTGATTGAAAAATAGGCGCATGGTAGGATTCACCGCCTTCTGGGCCTGAACCGCCAGGAGCGGGGACGACCATGCCGGGTTTGCTTTGCCTGCTGCTTCTTGCCGGCCTCGCCTGGGGCCTTCCATCTCAGGGATGGACCAAGGATCTGCTTCCTGTCGAGCCGGAGCTCAGTACCAGCCTCGATGAGCTCTATGACCACGAGGCCCGCCTCTTCATCATGCTGTACTCCCTGAAGGGGGATGGCCGAGTTGATTATGTCACCGCCCGGCTGGTCCACGAATACTCCCGCAGCAGGTACGGGAATCCTGTCTATCAGACCGAAGCCCAGCCGCTGTTCTATTGGTGGAACCACGCCATGTGGAACGATCCCGAGCAGGACGGGGTGAACGGGAATGAGCGGATCTATCTCGAAGGGGTCGACTTCGATATTTCGCGCTACAAACCCTGTCGCTTCAACGGGCAGTCCTGTTGAGCCCGTACGCACACCGGCGCAAAAGCGAGGAGGTACTATCCCGCACGTTTTGTGATTCTGCTGATGAAGTGGCCAGAGGCGATGTTATTCTCCGCACGGGGGGATTGTCTGCGCGATCGCGCGCCGCCGTCCGCCGCCATGGATCCCGCGTCCATGTGAGTGCACCCGAATGAACGAACGCGCCGCCGGTCTTGCCGCCCTGCTCAATCGACGTCTGGCCGTCATGCTGCCTCTGGGCTTCGCGTCCGGCCTTCCGCTTGCGCTCACAGCAGGCACCTTGCAGGCCTGGCTTGCCGCAGAGGGGGTTGATCTCAAGACGATCGGCATCTTCACGCTGGTTGGGCTTCCTTACACCCTGAAATTTCTCTGGGCGCCGCTCATGGATCGGATCGTTCCGCCCTGGTTCGGGCGGCGACGTGGATGGATGTTGTTGACCCAGCTTTGTGTCGCAATGGGGCTGGGGCTCATGGCGATGGCCGAACCGCGCGTTCACCCGGAATGGCTTGCCGCCTGCGCGCTGTTGGTCGCATTCTGCTCCGCCTCACTGGACATCGTCTTTGATGCCTACCGGACGGATACCCTCCACGCGCATGAGCGCGGATTGGGCGCGGCGGTGTGGGTGAATGGGTATCGGGTGGCCCTTCTGGTTGCCGGAGCCGGTGCCTTGATGATGGCTGATACCATCGGTTGGCAGCTGACGTACCTTGCGATGGCCGTGGTCATGGTGGCCGGACTCGGAATTATCATGCTGAGCCCGGATCCCACGCGCGCGGCCGATCCTCCCAAGAGTCTCGGTGAGGCTGTGGGGGCGCCGCTCGAGGAATTCTTCTCTCGCCCGCAGGCCATCGGATTTCTGGCCGTCATCATTCTGTATAAGCTGGGAGATGCCGTCGCGTCTTCTCTCCAGACCGCGTTCTTGATCGGGGGCATCGGGTTTTCACCGACGGAGGTGGGGTCGGTCAAGGGCGTCGGAATTTTTGCGACGCTTCTCGGTGCGCTGCTCGGAGGTCTCATGATGGCCAGGTCCGGGCTCGTGCCCTCGTTGCTGGGATTCGGCATACTGCAGGCCGCTTCCAACATGGGATTTGTCTGGTTGGCGGCGGTGGGGAAGAGTTCGGCGGTGCTCATGACGGCAGTGGTGATTGAGAATATCACCGGCGGGATGGGCACAGCCGCATTTGTGGCCCTGGTCATGTCGCTCTGTGACGTGCGGTATACCGCTACGCAATTTGCACTGTTGTCCTCCCTGGAGGCACTGGGGCGGGTGTTTGTCGGCCGCCCATCGGCCGATGTGGTCGCTGCGGTGGGGTGGACGCAGTTTTTTGTGCTGAGTGTGGTGGTCGCTCTGCCGGGGCTGTGGGCTGTCTGGCGGCTCAGGCACCAGATAGAGCAGAAGCAACAGGGTGGGGGGCGTGGGTTCGTCCACGCAGCGTGAAGTCTGATGCCAGGCCGCCAGCTAAATAAGCGGAGGTCCCTGAGGGCACCATGAGTCTTCTGCGGTTGTGCCTCGTGGTCATGGCGCTGGCGGGAGCGGTGGGGTTGGCCTTGACGAATCCGACCCTGGATGACTACCTACGGTTTATTGAGGTGGAATTGAACAACGCCCTCGACCGGATGGATCAGAGCACACCCACCAGGGAACAGCAATTTATCCGGCAGGTTTTTCGTTCGCAGAGCAAGAAACTAATCGAGAGCGTCGTCCGCCCGGCTACGGTGAGAGACAACTGGGGCGTCTTGAGCCGATATGAGACGCAGGTCGCTGGCACGCGGGTCGTCGTATTGGGAATCGGCCGTCGATTTGTCCCGATAGAAGGCGTCGAGGAAGCGACCCTGAAAATCGGACGAATGGCCTTCTGAGCGAGTCTGCATGAACGAAATAGCGGAAACTGGGCATGCTTCGACTCCGGTTTCTGGGGATAACCGGCGCAGAATAGGTCTGGTCTGGCTCCGCGCTTCATTCTGAAGCTATCCACAGGGTTTCCCCCCATTCCCCAGCGAATCCACAATATTTGGTATTGACAAAATTACCGGATAGCTATATGTAGTCACTCCGCGATGCCTAGAGACTGCTTCTGGCATCCGAAGAGTAGACCGTTTTAGGGTCTGAGGTCGGCCGTCCGCATACCCATACCTCTCAAAGGAGGAGCGCTGTGAGAGTTGAGCGCAGGTTCACCCGTCGCGGCCAGGGCCCCTACGACGGGCTCACATTCGTCACGCGGTCATCCGAGATTCGCAACCCGGATGGATCCACCGTATTCAAGCTCGACAACATCGATGTACCAGAACAATGGTCTCAGCTTGCCGTCGACATCTTGGCCCAGAAGTACTTCCGGAAAGCCGGAGTTCCCCAGCTCGATCAGAACGGACGACCACTCGCCGGTCCTGACGGTAAACCCCTGCTGGGGGGCGAGCGGGATGCGCGGCAGGTGTTCGATCGAATGGTGGGATGCTGGAAGCACTGGGGTCAATCGTACGGCTATTTCAAGACATCGGACGACGCCGAGTCCTTTCATGACGAGATGTGTCATATGCTCGCCCGCCAAATGGCGGCACCTAACTCTCCGCAATGGTTCAACACCGGCCTTCACTACGCCTACGGATTGTCCGGGCCAGCCCAGGGCCACTATTACGTCGATCCGAAAACCCGTGAACTGGTCAAGGCCACGAATGCGTTCGAGCACCCCCAGCCCCACGCCTGCTTCATCCAGTCGATTGAAGACGATCTGGTGAACGAGAACGGGATCATGGATCTCTGGGCCCGGGAGGCACGGCTGTTCAAATACGGTTCCGGGACCGGGACCAATTTCTCCAAGCTGCGCGGAGACGGGGAGAACCTGTCCGGCGGAGGACGCTCCTCTGGTCTCATGTCCTTCCTCAAGATCGGCGACCGGGCCGCGGGGGCGATCAAGTCCGGAGGCACCACCCGCCGCGCCGCCAAGATGGTCTGTCTGGATCTGGACCATCCCGACATCGAAGAATTTATCGATTGGAAAGTAGTTGAGGAGCAAAAAGTCGCGGCCATGGTCACGGGGTCGAAGATCTGTGCTCAACGCCTGAATGCCGTGCTGAAGGCCTGTCATACTGTCGACAGCGAGGGTCGACTGAAACCGGACCTCGATCCGAAGATGAACCCGGTGTTGCGCGAAGCGGTGGCGCTGGCCCGGCGGGATATGGTCCCCGAGGCTTATGTCCAACGGATGTTTTCCTACGCGCAGCAGGGTTTTACGCATTTCGTGTTCCACGAATACGACACGAATTGGGACGGCAAGGCCTATCAGACCGTCTCCGGTCAGAATTCGAACAACAGCGTCCGAATCCCCAACGAGTTTTTCACGGCGCTCGAGGCCGACGGCGACTGGCAACTGAAACGGCGCACGAGCGGCACGGTCTGCAAGACCGTCAAGGCCCGCGATCTGTGGGACCGCATCGCCTGGGCGGCGTGGATTTGCGCCGATCCGGGCACCCAGTACGACAGCACCATCAATGAGTGGCACACCTGCCCTGAGGACGGCCGCATTCGCGCCTCCAATCCGTGCTCGGAATACATGTTCCTGGACGACACAGCCTGTAATTTGGCCTCTCTAAATCTCGCTACGTTCTATACTGCGGATGGCCAGTTCGAACTGGAGAATTTTCGCCATGCCGTGCGCTTGTGGACGATTGCACTGGAGATCAGCGTGTTGATGGCCTCCTTTCCCAGTCGATCCATTGCCGAGAAGAGTTATCACTTCCGTACGCTCGGATTGGGCTATGCTAACCTGGGAACCGTCCTCATGCGGCAGGGAATTCCCTATGATTCGCCGAAGGCGCTGGCGATCTGCGGCGCGCTCACCGCGATCATGACGGGGGAGGCCTACAGCGCGTCCGCCGAAATGGCCGCGGAGTTATGGCCGTTCCCCGGCTACCCCAAGAACCGCGATCACATGTTGCGGGTGATCCGTAATCACCGCCGGGCGGCCTACAATGCCCATCGCGAGGAATATGAGGGACTCACGATTCTCCCCGTGGGGATTCAACCGGAGAATTGCCCGCCTGATTTGCTCATCGCCGCGCGCCGCGCATGGGATCGCGCGCTCGAACTCGGGACGGCCTACGGGTTTCGTAATGCGCAAGTGACGGTCGTTGCTCCCACGGGCACGATCGGCCTGGTCATGGATTGTGACACGACCGGCATCGAGCCTGACTTTGCGCTGGTGAAATTCAAGAAGTTGGCCGGCGGCGGATACTTCAAAATCATCAATCAAAGTCTGCCGGCGGCATTGGCCACGCTGGGATACACGGCCGAACAGGTGCAGGATATCGTGCGCTATTGCGTGGGGGCGCAGACTCTCAAGGGTGCGCCGTTTATCAACCACGAGTCCTTACGCGCGAGAGGATTCGACGACGCCTCGCTGGATCGCTTGGAAAGCAGTCTCGCGCAAGCGTTTGAAATCCAGTTCGTGTTCAACAAGTTTACTTTCGGGGAAACCTTTTGTTCGGAAAAGCTGGGATTTACCGAGGCGCAGTTGAACGAGGTCAACTTCAACATGTTGAAGACCTTCGGCTTCACGCAAGAAGAGATCGTGGCGGCCAACGATTTCTGTTGCGGCACGATGACGGTGGAGGGTGCGCCGCATCTGAAGGACGAACACCTGGCTGTGTTCGACTGCGCCAGTCGCTGCGGACGAATCGGGCAGCGCTACATCGCCGTTGACGCCCACATCCGCATGATGGCCGCGGCGCAGCCGTTTATCAGCGGCGCGATCAGCAAGACGATCAATATGCCCGGCGATGCCACGGTCGAAGCTGTCAAGGCGGCCTATCTGTTGGCGTGGAAGAGCATGATCAAGGCAGTGGCGCTCTACCGTGACGGATCGAAGCTCAGCCAGCCGTTGAGCGCCTCCACCGATAGCGGCAAGGCGGTGGAGGTCTCCAGTGACGTCATGGCGACGGCCGAGAAAGTCACCGAGCGGGTTCTCGTGCGGTATCTCGCCAAGCGGCGCCCGCTGCCGAGCAGGCGAAATGGGTACACGCAGAAAGCCATTATCGGCGGGCATAAGCTCTACCTGCGCACCGGGGAATATGAGGATGGGACGGCCGGGGAGATCTTCCTGGATATGCACAAGGAAGGCGCGGCCTTCCGAAGCCTGATGAATTGCTTTGCGATCGCCATTTCCTTGGGGCTGCAGCATGGCGTGCCGCTGGAGGAGTTTGTCGAGGCGTTTGTCTTCACCCGGTTCGAGCCCAATGGTCCGGTCAAGTTGAACGATCGCATTAAGATGTCCACGTCCATCATCGACTACATCTTCCGTGAATTGGCCGTGACGTACCTCGACCGCTACGACCTGGCGCAAGTCAAGGAAGATGATCTCCGGATGGATTCGATGAAGAAAGACGAGTTGGACCCCGAATGCGTCGAGGAGGAGGCCGACCTGGACGCGCTGGCCAAGTCGTCGGTGATTACGGAGCATCTCCCCATTCGTCGGAACAGTGGGAAGAGGAATGCTCATGGCAACGGGCACAGCCTTGCCCGGCAGGTCGAAATTATGCGCGAGACGCTGACGCTGACCGAGGTGCAAAGCGCCAAGGTGAAGGGCTACGAGGGGGACCCCTGTCCTGAATGCAAACAGTTCACGATGGTTCGGAATGGGACCTGTCTCAAATGCGTCAGTTGCGGTGCCACCAGTGGATGCTCATGAACGTGTGAAGGTGCCATGAGTACGATCCTGCGCGAACAGGGTATTCGGACGATTCACGACCAGGTGGTGAGCGAAGTCGCGCAACGCTGGGCCAAGGCCTTTCACTGCAAGGTGACCATTAAGACGAGCCTCGATCAGAATCCCTGGGCCGATCCCAAGCAGCTTTCCGACATCGTCGGATGGTACTTTAGCCCGCAGGGAAACAGCATGGAATGGATGGCCGAGGTCGAGACGGAGGATACGCTTTCAGATCCGGCCACGTTCAGCAGATGGCAGCGGGCTGCCGTCCCGGGTACTCCGATGTACCTCCTGATTCCAAGGGGCAATGTGAACGTCGCGCAGAAGCTGGCCGCCGCTGCTGGAGTGCGGTTTACCGGTATCTATCAGTACAGTTTTTTCAACGGAGTCGTTCAGATCCTGTGATGTCTGTGGGCGTGGCCCTGTTCGCCGCTCAGAGATCGATCGGGACGATTCTTTGAGGACACATCAGATTTCAGAGGTAGTTCGATGAGTTTTCTGGATTTGCTTCCTCAGATCAGCATTCCCCCCATGGAGGCCAGGGGGCTGGATGATCCGGCTCTGGCCAGACGATTTGCCGACCGCCTGAAAAATCGCTTGGCAGACATGCAGCGGGACCTGCAGGACGATGAGCAGCTGGAGGTCGTTGCCTTTCTGCCGTCGGGAGCGGCGGTGATGGTGGATGCCGTGGGGTATCAAAGTCCGGCTTTGATCATCCTGAGAGGACAGGAACAGGTCTCTGGAAAAACATGCGCGATCCTCGTCCATCAGTCGTCGTTGCAGCTCTTGGTCTCCATCGAGAAAGTTGCGGTTGGGCAGATCCCCAGAGTGATTCTCCTCGAGCTATAGTGGCCATCGGGGATGCCTTCTGTGCTAGGATGTAAGAACATGCGTTTCGGTCTATCGAGACCGCCGCTGCCCGCAGAAGGGCTGAGTGGACTAGCCGGTTGATGGAGAGCCAGTCGACATGCCCACAACGACACAGCTTGTAATCAGCGGGCAGAGTAAGCCGGGAGTGCTCGCCGAAGTGGCGTCCGTACTCGGAAGGGCGGGAGTCAATATCAAGGCGTTTTCTGCTCCTGAAGTCACAGGCACCGGGAAGCTCCGCCTGCTTGTCGCGGACCTGGACGGGGCCCGATCAGCCCTTCGGGAGGCGAAGATCAAGTTCGTGGAGGAAACGGCTCTCCTGCTCAGCCTTGAGAACAAGCCGGGCGCGTTAAAGGAGGTGGCCGATCTCCTGACAAAGAGCCGGATCAACGTCAAGTGCGGCTACTGTACGCCTTCGCGGGAAGGCAAGCGGGCCATTGTGGTTTTGACGGTCTCCAATACCGAGAAAGCCCTCACGATTCTCCGTAACCAATCGCTTGATGAGTTTTAGTCGATGCGGCCAGCGCCGCCCTCCAAGATCCTCCGCAAATCAGTTGGCGCGTTTCTTCTGCTTATCGGCCTAGCTTTCCAAAGCTGCACGACAGGGCCTCCTCACGTCGACCGGTTCCCCGGATATCCCATCGGATTCGTCGAGCGCGGGGTCGCTTCATGGTACGGACCCGGCTTCCACGGGCGGGCGACCGCCAACGGGGAGCGATATGACATGCACGGTCTCACCGCGGCGCATCGCACCCTGCCCCTTGGATCCATTGCTGTGGTCCATTCCCTGACCTCCGGACGTCGCGTGACGGTGAGAATCAACGACCGGGGGCCCTTTGCAAGGGGACGGGTATTGGATCTTTCCCTGGCAGGTGCGCAAGCGTTGGGAATGACGGGCAGCGGCACAGACCGGGTGGAACTTCGCGTAGTCGGCTATACCCCCAGGCCAGGAGGAATGGGAGTCCTGCGGGTTCAAATCGGCGCTTTTGCGGAACTCCAGAATGCCAAAGCCCTCTTTGAACAGGTCCGGCGAGATGTGGGAGGTGGGCGTATTACTCAAGTAGACCTGCCGGAAGGTCGGCGCTACCGAGTTCAAGTGGGTCAGTTCATCGGCGAGTCTGAAGCCGATGCCGCTGCCGTTCGCCTGGACCGCAAGTACAGTCTTCAATCTCTGGTGGTGCGGGATGACGGATAGAGGGGATCAGGGATGGCCGGCGGTCTGCGCGAGGGTGCAACGATCCTCCGCGATTGATCAGAAGGCGTTGATTTATTGGCAAGTTTTATCGAGTTGCTTGCCTGCGGTTGCCTCCTATGATACATGTATCCCCGTGATTATCATGAGAAGCGATCCGATCAGTCGAGCTCTGAGGTCTGCCAGAAAGTGGGCAGTGGGCTATTCTTCCGACCACACCGGGCTTCTCGCCAGGCCAGCCACCGCGGTAGAACGCCCGTAACACACATGGCCATGGACATCCTCATCCTTCTGGGATTGATCGCGTTAGCTGCCATTATTTCTACTGCGGAGATCGGTTTCTTCTCGGTCAACGAAACCCGTCTGAGAGCGCTGGCACAAGATGGAAACAAGAGGGCCGCCAAAGCCCTCCAACTGAGGAGCGATCCCCAGAAGCTCCTTTCGACGATTCTGGTGGGCGATCGGCTGGTGGGCACGGCGACGCCCATGTACGCCACCTTTCTGACCCTGAATATCTATGGTGGGAAGAGTGTCTTCGAGGAAGCGATAGCCGTGATGGTCGGCATCCTGACGTTCGTGCTGCTGGTTTCCGTGGACGTCATTCCGAAAACCCTGGCCGCCAAATTTGCCGTGCCGGTGACCTTGAATATGGCCTACCCTGTCTATTGGGTTCAGGTAGTGCTCCAGCCGGTTCTGTTTTTCATGGTCCCGTTGATTCACAAACTGACCGGGGGCAAGGGGCTGACTCTTCCGCTGGTGACCGAAGAAGAACTGAAAATCATGCTCGACCAGGGAGGGAAAACCGGGGCCCTCGAGTTTGAAGAAGTCAAGATGATCAAGAACGTGTTTCAGTTGAAGGACATCACGGCGGAAGATGCCATGACCCCGCGCATTTATGTGTTTGCGCTCGACGGGAATCTCCGGCTCAAGGAGGCGCAGGAGCTGCTCTTCAACTCGAAATATTCCAGAATCCCCGTGTACGACGGCACGCTGGATAACATCACCGGGATTCTCTCTAAGACCAAGGTGCTGACCGAACTGGCCCAGGGGCGGACCGATGTACGGTTACGGGATATCGCCCATCCTCCTCTGTTTGTTCCCGCGGGAAAAACGGCGGATGATCTGATGAAACAGTTCCAGCAGGAGAAGCGGCACATGGGCATCGTGGTCAACGAGTTCGGCGGCGTGATGGGGCTGGTCACGCTCGAGGACCTCTTGGAAGAGGTTGTCGGCGAAATCGTGGACGAGACCGATATCACCGAAGAACTGATCAAGCGTATCGGGAAAAGCCAGATCCTGGTTCATGGGCGGACAGAAGTCCGCAAGGTGAATGAGTTTCTCAAGGTTGAGCTGGGCGACGAGGCATTAACCATCGGAGGGCTGATCCAGGAAAATCTCGGCCGCATCCCCAAGGCCGGAGAAGAGATTCGCATCGAGAATTGCCGCCTGGTGGTCCACGAAGCGGATCCTCGTTCCATTCGCAGTGTCCACATTTTTAAGGATGAGAAGGTGGCCGTTCCGGTGGAAACCGCCACGTTGAACCCGGTGAGCTAGGGCTCCGCCTGGCTCTTCATGAGTTCCAGAAACTCCTCCTCGCTGAGGATGGTGACGCCCAGCTTGCGGGCGTGATCGAGCTTCAATCCCGGATCGACGCCCGCCACCAGGTACGTCGTCTTCCTGCTGACGACGGATGAGACCGTGGCACCCAGCTGTTCGACGGCGGTCTTGGCCTGGTCGCGCCTCAGGGCCTCAAGCCCCCCTGTGAATACGAAACTTTTTCCGGTAAAGGGGAGCGATGTGCCGCCCCGGGCCGCAGGTCGTTCCACAAGTGAAAGTCCGAACTCCCGCAGTCGGTCGATCACCCGTCGGTTCGAATCCTCCTGAAAATAGGAGACGAGGCTCGCGGAAATCTCCGGGCCGATTTCTTTGATCGCCTGAAACCGATCTTGATCTGCCGCCATGATGGCCTCAAGGGAGCCAAATTCTCTGGCCAGCACCTTGGCCACATGCTGCCCCACTTGTCGGATTCCCAGGCCTACCAGGAAGCGGTCCAGGGACACCGTTTTGCTCCGGGTCAGTGCGTCAAGCAGCAGGCCCGACGATCGCTCCGCAAAACCCTCCAATTGAAGAAGCTGTTCGTGACGGAGTTGATAAAGATCGGCCAGATCCTTGACGAGCCCCTGATCGACCAGCTGGGCGACGGTTTTCTTTCCCAACCCCTCGACATTGAGGGCGGATTTCGAGGCGAAATGCTCAATGGCGCCTTTCAGCTGGGCCGGACAGGCCGCTTGTCCGGTACAGTAGAAATAGGCGCCCTCCCGTGCCACCGCGGATCCGCACGCCGGGCAGCGATTCGGCATCGCGAAGGGAGTCGACCTGGTTTCGCCCGCGATCGGGACCCGCTGGGCAATGGCGGGAATGACGTCGCCCGCTCGCTCGACCTTGACGGTGTCGCCGATCCGGATATCCTTTCTCGCGACCTCGTCGGCGTTGTGAAGAGTCGCGCGGCTGATCGTCACGCCGCCGACATCCACCGGTCGCAGGAGCGCAAGAGGAGTCAGCGTCCCGGTCCGGCCGACGGATACGGCGATATCCTGCACGACGGTGATCTCCTTGCGAGGAGAGAATTTATAGGCGATGGCCCACCGGGGGCTTCTGGATTTTGTGCCAAGCTGGTCCTGCCAGTCGCGCCGGTTGACCTTGACGACGATTCCATCGATTTCGTATGGAAGCCTGTCGCGCTGTTGTTCGGTGTCGCGATGAAAACTCATGACGCCCTCGATCGTTTCGCAACGTCGCCTGAGACCTGGGACCGGTAAGCCCCACAACGCCAGCTCCTCCAGCTCATCCCAATGCGACGCAGGCGGCGCGCCCACGATACTCATCACTTCGTAACAGGTCACCACAAGAGGGCGATCGGCCGTGATGTGCGAATCAAGTTGTCGAAGGGAGCCCGCCGCAGCGTTACGCGGGTTGGCAAATCCGTCCTCTCCGCGTTCCGTCATTCGGCGATTGAGCACATGAAAGTCGTTCAGCCGCATGTAGACTTCGCCCCGCACGACCAAATGCGCCGGGGGGTCAGCGTCGGCCATTAGCTGTAACGGCAGGGAACGGATCGTGCGGAGATTGAGCGTAACATCCTCTCCCGTCATCCCATCACCTCTGGTCGAGCCCCGGACAAAGGTGCCTCCGTCATAGACCAGCTCGATCGAGAGACCGTCAAACTTCGGTTCGACGGTGTACTCGACCCGGTCTGTTTCAAGCTCCCGTTTCATCCGCTGATCGAAGGCCAGGACATCATTTGGGTCGGTCAGGGAGTCCAAACTCAACATAGGTCGTTCGTGTGGCACCTTGCCGAGTTCGGCCAGTGGGGGGGCACCGACGCGCCGCGAAGGCGAGTCGGGCGTTGCCAGGTCCGGATGTATCCGTTCGAGTTCGACCAACTCTCGAAACAAGCGGTCGTACTCGTCGTCGGAAATCTTCGGGCGGTCTTGTACATAGTACAGATAGTCGTGATGCCGTATCAGGTCCTTGAGGTGGGCGTGCCGCTCTTTTGCGGTTCCATCGGCGTCGGGCATGGCGCGGGAGCTCTTACCGAATAGGTCGTCCTGCATCGCGTCGATTATCTTGGCGGGTTCGACTCAGAGAACGTATCAGCCGTACATCGTGACAGGGGACTCCGAGGTGGCCGCAAGGACACGGTATTTGATCGTCGGCGCACTGAGCACCAACGCTCTTCGCGTACACGTGATGTGAAAGAAACCTGTCCGACGTGGGATGAAGCCCGGCTTGTCGGGACGAGCGTCACTGTCAGTCGGGGGGACCGTAGCATAGAACCGCGGAGCGCGTCAAACCGGGAACCGGCACGCCTCGCTTTGACTTTCGCCACGTCGGCCACTATTCTACAAGGCTGTTTGGCAGTGATGACCTCTTGCCGGAGAGGCTTGTCCGCCCACTGTGCGGACCTGCTTCATGGTGCCAAAGGAGGGATGTATGGTGGAGGAGGTTCAGGGAGTGAACGATCGCGCATCGACGAACATTCTTTTGGGTCTGTTGGTGATCTGCGGTGCTCCGCTGCTTGGCGGCTGCGTCGTATTGGAGGAAAAATACAACGCAGAGAAGACACGAAGCCTGAATTTCCAGCGCCTGCTGGCGCAGGAGGAAAAGCGAACAGCCGAACTCGACAGCGAGGTGAAGCGAACCAAGCACGAACTGGCCGCGTTCGAGACACGCAATCGTGAATTGGCCGTGCAGGTGCAATCCGTACGCGACCAAATGACGCGCCTTCAGGAAGAGGCTGAGGCGATTAAGGAAGCGGCCGTGCTCGAGCGAAAGGCGATGGAAGACATGCGCCGGGCCGGGGCACCGTCCGCCAGGCCGAAGAAGTCCGGAACAGCCCCCGATGCCTTCGGCGATCTTGGCGTCACGGAGCCTGATCTGCATAAGGACGCGGGGCGCAGGGACGTCACGGCAATCGCAGAGCCTGGGCTGGTCGCCAGGCCGGGGACAGCCATTCATGTTGTGCGGCCGGGAGAGACGCTCTTCCGTATCAGCCGACGGTACGGCATTGAGGTCGAAAAGTTGAAGAAAATGAATAAGCTCCAGGACGACATCATCGAGGTCGGCCAGAAGCTGATCGTGGGAGCGGAATAATTTCCGAGCACCCAATGGCGACGCCAGCCTATTCCCTCAAACTGGAGGAATTCCGGTCCTACGCGAAGGAGGGCAACCTCATTCCGTTGTACCGCGAGATCCTGGCGGATCATGATACGCCGGTTTCAGCCTTTGCCAAGATCAATCATGGTCCGTCCGCCTACCTGCTCGAAAGCGTCCAGGGAGGCGAAAAATGGGCACGCTATTCCTTCCTCGGAAGCGGCTCTCCCGTCGTGATATTTGAGGACCATGGGGATTTGTGTATCAAGCAGAAAGCGCGCAGCCACCGTATTTCCAGCCAGGGCGCTCCGTTAGACCGAGTGCGCGAATTCATGGCGACCTACCGTCCGGTGACGGTTCCCGGCCTTCCTCGCTTTGTGGGCGGAGCCGTGGGCTATCTGGGGTACGACCTGGTGAAAACGTTCGAGGATGTTCCCTCCAGGAGGAAAGATGATCTCGGGCTTCCGGAGTTCGCGTTCCTCCTCACCGAAACGCTGCTCATTTTTGATAACATTTCACAGAAGATTAAGGTGGTGGCCAACGCGCATGTGAAGTCGCGGTCTGAACGCGACGTGCGGGCCGCCTATCGCGAGGCGACGGCCAGGATCGAAACGATGATTGCCCGGCTTCGCCGGCCCCTCCGGCAGGCCAGGCCCAAGCGTCGGCGCTCACCCATTCGTTTTACGCCGAACATGAGCAAGGCGGACTTCGAGAAAATGGTGAGCCGCACGCAGGAATACATCAAGGCGGGGGACATCTTTCAGTGCGTGCTGTCCCAGCGATGGGAGACGAATCTACAGGCCCCGCCATTTCAGCTCTATCGGGCTTTGCGCGTGGTGAATCCTTCCCCCTACATGTATTACCTGCGGATCGCGGGCGTGGAACTCGTCGGTTCTTCTCCGGAAATCCTCGTCCGTTGCGAAGATGGCGTCGTGTCCGTGCGCCCGATTGCCGGTACGCGGCGCAGAGGCTCGACGGCCGATGAGGACGTGCAGCTGGAACGCCGACTCCTGGCGGACGCCAAGGAGCGGGCCGAACATATCATGCTGCTCGATTTGGGGCGCAACGATGTCGGACGGGTTGCCGAGCGGGGCTCAGTTCAAGTGGAATCGCTGATGAATGTCGAACGCTACTCGCACGTGATGCACATGGTGTCGAACGTGACCGGAAAACTGGATGCCGCAAAGACCGTCTATGATGTCTTGAAGGCCTGCTTCCCGGCCGGGACCGTGTCCGGCGCGCCGAAAATCCGTGCGATGGAAATTATTGAGGAGCTGGAGCCGACCAAGCGCGGCCCCTATGCCGGCGCAGTCGGCTACATCAGTTTTTCCGGCAACATGGACATGTGCATCAACATCCGAACGGTGGTGGTGTCGCAACACCGGGCGTTTGTCCAGGCCGGAGCCGGAATCGTCGCCGATTCCAATCCGGCCCACGAGTACGAGGAGACCTGTAATAAAGCCCGTGCGATGATGAAGGCCATTGAACTGGCCGAACAAGGGCTGGAATGAAGTGCGTGATGCGTGAGAAAGGCGGGATGTGCGCGGCGCGCGAGTCCCGCCCGTCCCGCGGAAGGAGCATCCGATGCTCCTGATGATCGATAACTACGATTCCTTCACCTACAACCTGGTGCAGTATCTCGGAGAACTGGGCGAAGATGTCGAGGTCTACCGTAACGATAGGATTTCGCTCGCCCGCATCGAGGAATTGCGTCCCGGTCGACTGGTGATTTCTCCCGGCCCCTGTACGCCCAAAGAAGCCGGGATTTCGGTCGAGGCGATCCGTCAGTTCGGAGGGAAGATCCCGATTCTCGGCGTCTGTCTGGGCCATCAATCACTCGCGGTCGCGTACGGGGGTGAAATCATCCGCGCGCCTCGTTTAATGCACGGCAAGACGTCGCCAATCACGCACGACGGCAGGACGATCTATCGGTCGTTGCCGAATCCGTTCGACGCGACGCGCTATCACTCGTTAATCGTCAATCGAGCGAATCTTCCCGAGTGTTTAGAAGTGTCGGCGGAGACTGCGGAGGGCGAGATCATGGGACTCCGCCATAAGACCCTGGGCGCCGAAGGAGTCCAGTTCCATCCGGAATCGATCCTGACCGCCGTGGGCAAGGACCTGCTCCGAAACTTTCTCAAACTCTAGCCGGCCCGCACGTATTCACGACCATGATTAGAGACGCGCTTGCCAAACTGGCTGACCGGACGAATCTTCCCACCCGCGAGGCGGAGGAGGTCATGTCCGAGATCATGGACGGGTTGGCGACTCCTGCCCAGATCGCCGCGTACCTCATGGGGC
The DNA here is from genome assembly GCA_052388075.1 of Nitrospiraceae bacterium. Classification (GTDB taxonomy): domain Bacteria; phylum Nitrospirota; class Nitrospiria; order Nitrospirales; family Nitrospiraceae; genus Nitrospira_D. Next base: position 26,569 of record JBQTIO010000109.1, read on the forward strand.
TCAGGCAGAAGGGTGAAACGGTGGAGGAGATCGTCGGGTCGGCACGAGCCATGCGGTCTCGCGCCACCCGAATCCGCGTCGGTGCATCCATCGTCGTGGACACCTGCGGGACCGGAGGCGACGGCGCTCGTACGTTCAATATTTCCACGACGACCGCCTTCGTGGTCGCCGGCATCGGGATTACGGTGGCCAAACATGGGAATCGCTCCATTTCGTCCAGATCCGGCAGCGCCGATGTACTGAGTGCTCTCGGCGTCAAGATCGACCTGACGCCGGATCGCGTGGCGGACTGTATCGATGAGGTCGGGATCGGATTCCTCTTCGCCCCGCTGTACCACGGTGCGATGAAACATTGCGCAGGCCCGCGACAGGAATTGGGGATCCGCACCGTCTTGAATCTGCTGGGACCGCTGACAAACCCCGCCGGAGCCACGCATCAGGTCCTGGGGGTGTACGACGCAAAGCTGACGGAAATACTTGGGCGAGTCTTGCTCGATCTCGGGTCGCAACATTGTTTCGTGCTCCACGGGATGGACGGGTTGGACGAAGTCACGCTGTCGGATCGAACGAAGGTGTCCGAGGGCAAAAGCGGCGTGGTCTCAAGTTATTTCACCGCTCCGGAGGAGTTCGACCTGCAGCGTGTGCCGCGCAAGGAATTCGCGGGTGGCACGCCGGACGACAATGCGCGCATCACCAGAGACATCTTACAGGGCAGAAAGGGTCCTAAGCGGGACATCGTCTGTCTCAATGCCGCTCCGGCGATGGTCGTCGGTCGAAAGGCGAATACACTGCGAGAGGGGTTCCGTCTCGCCCAGCAGTCCATCGATTCCGGGGCCGCAGCGGAGAAGTTGGACCGGCTCATCGCCTATACCAACAAGGCATAGCAGTATGATACTGGATCGCATCCTTGAGCATAAGAAGGCGGAACTTCGGCACAAGCAGAGCCGTTCCTACCTCGCGGGTCTGAAGGCGGCGATCCGCGATAGCAGGCCGTCGGCAGGTTTTGCCGTGACCCTGGAGGCCGGCCGGACCGCCACGAGTCCGGCGCTCATCGCGGAGGTCAAAAGGGCCTCGCCGAGTTTGGGGCTCTTGCGGGAGGAATTTTCTGAGGGTTTCGACCACCTGGCAATTGCGCGTACCTACCATGAGTACGGGGCCTCGGCCGTCTCGGTTCTGACGGACAAGGAGTTTTTCCAGGGGGACCTTCGATTTCTGTCGGACATCAAACGTACGCTGCCGATTCCACTCCTCAATAAAGAATTCATGGTCGGCGAGGTACAGTTTTACGAGGCGCGGGCCAGCGGTGCGGACGCCGTGTTGCTCATTGTCGCGGCACTCGACCGACGGCAATTGATGGATTTCCATGCCTTGGCGTCCGAGCTCGGCATGGACTCTCTGGTGGAGGTTCATCATGAACGGGAGCTGGACACCGTTTTGGAATGGATTCCCGCTGCCCGGATGATCGGCCTCAACAATCGCGACCTGCACACCTTTACCACCGATCTCAGCGTGACCTTTCGGCTCGCGAAAAGAGTTCCGGCCGGCAAGCTCATCGTCAGTGAAAGCGGGATCCATACGCGGGGCGACGTGGAGCGCCTGCTCGAGGCCGGCATCCAGGGCATGTTGATAGGGGAATCGCTCATTCGCGCAGCGCATGCGGGCGACAAGATACGGGAGCTGCTTGGACGGACGTCGAGCGGTCCCCACGAGGCATAAGGCCTCTGGAACCGGAGCATGGTCAAGATCAAGATTTGCGGCATTACCAACGTGCAGGATGCTCGAGTCGCGGTGGCGGCCGGCGCGGATGCGCTCGGATTCGTCATGTACCGGGAAAGCCCGCGCCATGTCGAGCCGGCTGCGGTGCGATCCATCGTCGCGGAACTTCCGCCGTTCGTCCTGCCGATCGGAGTCTTTGTCAACGAGGACCCCGTCGTGGTTCGGAATCTGATGGATGACTGCGGCTTGGCACTGGCACAGTTGCACGGCGACGAATCCGCCTCCTACTGCGAGACGCTGGGGCGCCCGGCGCTCAAGGCGCTCCGCCTCAAGGACCGGGGCAGCTTTTTGGCACTCGCCGAATTTCGAGGCAGGGCCAATGTGCGCGGCTTCGTGATCGATGCCTTTTCGGAGCACGCCTACGGTGGAACGGGCACCACCGTCGACTGGGCGCTCGCGGAAGAAGCGGCCCGCGCCGTGCCGGTGCTATTGGCCGGCGGGTTGACCCCGTCCAATGTGTCGGAGGCAATTCAAACCGTCCGCCCCTACGGCGTCGATGTGAGCAGCGGCGTCGAGGAACGCCCGGGTAAGAAGGATGCCGCCAAGGTCCGTGCGTTTGTCGAGGCGGCCAGGCTTGTGCCGCTCTGATCGATCCGATTATACTTCTTCACTCCGAAGCAAAGAGGAATTACGCGCTCATGCCCATGCTTCCCGACAGTCATGGTCGTTTCGGGCCCTATGGCGGCCGGTATGTGCCAGAAACTCTCATGCCGGCACTCCTCGAGCTGGAGGCGGCCTATGCCAAAGCAAGACGAGATCGCCGGTTTCAACAGGAGCTCGCCTACTATCTGAAGCAGTACGTAGGGCGTCCCACGAGTCTGTACCGCGCTGATCGTCTCAGCAAGCGGCTGGGTGGCGCCAGGATTTATCTCAAGCGGGAGGATCTCTGCCATACCGGCGCGCACAAGATCAACAATGCGATCGGGCAGGTGCTCCTCGCCATGCGAATGAAGAAGCCGCGGATCATCGCCGAAACGGGAGCGGGGCAGCACGGAGTCGCCACGGCTACGGCAGCCGCCATGTTCGGGCTCCAATCTGAGATTTACATGGGCACGGAGGATATGCAGCGGCAGGCGTTGAATGTCTTCCGCATGCGGCTGCTGGGCGCGACGGTGACGGGTGTGGATGCCGGCAGCCGGACGCTGAAAGATGCGATCAGCGAAGCGATGCGCGATTGGACGACGAATGTGCGGACCACGCACTATGTGCTCGGCTCGGTGCTCGGCGCGCATCCCTATCCGATGATGATCCGTGATTTTCAGTCGATCATCGGCCGGGAGGCCCGCAAGCAAATCCTGTCCGCCGAGGGGCGGCTTCCGGACTATCTGGTGGCATGCGTCGGCGGAGGGAGTAATTCCATCGGACTATTCCATGCCTTTCTCCGCGATAAGAAAGTTAAAATGGTCGGGGTGGAGGCGGGAGGGCTCGGCATCGCGAGCGGCAAGCACGCGGCGCGGTTCTCCGGCGGCAAGCCGGGGGTGTTGCACGGCACGATGACCTATCTGCTCCAGGACGACAACGGGCAGGTCAACCTGACCCATTCGGTGTCGGCCGGGCTGGACTATGCGGCTGTGGGCCCCGAACATAGCCTCTACCATGATCAGGAGCGCATTGAGTATACCTACGCGACGGACGACGAGGCGATGTCGGCTTTCGATCTGCTTGCGCACGAGGAGGGAATTGTTCCGGCGTTGGAAAGTGCGCATGCCATCGCGCACATTACCAAGTTGGCACCGATAATGAAAAAGTCGCAGCTCATCATTGCGAATCTCTCCGGTCGCGGCGACAAAGACGTTCAGCAGGTGGCGCGCATGCGAGGAGTCACCCTATAGCTCTCTGCAGCTTCATATGAATATGCGCCGCCTAGAAACAACGTTCGACACCCTCAGGGGGAAGGGCGAAAAAGCCCTGATCGCCTATCTAATGGCCGGAGACCCCGGGCTGGCCGAAACGGAACAACTGGTCCTGGCCCTGGAACGGGCAGGCGCCGATATCATCGAACTCGGCGTGCCCTTCTCGGACCCCATTGCAGACGGACCGGTGATTCAGCAGGCCGCCGAACGCGCGTTGCGGCATGGCACTTCGCTCGCCCAGATCCTTGCCCTTGTAACCTCCGTCCGGCAGCGGACGCAGATTCCGATCGTGCTGATGCTCTATTACAATTCGATCCATGCCATGGGGGCTGAGATCTTCTGCAAGGCCGCCAAGGCCGCCGGCGTTGACGGTCTCATCGTGCCCGATCTACCGCCGGACGAGGCGGAACCTCTGACGGCCCCGGCGGAGGAGGCAGGACTGCGGCTCATTTTTCTGCTGGCTCCCACGAGCACGGCCCAGCGGCGCAAGCTGGTCGTGCGGCAGTCGCACGGGTTCGTCTATTACGTCTCGCTTACGGGAATTACGGGAGCCAAACTCAGCAACGTGGCGGAGGTCGGCCATAACGTCGAGCAAATCAGGAAGATTTCGTCGCTCCCTGTCGCGGTGGGGTTTGGGGTGGCGACTCCGGAAGACGCGGCCCGGGTGGCCAAAATCGCCGACGGAGTCATCGTCGGCAGCGCCATCGTGAAACGCATCGCCTCACATCAGCAGGATCGCAGCATGGTTGGAAAGGTTGCAGACTTCGTCCGGTCGTTGAAATCCGCCATGGTTGCGGCAGCGCAGTAGGCAGTGAGCGGCACGCTGCCTGTGAAGAGGACGTCACAGAAGGAAGGCTCGCCTAGCGCTTGACGTGGGGCGGCATGGACTTGATCATCTCGTCGGCGAGTTCCGCGGCGATGTCTTTCAAGTCTGTTCGGAAGAACACATAGCTCGCAGACCGCTCGTGCCGGGCCTTCCAGATCGTGGCCCCGGTCGTCGCATCAATGAGGCGAAGACTCAATCCCACGCCACGGGGGTACTCCCACGAATTCACCCGCACCACCAGGAACGAATCGACGTTGAGTGCTCTGCCCAGGATGACGGCCGAATCTTTGTCGGAATGGCCGGTCATTTCCAGACGGGAAATGTAGACAACGAGGGCGTCAAACGCCGCTTTGGACGCCTGAAAGATATCGGTCACAGTCTCCGGGGACACCACCCGCTCGATGCGGGAAGATTTGCGCAAGACCACGGCCAACACTTCTTGAATTTCCTCACGCGCAGTGTCGTACTGGCTGGCCATCGGGGGCAGGACCGCGATGGCCTGCGGGTGGAACAGTTTGGCGCCCTGGCTTTCCGAGACATCCTGCAATCCCCCGCATCCTGCCAGCAGCAGCACGCAGGAGAGGGCCAGGCCCAGTCGTGAATTGGATAGCACCAGCATGAACTCACACTGCCGTGAGTGGGACATCACAGAGACAAAGCCGGTTCCATGAATGCTTCGCCCATCGTCTTCCTGGCTTAGACGATCATTCCGTCCTGCATATGTACGATTCGGTCCGACTGGGCGGACAGTTTGTCGTTGTGCGTCACGATGATGAAAGTAGTTCCACGGGACTTGTTCAATTCTCGCATCAACTCGAACAGCCCGTCTCCCGTGTGGGTATCGAGGTTGCCGGTCGGCTCATCGGCTAGCACCAAGTCCGGATTTTGCATCAGGGCCCGCGCCATTGCCACCCGCTGCTGCTCGCCTCCGGACAACTCTCCCGGCTTGTGGTGAAGTCGCTGGCCCAATCCCACTTCGGTGAGCAGCGCCTGGGCCTCGGATTCGACCGCCCCGGGGTCGCGACGCTGCACGAGCGCCGGCATGGAGGCGTTCTCCAGGGCCGTGAACTCCGGCAGCAGATGGTGAAATTGAAAGACAAATCCAAGGCGCTGGTTGCGAAATTCCGCCTGCTCGATTTCCGTCATCTGGAACAAGTCCTGACCATTGAAGGTCACCGTGCCGCTGCTCGGTTTATCGAGCGTTCCGATGATGTGGAGCAGGGTGCTCTTGCCTGCGCCCGACGCGCCAACGATCGCGATCAGCTCCCCCCGCCGGATCTCGAGGTTGATTCCCTTGAGTACGGGAAGCTCGTAGGCACCCATCAGAAAGGACTTATGAAGATCCGTGACCTTAATCATGATGGAAGCGTTGAGCCATCAGCTCTCGGCAAGCGGTTTCCAAGCCGACAGCTGAACGCTGACGGTTCGTGATTTATTCATACCGCAATGCGGCCACCGGTTCGAGCCTGGCCGCCTGGTTCGCGGGATACACGGTCGCGATAAAACTGATCAGGATCGCCGATCCCGCCACGAGCAGTACGTCCTCGGCCAGGACGTGTACGGGAATCGTCGAGATGTAGTACACGGTCGGATCGAAGGTCCAGAACGTCTGGATGAGCCAGAGAAACGCATAGCCGAGGGGAATGCCGATGGCTGTTCCGGAAAACCCGATAATCAGCCCGTTCAACATGAAGATCCGCCGGATACTCCGCGTGGTGGCGCCCATCGCTTTGAGAATCGCGATTTCTTTCTGTTTCTCGGTGACGATCATCGTCAGCGTGCTCACGATGTTGAACGACGCGACGATCGTAATCAGAACGAGCAGGAGGAACATCATCGTCTTTTCAAGCTTCAGGGCCGAGAAGAGATTGCGGTTCATCTGCATCCAATCCCTGGCTCCGTGGCTGAAGCCCAACTCTCGCTCAATGTTGCGGGCGATCTCGCCCGCGTGGAACACGTCGGTCACCTTGACTTCGATTCCGGACACGCTGGCCCCCATGTTGAAAAACTTCTCCGCCTCTCCGAGTTCGATATAGGCGAGGGACGAATCATATTCGTACATGCCCGAATTAAAGAGTCCTACCACGGCGAATGTTCGGATCTTGGGCACCATGCCCATGGCGCTAATCGGGCCGACCGGAGACACCACGTTGAGCGTGTCTCCCGGAAACACGCCCAGTCGAAGAGCCAGCTCTTTTCCGAGAATGATGCCGGGTCTTTCGACCAGCTGGGGCATCCCCTGCGGATCGTCGGCCGGGGTCTGTTTCACCTTCATCGGGATCAGCAGATCCGTCAATTGTCCCGATGACAGGTTCTTAGCCACTTCGGTGACCTGCGCCTCCCGCACCGGGTCAATCCCGCGCAGGACGATGCCTTGCACACCGGACTGCGAGGTGAGGAGGACCTGGCGGAGGACGAACGGCGTCGCGGCGACGACATCCGGAACAGCCCGGATTTTCTCGATGAGCGGATCGTAGTCCGTCATATTCTCCTTCATCCGCTCTTGCACGATGATATGGGCCGTGGTGCCGAGAATCTTGCTTTGGATGTCTTCTTTGAAGCCCGTCATGATGCCGACCGTGCCGATGAGGGCGGCGACCCCGAGCGTGATGCCGGCGATCGATACGAAGGTGTTCAGCGAAATGGTCCGGTTGCGGCGCTTGGCACGTAAGTACCGAAGCCCAACGAAGATTTCGTAGGGGAGGGCCACTATGGTTTCTCCGGCCTGAGCTGGGGAAAGAGTACCACGTCGCGGATTGACGCCTGGTTGGTAAAGAGCATGATCAGGCGATCGATCCCGATCCCTTCACCGGCCGTGGGCGGCATGCCGAACTCCAGCGCGCGGAGGAAGTCCTCGTCGACGAGATGGGCTTCTTCGTCTCCGGCTTCGTGTTGGGCAGCCTGGTCCTCAAGCCGTGCGCGTTGATCCAAAGGATCGTTCAACTCTGAAAAGGCATTCGCGATTTCTCTTCCGGCGATGTAGAGCTCGAACCGGTCGGTGAGAGCCGGGTTTGAGTCCTTGCGACGGGCCAGCGGAGACAGTTCGATCGGGTAGTCCGTGATGAACGTCGGCTGCTGCAGGCTGGGCTCAACGGTCTCTTCAAAAATCTCGTTCACGATGCTGACCAACGAGGCCTTGGGGTCAACCGGCAGGTTGAGCTGTCTGGCCGCCTCCAGGGCCTTATCCCGGTTCTGGAGCATGGACGCATCCAACCCATTCACTTCAAGAACGGCCTGGTGGTACGACCAGCGCCGCCAGGGTGGAGTGAGCGTGAGGGCCTGGCCCTGGTATTCGAGTACGGTCGAGCCGAGGATCTCCCGGGCCAGACCGGAAATGAGAGCTTCGGTGAAGATGATCAAGTCGTGATAATCGGCATAGGCGAGGTAGAACTCCAGCATCGTAAATTCAGGGTTGTGAATGGTCGAGATGCCCTCATTTCTGAAATTGCGGTTGATCTCGAACACCCGCGGAAATCCGCCGACGATCAGACGCTTCAAGTACAATTCCGGCGCGACGCGCAGATACAGATCCACGCCCAGCGCGTTGTGATGCGTGACAAAGGGCTTGGCCGCGGCGCCGCCGGGAATCGGATGCATCATCGGCGTCTCGACTTCAAGAAACCCCTGCTCGATGAGAAAGGCCCGGATGCCGGCGATGATCCGGCTTCGCGTCGAAAAGATATGATGCACGTCAGGGTTGGCGATGAGATCGACGTACCGCTGTCGATAGCGGGTCTCGATATCGGTGAGTCCGTGCCACTTCTCCGGGAGCGGCCGGAGCGCTTTGCTTAGAAACGTCAGCTGATGCACCTCGACGGTGAACTCATTCGTCTTGGTGCGAAACAGGATCCCGGTGACCCCGATCCAATCGCCGAGGTCGAGTTGCTCCGTGACCGCGTAGGCCTGCGCAGTGAGCAGATCCTTCTTGAGATAGACTTGCAGGCGGTCGGCGCCGTCCTGCAGCACGGCAAACCCGGCCTTGCCGAAGCGGCGCAGGGCCACCACACGGCCGGCAAATGTGCAGGAAATCTTTTCCTGTGCGAGGATCTCTCTGGTTTTTTCACCGTGCAGTCTGATGAGCTGCCCGGCTCTGTCTTTGACCTCGAAACGGGTGCCGTAGGGAGAAACGCCGGCCTCCCGGAGGGCATCGAGTTTGCTGATTCGCTGGCTCCGCTGTTCGTTCGGTTCGTCCATGTCTTTGCAGACGGCACTCGGCTGTCAGCGCGCGGCAGTTAAAGATCGTCTTCCGGTCTGCTGACAGCTGATAGCTGGTCGCTTCCTTTCGCGAGCTTCAGTTTCAGGTATGCTTCAATGAAGCCGTCGATCTCACCGTCCATGACAGCGGAGACATTGCCGGTTTCATGCGCGGTTCTGTGGTCTTTGACCAGCTGATAGGGCTGGAACACATAGGACCGTATCTGGCTGCCCCATGCGATCTCTTTCTTCTCGCCGACGATCGCATTGAACTCCGCTTCCTTTTTCTTCTGTTCGAGCTCGAAGAGGCGCGATTTCAGGATCTTCATCGCCCCATTTCTGTTCTGGAGCTGGGACCGCTCGTTCTGACATTGCACGACGATGCCGGTGGGCAGGTGCGTGATACGGATCGCCGTCTCGACCTTGTTCACGTTCTGCCCGCCGGCACCACCCGACCGGAAGGTATCGATCCTGAGATCTTTCTCTTCGATCACCACGTCAATGTCCTCGTTAACCTCGGGATAGACGAACACCGAGGCAAACGAGGTATGTCGCCGCTTGTTGGAATCGAAGGGGGAAATGCGGACCAGGCGATGGACGCCGGCTTCCGCCTTCAAATACCCGTAGGCATAGGGACCGGTGATCGAAACGGTTACGCTCTTGATGCCGGCTTCGTCTCCGGGCAGCAGATCCAACGTTTCCACCTTGAACTTCTTGGCTTCGGCCCACCGCACGTACATACGGAGCAGCATCTGCGCCCAGTCCTGCGATTCCGTTCCGCCGGCCCCGGGATGGATGGCAAGAAGTGCATTGTTAGGATCCAGGTCGTCAGACAGCAACAGCTCGACGCGGAGGGCCGCCACGCGCGGTTCCAACTGCTGCAGTTCGGCGGCCAGTTCCCGTTCAAGCCCGGCGTCGCCGCTCTCGGCCGCCAATTCCAGCAGGGCGCCAAGGTCGCTTACCTTGCTTTCGATCTCGTGCCACTGTTGAAGTTCCCGCTCAATCGTGGCTTTTTTCCGGCTGACAGCCGCGGCGGCGCGAGCGTCGTTCCAAAAATTTGGCTGTCCCATCTGGGTCTCGAGTTCGCGCAGATCGGACGCCATCCGGGCGAGGTCAAAGATGCCCCCGCAGCTCGGAAACCTGCTCGCCGATGGCGCGAACGCGAACCTGTACTTCGTCCAGCATGCATCATCCTTCTCCCGCTACGCGGGGGTGACAGCGGTTGTGCCGTGAGCGGGTTCCTTCGTGCGGAAATAACCGTACAGACACAAAAGCGCGCAGATTATAACACAGACGTAGGCAAACACATCTCCGTAGTAACTGTAAAATGTCCGGGCTTGCCTCACCGGAAGGCGCGCCTGTAGGACCTCTTCGGTGAACAGGGGCGTCGCCTGCATGATACGGCCGAAAGGATCGATGAAACCAGAAATCCCGGTGTTGGCGGCGCGCGCGATGGCCAGATGATTCTCCACCGACCGGAACACCGCCATGGCAAAATGCTGCGCCGGCGCCGATGAACGGCCGAACCAACCGTCATTGGTGATCGTCACCAGCAATTCCGCGCCATTGCCCGCAGATTGGCGCACTAATTCAGGGAAAATCACCTCGTAACAAATCGCCACCCCGAACCTCACCGGCCGTGGAGCCGCCGGATTGGCGCCGCCCGGTGATTTGGGAGTGAACGACAGCACGGTCGAACCAGGCCCTGCTTCGAAGTCGCCGATCCCTTCCACCAGTTTGTCGAGGAAAAATAGGAGCGACGATTTCAGTGGAATGTATTCGCCGAAGGGCACGAGATGGTGTTTGTCGTATCGCCCGAGGAGCGTGCCGTCGGGTGCGAGCAGATAGGCGCTGTTCAGCAGATAGGGTCTCCGATCCGGATAGAACCGCAGAGCCGGACTGCCGAGGAGAATCGGCGCCTTGGCACGATCCGCCCAGGCGATCAGCCTCACCTGATATTCCTTTTCCCGTTCCAGAATGAACGGCGTCGCCGCTTCCGGCCAAACGACCAGGTCCGTGTCGGTTCCGAGCTGAGCGGTGAGGCGGTCGAGGCGCTGCATGGTCTCCTCACGGTAGGCGACATCCCATTTCACCGCCTGATCGATGTTGGGTTGTACCAGGCCGACCGTCACCGAGGCTCGTAGGCGCGTCGTGGTGTCGGTGGTCAGCACCGTAGAACTGTAGAAGCTTGCAAAAAGCAGCAGTGAGGCCGTGGCAGTGAGGAGTTCCCACGGGAGTTTCGCCGGATGAAACCCGCGGAAAAACGGCATGAGCCACAGGAGCAGTTCGGCCAGTGCCAGATTGACCAGCACGATCAAGAACGAAATCCCGTAGACCCCCGTGTGATCTGCGATCTGAATCAAGTCCAACTCACGGTATTGCGAATAGCCCAGGAGACACCAGGGAAGTCCTGAAAGGAAGTACGTCCGCAGCAGCTCGAGCGAGACCCAGAAACAGGGGGCGAAGAAAATACCGTATCGCGGAATGATCTCACGCAACCAGACGACGGCAAAGCAATAGAGGGCAACGTACAGCCCCAGGTAGGCGGTCAGGAGCAACATGATGGCATAGCTGACGGGGGGTGGCACCTTCCCGTACATCGTCATGGCGGTCACCACCCAGGACATGATGCCGGTGAATCCGAGGAAACCGGCCAGCCATCCCAGCCAATAGGCCCGCCGTCGCGGGCATTGATCAAGAGCCACATGCAGCGGAATGAGGACGACCCAGGCGAGCAATCCGAGATCAAACTTGGGGAAACACAGCGGCAACAGTACCCCGCTCGCGCAGGCAAGGAGAATCTGGCGCGAACGAACTCGATCCATTGTGGGCTACCATAGCGAAAGCATCCCTGAGTTTCAAGGGAACACGTGATCGACCGGGAGCAAGATACCGGTCTGACGTGATTTTCTCGATCGAAAGAGGTATGGTAGCAACCGATGGAACGGCGTCAACATCGCCGAGTGCAGGCGCAAGTCAGGAGTCTATTGCGCGCGAACTCGCACGAGGTCGAAGGCGAGACGATCGATCTTTCGCTCGGCGGGGCCAAGTTCGAGAGCCGCCTGGCCGTCCAACCGGGCAAGCAGATCGTCGTGAAGCTCATCATTCCGGGAGTCGAAGAACCGATCTACATCGATCAGGCACAGGTCCAGTGGATTCACGACCAGACCTTCGGCGTCAAGTTCCTGGAAGTTCGGCAGGAGGAACTGGATGAGCTGGAACAGTTGATCGACGAATGTTTTGCCCTCGACGAAGGCGGTAACTCGTGATGATCGAGGCGACCGCACTCCGCTCCAGGGCGCAGACCCACACACCGTCGCCTACGCGTGGTTTTCACAAGAGGAACTTGGGCACGGTTCAATGGTTTTCTTGACTCGTGCCAAGCCGACGCCTATTGTAGTTCTGTGGGAGGAGTGAACGCCCCGAGGGAATGTGGTTCATCAGGGGATCGAGCGTTGAGGATGGTGTGCAGGACCAGCTTGTACTGGGAAGCCTAAAGTCCTCCCGAGATCTCCGTCGTACCTAATCGTCCTCGGTTAGGTGCGTGCTCCTCCCACCCAAACCCATCCCTCATCCGCTTGTCTTTTGTCTCCATTAGTCAACGTTGAAGAATTATTCTCGGCCGGGGTTTCCTCACGTGATCAATCTGTGTACAATGCCGCGCAATTTTCTTTCGAAGTCTCTTTCGAGGATGAATGGCTCAATCTAAGGCTGCTACTGTCACGTCGAAGCCCGCCGCTGCTAGCAAGCCTGCCTCGCCGCCAGCCGCCACGAAGAAGGTTATCGCCAAGCCGCCGCAGCAGGTGACGGCCGTTGAGATGGGCGCGCGCCAGCGGGAAATCTCCGTTTCCGAATTCTTCACGAAAAACCGGCACCTGCTCGGCTTCGACAACCCTCGCAAGGCGTTGCTGACCTGCGTGAAGGAGGCAGTGGATAACGCGCTGGATGCCTGTGAAGAAGCGGGAATTCTGCCTGATGTGATGGTCCGGCTTGAAGTTGTCCCAACGGGAGGGACCACACCAACGGCGAGCCAGGCGACCAGATTTCGAATCACCGTCCGGGACAACGGACCGGGGATCGTCCGCCAGCAGATCCCCAGGATTTTTGCCAAGCTGCTGTACGGGTCCAAGTTCCATCGCTTGCGCATGAGCCGTGGTCAGCAGGGCATCGGCATTTCTGCCGCCGGCATGTATGGACAGTTGACGACCGGCAAGCCGGTCACAATTATTTCACGCGCCGGGCCCAGAGCCGCCGCCCATTTCTTCGAAGTCCAGATCGACACGAAGAAGAACGAGCCGCTCGTCCACGAGAACAAGCGGATCGAGTGGGATCAGACGCAGGGAACCCAGGTCACGCTCGAAGTCGAGGGCAAGTACCAGAAGGGCCGTGCATCCGTCGACGATTGGCTGGAGCAAACCTCGATTGCCAATCCGCACGTGCGGTTGACCTACCACACGCCAGAGGGGGAGACGAAGGGGTATCCACGGACGTACCATGAGTTGCCGCCATCGCCGCGTGAGATCAAACCGCACCCCTACGGGATCGAATTCGGCATGTTGCTGAAGATGTTGCAGGACACGAAGAGTCATACGCTCTCCGGTTTTCTTTCGAGCGATTTCTGTCGGGTCTCACCGCAGCTGGCCAACGAGGTATGTAAGAGCGCGAGGGTCTCGCCGAGCATGAAGCCGCGCGACGTGAAGGGTCATGCAGCGGAAGTCTTGTATCGGACAATCCAGGCGACCAAGATCATGGCGCCACCGACGAATTGCCTCTCGCCGATCGGCGAAAAGGCGATTCTCGCCGGGCTCTTCAAGCAGATCAAAGGCGAATTCTATACGGCCGTCAGCCGGCCGCCGGCCGTTTATCGTGGCAATCCGTTCATTATCGAGGCGGGCTTGGCCTACGGAAATCGGCCGGAAGAGCAAAACAGGCCGGCACAGCCTGCCATGCCAAAAGCGGAAGGAGAACATGAACAGGATGACTCTGAACTGGCACGCGTCATTCGCTATGCCAACCGGGTTCCGCTGCTGTACCAGCAATCGGCCTGTTCGACCTTCAAGTCGGTGCTCAACACGACGTGGAAGAACTACGGTGTGACGCAGTCACGCGGCGCGCTGCCGGGCGGCCGGATGGTGATCTTTGTCCATATGGCGTCGGTCTGGGTTCCATTCACCAGCGAATCCAAGGAGGCGATTGCGGATTACGACGAAATCCAGAAAGAAATTACCCTGGCGCTGCGCGAGTGCGGCCGGCGGTTGGGCCTGTTTGTGCGCCGCCGCGAGCGGGCGGCGAGCGAGTATCGGCGGCGGAATATCTTTGAACTCTACATCGAAGAAGTGGTCGAGGCCTGCGACCGGCTTAAGGGGGGGAAGTTGCCGAAGGACAAGCTCAAGACACAACTCCAGAAGATCGCCGCCTCGCGCACGGGCGGGACCAAGACCGACGAGGCGCTGGGCAAGTCCGACGGTGGACCGCAAGGCTTGCCCCATTCGATCATCGTGACAGAGGAGGGAGTCGAGGGAGAGGTCGCGCTCGCGTCACAAGTCGAAGCCGATCAGGTCCCGACCGTTGCGCCGATCGAAGCGGATGCGCCCGGGAAGGCGGGAGCAGCGGAGCAATTGGCAAAAGGGCATTCGCCCAGGATGCGTCCGGCAAAAGGGAACGGACCGAAACGTTCAAAGGGTAGAGACCACCAGATGGCGTTGTTCACCGAACAACCTGAACGGGTCAAACGATCCGCCGGGAAGCCGGCGAAAGCCTCGGCGCGCGGCTCATCTCATAAAAAGAAGTAAACCACCATGGTCCAGAAGCAGAAGCACACGACCGCGGTCGCAAAGAAACTCGTGGGTCTTGCGGATATCGTGATCCACGCGGCGGAACGCTCGAAGGATCCGACCATTGCGATTCCCATTCGCGCCCTCTCGAATGTCTCGTTCAACGAGCGGAAGGGGCTCATCGAGATGGGCAAGAAGAAACAGGCCCGCTCGTTCTTCAACGTGGGGATGGCGAAGAAGTTCATGCAGACCGTCCTGGTGGCGGATGCTCTGTCCGAATTGCAACGAGCAGACCTCACGACGTCGCTTCGTGAAATCTACTACCGAACGAAGCACACCATCAAAGACTCGCATGAAAACACCTTCGATACCCAGGATGAATCCGATCCGGTCATCGAGGATCTGGAGGTTTCGCTCGCGGCCCTGCGCGAAGAGTTACATGTCCGGGCGGAGAACAGCGGCAGCATTGTCGGGCCGGTGGTGTTCGGTGACGACGGCGATCGGGTGGACTGTTCCCGGCTCGGCAAAGGGGGCTATTCGGTCCCGTCGATCGTGGAGCCGGAGTACCTCGAGATCCGGCGCTGCACGGCGGACTTCGTCCTGCTGGTTGAAAAAGGTACGCAATGGAACCGCTTATCCGAGGATAAGTTCTGGCGGCGCTATAACTGCGTGCTACTGACCGGAAACGGCCAGCCGCCGAGGGGCGTCCGGCGCCTGGCGAGACGGCTGCATGAAGAACATCGGCTGCCGGTCTATGTGCTGGTGGATAATGACCCGTGGGGCTATTACATCTATTCGGTGGTGAAGCAGGGGTCGATTAACCTGGCATTCGAAAGCCAGCGCATGGCGATTCCGAAGGCGAAGTTTATGGGCTTGTCCAGCGCCGACCCGGAACGGTACGGGTTGCCAAGAAACGTCGGTATCAAGCTGAACGAGAAAGATATCGCGCGCGCCAAAGAGCTGATGAACTACCAGTGGTTTCAAAAACCTGCCTGGCAGACCGAGATCAAGCGCATGCTGGCCAGTGGGCTGAAGTACGAACTCGATGCCCTGGCGAACAAAGACTTTCAATACCTGACGAAGAAATATCTTCCCAGAAAACTCAAAGAGAAGGATTGGCTCGACTGACGGGCCTCTGTCCTCTCCTTGCGCCGGCTTTTCGGCCGGTGCTAAGATCCAAACTCGATACCAGAACCGTAACTTCAGCCTCAACCCGTTTTCTGTCTGACGATGCCCAACATCACCTTACTTGTATCGCCCAGCTGCGGAGCCTGCCCCTCGGCCAAGAGCCTCTGGAAGCAGTTGCGAGTGAAGTACAGTTTTTCCTACAGAGAAGTGGATATAACGACCAAGGATGGACAGGAACTCGCCGATCGCCATTCTGTTCGAGCAGTTCCGGCCACGATCATCGACGGGCGATTGACGTTTGTCGGCGTCCCGAGCCGCGAAAGCGCGGAGAAAGCGCTGCAGCTCAAAATGAAACCACGAGAGGACTAAGGCTCATGAACGAAGACGATATCGAACTGCCGATTCTCCCGCGTCTCGAAAAGGGCCCTCCGCCCGACTGTCCGATTTGTGGAGATCCGATGAGTTTCATCGACGGCGACTGGGCCTGTGTCGACTGTAACGGAGAGCTATTAGGGCCGGAAACGGGGTAAAGACACGTCATTCGAGATTCGTCGTTGGTCAATCGAGAAACGGCTATCTCCCTTCGTTACGGTTGACGAATGACCATTGACGAGTGACGCTCTATCCCATGCTCAACGTCATCACCGGTCGCTTTCATCCTTCCCTCGAAGTCTCCCTCATCGATCACCTCAACCGGTTGAAGTCTGACGATCCCTTTGCGCCTCTCGCGATCCTTGTGCCATCACGACCGCTCCTCGACCACATCAAGCGTCTGCTGAGCCAGGAGCAACAGCGTTCATGGATCAATGTGCATGTACTCACCTTCCATCAATTGGCGCTCCGCCTGGCCGACGAGGTTCACGGTCAGGACCAATCCGTTCCGGTGCGAGTTGTTGATGATCTATTCTTTGAGCAATTCGTACGTTACCTGGTCCGCAACCAACTCTCAGGCCTGTCCCCCCTGCAACACATCGGACATTCGTCCGGTACCTGGGCGGCCCTGTGGTCGAGCGTGCGCGATCTGAAGGATGCAGGCGTCGATCCCGCGGCGGCCATCCGCGGACTCACAGAAGGCTGTTTCGACAAGGATGACAGGGACTGGCTCCATGCGCTCTTCTCCCTATGCGCCGCCGTGAAGGAGGTGGGCAGAACCCTTGAAGTAGGCACCGCCGACGATCTTGCCGAATCTATCCTTCCCTTCGTTCCCTCGTCACCGTTTCTTGCGTCGCTCAGACACGCTTTCTATTACGGTTTCTACGACCTGACGCAGGTGCAGCTGTCCCTGTTTGGGGCGATCAGCGCCGCGGCCCCGACGACGCTCTTCTTCCCTTTGGAAGGGGGGCCCTCGTTCGGTTTTGCCCGGCGCTTCTTCGATCGCCACATTCAACCGCTGGTGTCGAGGCCGGAGGCGCTCATCCGATTCCCGGTGCCGGAGCCCTCTGTGAATGCCGACCGCCCGGCGCTGACCATTTCCAGCGTCATCGGACCGGAGGAAGAACTGGCTTCGACCTGCCGCACGATCCTCGATCTGGTCGAGACGAACGGCTTTCGGTTCGAGGAAATCGGCGTGGTGGCGAGAACGTTAGATCCCTACTGCACGCTCATCCAGGGGGTGTTCGACCGCCATTGTGTTCCCTTCGAGGCCACGGCAGCACGGCCGCTGATTCATGAGCCGCTCTGCAAGCTCCTGCTCCAACTGGCCTCGTTGCCGCTCAACGATTTCTATCGTACATCGATGCTCGACATCATCACGTCTCCCCTCTATCAGTCCTCCACGGAATCGGTCGGGTCGGTCCATTATCGTCCCGAACAATGGAAGGTGTTGGTCTCGGTGCTCCACATCACGCATGGCCGGGATGAATGGGAGCGTGTCAAGCAGGCCAGTCAGGCTGCGCTCGCACTGGATGGGGAGGAAGATGACGCCACGCAACGCGTTTCAGTGAATATCGCGCCGGACGTCAGCGCGCTGTGCTGGCAAGTAGTGGCGAAGCTGCTCGACGAATGCGCGGCGCTGCCGCCGCGTGGCACGATCGGGCAGTTGTTGGACGCGTTTCAGCAGCTGGTGTTCCGGCATGTCCGCCGTCCGGGGGCCGAATTGGTCGAGGTAGATGATCCTCGCACCCCCCGATTGCACTCTACCTGGAATGTCATCGAGCGGACTTTGAGCACCCTCCAGCATCTCGATGTGATCGGGGAGGACTTGAGTTGGGCGGAGTTCGTCAACCTGTTAACCCATGCGTTCGAACGTGCCTCCGTCCCGGTGAGCTCTGGTGCGCATCGGGGTGTGCGCGTGCTCGATGCCATGGCGGCGCGTGGCCTTCCGTTCAAGGCGCTGTTCGTCCTCGGCCTGAATGACAAGACCTTTCCCCGTTACATCCTGGAAGATCCCTTTCTGCGCGATCGACACCGGCTGGTTCTCGATACCACGCTCGGATTCAAGATCGACGAGAAGCTCGCGGGCTATGACGAGGAGGGGCTGTTATTTACACTGCTCTGCCAGGCCGCAACACAGCGGCTCTATGTGTCGTTTCAGCGCGCCGACGACAACGGGCGGGTCCTGGCTGCGTCGCCCTATGTCATGGAGGGCGCCAAGCGGTTGAACCTTCCTGATTGTCCGATCGAATCTGTGCCACGTCGCCTGACGGATCGGATCGCCCACCGGCCGGCAATGCGTCTATTTCTTCCTCCGGCGGACTTGACCCAGTGGATGGCAATGCAGGGACGGGATCCCGTTCCGTTGCTGCTTGCAATCGGACAGGATGCCGAGCTGTTCCGCCATGCTGCCACGGCATTAGATCACATCGAAGCAGATAGCCCGTCACTCACGGCATTCGACGGCCAGACCGGCCCGCTGTCCTCTCATTGGTCACGCATCGTCCAACGAGGGATTGCTCCAACGCCGCTTGAACGATATGCCCGCTGTCCCTTCCAATACTTCGCTGCGGATGTGCTGCGTCTCGAACCGGTTCGTCTGCCCATCACCCAGGAGCCGGACGCCGTGGTGCTCGGCACGTTCTGTCATGCCGTCTTACGAAGGTGCTATGAGTCGCTGCTACGCGCCGGCTGGCCGGGGTCATCATTGACCGGTGAGGTCATGCGCCGATTTGTCGACGAATCCATTGAGCAGGCGACCGCAGACTCCAAGATCCAACATCAGATCGGATACTATCTCTTATGGGAATTAGCCAAGGAACAGATCGCTGCGTTGGTCCTCGCCGCAGTCAATGAACCGGCTCAGGCCGAAGACTTGTACCAGCCGATTGCCTTTGAGGTGGAGGCGGAGGGAGAAATTCGGGTCACCATGCGAGGCCATTCTGTTCCCATAAAGGTCCAAGGCCGAGTGGACCGAATCGATCGTCACCGTGACTCCGGTGCCCTTCGAATCGTGGATTACAAATACAAGTCCGGTTCGGCGATGAAGTCCGAGGACCGGCATCTGGTCCAGTCCGCCGCTCAGGGGAAGAGAATGCAGCCTCCGCTGTATGCCTGTCTGGATTTTCCGGAACAGGACTCCGCCAGGGAAGTGCAATTGTTCTTTCTGGCACCACACTGGCCGGTGTCCATTGTTCGTTCCACCTTTTCGAGCAGCGTCTGGGCATCGGAATCCGGCGCATTGATCCGGCAGACGCTGACCAGATTGGCGGAAGGCATCAGCGACGGGCGGTTCTTCATTGTGCCTGGCACGCACTGCAAGACGTGCGACTACCGCGTGGCCTGCCGGCGCGAACATCAGCTGACCTGGTGGCGCGCGTCCCGTTCCGCGGAATCCAAGGAACTTCGATCGTTACGCACCCTACGGGTCAAAGATGAGTAGCCAAGACCAGATTCCGGATCGCAGCGCCCGTGAGGCAGCCGAGACGACGTTTGATCGCAACGTCGTCGTGGTGGCCGGTGCGGGAACCGGTAAGACGACCCTATTGGTCAACCGCCTCGTGCATCTGTTGATGAAAGAGCCTCGCCCAATTGCGATCACGGAGATCGTTGCCCTGACCTTCACGAACAGAGCGGCGACCGAAATGAAGGTGCGGTTGCGGGAACGTCTGGGGCTGTTGGCCGACCTCCAGGCTGATGCAAGTGTTGCGCACGGCGGTGCCGCGGTCTCCTTCCGGGACCTGCAGGCACGGTACGGGCTCACGAGGGCTGAGATTGCAGCGCGTGCCGGAACTGCCCTCAGGGATATTGAGAAGGCGCAGATCGGCACGCTCCACAGCTTCGCCGCCCACTTGCTCCGACTCCACCCCCTGGAAAGCGGCGTTGACCCTCATTTCCGGGAAGACGACGGGTTACGGTTCGAGGAACATTTCACCCGATGCTGGGATGTCTGGATCGATCAAGAGCTGAGCCGGAAGGGAACACACCATGCCTTCTGGAGAACGATGCTTCAGCGGGCCGGTATCGACCATTTTCGGGCACTTGCGCAGGCACTGTGCAGCGAGTTGGTGGATCTGTCTGCGCTCTCGACACAGTTGGAGAGCGCGCGGCTCGGCTCAGCGCAAGTCCAGTGGCTGAGCGAGACCGGAAGTCGTGCTCGGGCTTTACTGGACCGATACGACCGGCCCAAGCGCCGGAAGATCGAGGAGATGCTCAGGTCAACAGTGGCCCTGACCACACGACTGCTGGACCATGGCGTTGACGCGGTCGATGAAGTTCCGGCCGTCGATCGACAATGGTTCGAGAAGGAATTGGACTCGAAGCCGGCAAATGGATGGGAGATGGCCGATCATCATGAGGCCGCTCTGCTGATCAAGATAGCCAAACAGATCCTTGCAGTTGATCATGCTTTCTTCATCAATCTGTTGAAGATTATCGCTCCGGTGGTATCGGACATTCGGTCCTCCTTTGTCGCGCAGAGCTGGCTGTCGTTTGATGGCCTGTTGGCCCGGGCGCGAAGGCTCCTTCATGAACATCCCGCAATACGGGAACGCATCAAGCGGGACTATCGGGCTGTCCTTGTCGACGAGTTTCAAGATACGGATCCGGTGCAGTACGAAATCATCTTGGCAGTCTCGGAACAACTCGGCTGCCATGCCACGGCGTGGCAGGACATCACCCTCGAACCAGGCAAGTTATTCATTGTCGGAGATCCGAAACAATCCATTTATGCCTTTCGGCGTGCCGACATCGAAGCCTTCGATCGCGTTGTCGACAAGATTGCAGCTGATCGCGGAGTCGTCCAGACCCTCACGACCAATTTTCGCAGCGCCGCCGCTGTGCTAGGTCCAATCAACGAGGTCTTCGATCGGCTCTTTGTCCGCCGTCCCCTCGTGCAGCCGGCCAACGTGAGATTGGCGGTGCGCCCGGGACGCCGGCCGACCGGTCTCGAGCCGGGCGTGCAAATGCTGGTGACGGCGCCATCAGAGGCTGAGGGGACTTTTGATGCAGACGACGCGGTCCGGGCGGAGGGAGAAGTCCTGGCTCGTTGGTTGAAGGAGGAGGTGCTCTCCCGCCCGAACCTTTCAGCCGGACAAGTCGCTCTGCTCTTCCGAAAACTGACAACGGCGGATGGCTATCTTGACGCGCTCAGGCGCTACAACATTCCCTATGTGATCGAGGGGGAGAAACACTTCTATCGGCGACAGGAGATTATCGACCTGGTTAACGTGCTTCGCGTGCTCGACCAGCCGCGCGACCGCATCGCACTGACGGGGGTCTTGCGTTCGCCCCTCGGCGGGTTAACGGATCGTGAAGTGGTCGAATTCCAGGAGGCCGGCCTGGTGGACTATCTGGTTGAACCAAGACTGGAATCGTTCACGCATCCACGCGCCGAGGCTGTCGGTCGCTTATACCGACAGTTGGCCTGGCTGCATCGAGAAGCGCCTGCGTTTCCGCTTGCGGATATCATTCAATTGGTGTTGGATCGCCTCCCGATCTTGGAACTGGCCGCCGCATCGCTGCATGGGGAGCAGGCGGTCGCGAATCTCCTGAAAGTCAAGCACATGGCGACCTCCCTCTCGGATCGGGCACACCTGACGCTGAGTGCCTTCGTTGACCTGATGGTCGAGCGGTTGGATGAACAGCCGGAGGAAGCGGAGAGTCCGTTGGCCGAGGAATCTTCCGATGCCGTGCACATCCTGACGATTCACAAGGCCAAGGGGTTGGAATTTCCCGTGGTCGTGCTCCCCGGGCTGCATCAGGGTGGGGGCCGCGAACGGTCGGTTCCCCCGGTGGTCTATGATTGGTCGAGCGGGACCTATGGGCTGTCTCTCGGTGAACGACGGACTATCGGCGCCGTGTTGTCGCAGGCAAAATTCGCGGTGCGGGAAGAAGCGGAACGGCGGCGCGTGTTGTATGTCGGGATGACGAGGGCAAAAGATCTGTTGATCCTCTCGGGCGGTCTGGTTGTCCGATCGATGGGCGAGACCACGTTGGACTGGTTGCAAGAGATCGGACAGGGGAGGGTGGGCGAGGCCGCGACGCAACAACTGCGTATCGGCGCGAGCACCATTCCGCATCGTGTCATCCGGGCGCCTGATCGAAAATGGCCGAAGCGGTCGCTGACGACTATCACCGGGGCATCCACCCTCGATCCGTCGTCGATCGCCCACCTATGGAGTGAGCGTAAGGGACGATGGATGGCAGCCCGCGCGACCGAGTGGCATCTCACTCCAACGGCGATCGCTCGGCACGAGAGAGACTTTCGGCTTCCATCCACCGAAGCAAGTGACGGACGTGAGATAGGTCGACTGGTTGGGGTGATCGCACACCGGATTCTCCAGCGGTGGGATTTTTCCGCAGCGCCAAGCCGATTGTCGGATCAGATTGGCCCGGCCCTCCGGGCGGTTCTTGGACCCGACGAGCAGTCCCTCCTCCCGGTCGTGGGTAACTCGCTTCGTGAGCTCTTCGCCATATTTGGATTATCCGATTCCTATGCGAGGCTGCGCTCGGCTGAGATTCTCGGCCGGGAAGTCCCGTTCATCCTGCCCTGGGGGGATGGGCAGGTGATGGAGGGGGTAATCGATCTCGTCTACCGTCTTGGCGACGCGATTTGGATTGCCGATTACAAGACAGATTCTGTCACCTCCGCCCAGGCTGAGGAGCAGGCGGAGCAACACCGGATGCAAGGCGAGATCTATAAGACAGCTGTCAGGCACGCGCTGGAAGTTGAAGCCGTCCGGTTCCAGTGCCTCTTTGTCCGCTGCGGGACCGCCGTAGAACTCTAACTGCGGGAGTCGGAGAGAAATGACGAGGGGCGAACCCATCTCATCCGAGGCCTTCGCCCGGCTGGTGCAACAGGCCGTGGCGGGCTTGCCGCCTGCCTATGCCAAGCTGATGGAGACCATCGCGGTGGTGGTGGAAGAGGAACCTCCGCGAGAAGTCCTGGATGATCTCGATCTGGATGCTGAGGACGAACTCTTCGGCCTATACCAGGGCCAGGCGTTGACGGAAGAATCATTTTTCACGGCCGGCGGGGCGCAACCGGCGAGAATTTCGATTTACCGTGGACCGATTCTTCGTCGGTGTGAGAGCCAGGAGGAAATCGTCGAGGAGGTCTACGACACCGTGGTGCATGAACTCGGGCATCATGTCGGCCTGGAGGATGACGAGATGCCCTATTAACCAACGCGTTGTTGAGTTGTTAGTTGTGGGTTTTTAGTTTATGGAGGCAGCCACAACTCAACACTCAAAATTAAAAACTCAAACCTTCGTTCTGGGCGATGGATTGGGCGCAGCTTTGTAGAAGCCCCACGCCAACATGATGATTCCGATCATCACCATCGGCGCCGACAGGAGTTGGCCCATGGTGATCGAGCCGAGCACGAAACCCATGTGCTGGTCCGGCTCTCGAAATAACTCCACGATCAGGCGGCAAAGGCCATAGCCGGCAAGAAAGCTCCAGAAGATGGTCCCAGGTGGCCTCGCCACGCGGCCGATGATCCATAGTGTGGTGAAGAGCAGCAGGCCTTCAAGCCCGGCTTCGTATAGCTGAGAGGGATGACGACAGGCAGGACCGCCTGCCGGAAACACCATGCACCAATCAACATCCGTCGCCCGGCCGTAGAGTTCCCCGTTGATAAAATTTCCGAGTCGCCCAAACCCGAGTCCGATGGGGGTGACGGAGGCAGCCAAATCCGCGACCGCGTAGACAGGAATGTTTCGCTGCCTGCTGAACCAGACTAGTGCGATGACCGTGCCGATCAGGCCACCGTGGAAGGACATGCCGCCCTCCCAGACGGCAAAGATCTTCAACGGATGCTGAGAATAATAGGGGAAATTGTAAAAAAAAGTGTACCCGATTCTACCGCCGAGAAACACTCCGAACGCCGCGAACACCACCATGTCATAGATTTGATCGGGTTTGATGGCCAGGTCCTTCGCCGAAGCCTTGCGCTTGATGATGAGATAGGCGGCAGTGAGCCCGATCAGGTACATGAGCCCATACCAACGGAACTGGAGGGGACCGAATTCTAGAAAGACGGGGTTGATCTGGGGATAGGGAAGTGCGGCAAACGAGCCCACTCTGCCTCCGCCTTGGGGTATGTAGCGGATGATATGGGAGAAGGCATTCCATTGCAAGCCGACCGATCGGTTCCCTTCCCTGTGGTCGCGCGTCTCATCAAAATGGCTCTGGAAGCCGGCTGGCCTGGTGACACCAAAGTACTGTTGGATTTCTGAAACGACTGTGTCGGGAGTTGTTGACAAAACGAGACCCTTTATTAACCGGGCTTAATCGGAGAGTGGATAATGGCCATATTTCGGTCATAAACCGGCTGATGACCGTCTGGCACGCTTACTGCTGAGAGAAGTCAGTAACAGAAGAGATCCCGACCAGCGGCCTCTTCACGCATGTTCCTACACACTCAATAGGGAGGTTCACCATGTCGGAGCAAGGGAAACAAGTTGCCAAGGTTGC
>JBQTIO010000110.1:0-7863 GCA_052388075.1 Nitrospiraceae bacterium
TGTACTGGGAAGCATAGGCGGCCATGACCATCTCGAGATCGTGAGCTTTGATCGCCTGTTCGGCACGTTCAAACACGGCCACCACCGCGTTGACCGTGGACTCGTCCACTTCGATCGCAGCACCGGCTGGCACGGCGATCTTGGCCTCTGCGGTCCCCATGCCGACAAGCAGGACCACGACGGTCATGAGATTACCGATGAAGGCCCATGCTGTATTGGCTCGTGACGTCAAGAATGCCTCCTTGCATAGTCGGATCAGGCTTCGGCCAGAGAGACCGCTTGCGGGTTTCACCTCGTCCATGTCACCCGTACGAAATCCTCGTCCTTGTCGTAATGTAGCTCAAGTTCGCCGTGATAGGCGTGCTTCAGCGCTTCGCCGATTCGCCTTGGCAAATGGGTGTCGGTCGTCGAAATGACGAGGCCTCCCGGCTTGGCGTCGATCGACATGATTCGAGAGAGGGGATGTTCCTTCTTCTCTATCGCCTCCGTGTTCTTCACCACGCCGATTACCTGCTCATGCTGCTCGTCTTTGAAACCGCCTTTGATAGTAACAAAACCCTTGGGGTACTTGTCCCGCATGCGATGGCAGGCCGGACAGCTCGCCTCCTCAGCTTTGCCCGGGGCGGTTCCCCACGTCCATCGCCCCTTATGAAACAAGGCGCCGCACTCGGGGCACAGGGTGGGTTCCTTGAGTTTGCCGCGCAGCTTGTAGGTGTCGTGCTGATATTCCTGAAGGCTGCGGTCGCGCCTGGCGCCGAGACCGGCCGATGTCTTGGTTTTTGCGGCCATGCATGCTCCTTCGTGTCTAGACCGAGGAGGGCTGCGATCGCTCGCGCATCGCTTCCTCAGCCAGGTTGAGGTATTCCACCACGTCGTGATCGCCGACTTGAGTGAAGTCGACATAGTGATTGCCCACGGCCCAGAAGGGGTCCGGCGTGGCAAGGATCACCAGCTCGTCCACCTGTGCGCGGACCGCCCGGATGGTCTTCTCCGGGCCGACCGGGATGGCTCCGATCAGGCGGTGCGGCTTCAGATGCTTGATCGCGTCCACCGAGGCGAAAAACGTGGAGCCGGTGGCGATGCCGTCGTCGACAAGAATGACGGTGCGGTCGGTGAGCGCGGGAAGCCGCCGGCCCTGGCGATAGAGGGCCTGCCGCCGGGCGATTTCCTGACGCTGCACCTGCACGAGCTGCTCAATCTGCGCGAGGGAGAGCCGGTAGGCAGCCGATTCCGGATTCATGTAGATGGTACCGGTCTCGCACAGGGCCCCCAACGCATATTCGGGATTATCCGGCGCGCCCAGCTTCCGGGTAATGAAGACATCCAGGGGAAGGTGTAACCCCACACTCAACTGATAGCCGACTGCCACGCCACCGCGCGGAAGCGCCAGGATCAGGGTCTCGGGGCGGTCACGGTAGCGGGTCAGCTCCGCGACAAGGCGCCGGCCGGCTTCTTCACGATTCTGAAAAATCATAATACGGTCTATCCCGTCTAGCTGGTCGTTCTGATCTATCTGGTCTATCAGGCCTTGCGGGCGGACCGGACAGACTGGATAGACAAGACAGACCGTTGACTAGACTACATAATGCCGCTCGTGACACCGACTCCGATCAAGAACATGGCCACCAAGGTCAGAACCACGATCAGCTGCCAGAGATGACCATGAGGTCCGGACTCTCCCTGATGCCAATGCACGTCCCACGGAATCTCAAGATACCGGGGATGGCGAATCATGGGCGCCTCCTTGTGAGGAAGGTTGAAGTTCGGCTGAGCCTTGACCGTCCGGCTTAGGCGACTTTCACTTCGATCGCTTTGGGTTTGGCCTTTTCCGATTTGGACAGGCGCACCTTCAGGACGCCGTCCTTATACTCCGCATTCACCTTGGAGCCGTCGGCATCCTCCGGGAGTGTGAAGCTCCTCATGAAGCTGCCGTAAGCCCGCTCCACGCGATGGTACTTCTTGCCTTTCTCTTCCTTCTCATACTTTCGTTCGCCGGAGATGCTCAGGACGTTGTCCTGCACGGAAATCTTGATATCCTCCTTCTTCATTTCGGGGATCTCCGCCTTAATCAGGTATTCCTTCTCGTCTTCAGAAATGTCGACGAGCGGGGACCACTCCGCGACCGTCAACGCCTCCTTGTCGCTGTCGCGGCGCACGGCCGGGTGGCCGAGCCAGGTCGAGAGGCGCTTTTCCATCTCTTCGAGTTCCTTGAACGGATCCCACCTCGTCTTAAACGGTTCCCAACGTGTCAGCGCGCTCATCGGGCGACCCTCCTTATGTGCTTGGTTGCGGTGCAATGATAGGTAATCCGCTGTTCCTCACGCCCAGGGTGACGACATATTGGCCGGCGCCCCTGAGCCTCAACCCAACGTCACCGGTCCGACTCAACCGATCCAGTTCCAAAAATATCTGATTCCAGGTCAGGTCGGGACATTCACGAACGAGATCCTCCAAGAGACAACCATCCGAATGGGCGAGCACATCCATGATTTGGGTGGCTGGGGTCATCGCGGCGGTCATCGGGCGCCTCCTGGTGTGGGACACTTGCACCCTTCGCTTGTGCAGATGGAGTGCCACACAACTGGAGGGAACCCCGGGAGATCGGATCGACGTAACATCGCGGCGTTAGGAAAGAACCGCCCCATTGCCGGATGCGAGAAAGAAAGTGCAGTTGGGGCGTTAGGGGGCAGGGATCTGGCGCCGCGCTGTTGCCAATTTCCTCATTTATCCATAGGAAGGTGGCTTGTTTCCCGCACGAATCCTTTTCTTTCTTTCCGGCTCAAAATAACGTAAATCACATCCAATCAGGAGGAGGAATCTATTCATGACCAAGGTGGTTGCTGCGAAGAAAGCGGATCTCGACCGCTGCCATCGCTGCGGTGGGCTCATGGTTCCGGAGAAAGTGTTCGAAAAGGGGTCGTTCGACTGGCGCTGTGTGAGCTGTGGCGAGCGGATCGATCCGGTCATTCTCGCTCATCGTCAAGGTCAAACCGATCGTCCCAAGGACCGTGCACGCGAAGAAGCCGAAAAACTGTTTGTCGGCCACGGCCAATCCCGCCTCAACTAGCAGTAGACGATTCAGTCCTGTTGACCTTGAACAGCGCCAACTGTGGTTCGGTGAGGCATCTTGCCTCTGTTGATTCCAGCAGGATCGACATTAACTAAGAATCGAAGGAGGTGGCTTGAGCTTAGAGAGGTCGGCACCCTCACGTTTTGACCCGCTCTTGTGCAGCCAGCGTGCAGAGGAGGCGGGCGCTGTTTCAGTGGCGGGATCGGGGTTCGAGGGACGCGCCATCAATTGTCGGTGCCACTAGGCACGGCCGTAGATGCGAGCCCGAACGAAGATCGAGGCGCGGGGCAATCAGCCTTAGGCGACTGAAGGATTGCTGAACCTGATTCCGGCCGGTCGACGGCCCCCGTGGTTCCACACAAGAGTGGGCCGTTTTTTATGTGACCTTCTTGCCACAAGATCGATCGCCACATGTTTCCCTCCACTGCTGGAACGTAAAGTGGAGAAAAAAAACAGAACCCCCAAGCAATAGGTGCCAGAAAGGCCACACCCATTGTCTAGGAATGTCTGGAAGGAGATAAAAAACCGGAGCGGAGGCGGGTCCAGAGAGCTCATCCCCAAATGTGGAGGTCTTGGAGGGGTTTTAGGCTTCCCACCTCCCGGTGGGCCTGCTCACCGCCCCAGCGCTTGACCTCGATTCCCTTGAGTGTTCCTCTCACCGAGGCCTCCGCTCACTTCCAAGATAACCGTGAATTGCCGGACGTCAAGCAAGCGGTCACCATTGTAGCGGATAGCCTCACTCCCTCCTGCCCGACCTCTTCTCCTCGACGAGCGTACGTTCTCGTAATCGCCGGACCAGTTCCTGGTACGAGCCGGCTCGGATGATCGTCTCAAACTGACTTCGATAATTCTTCACTAAACTCACGCCGTCTGTAACGATATCGTAGGCATGCCATCTGCCCTGTTTGAGGAACAGACGGTAGTCCATCGGGATCTCTACTTTCCTCGACCGTAGTTCGGTTCGGACCTCGGCATAGGTTCCTTCGATCCGTTCCGACAGGTACAGCACCTGTTCCCCGCCATATCCTTCAATCTTCTCGGCGTACCGGTCTGAGAGAAAACTCTTGAAGGCCTCAACGAATTCCGCGCGCTCGGCCGCGCTGAGTGGAAGCCAATGGGTTGCTAGGGCCCGTTTCGACATTTCCGCATAATCGAATCGGCTGGCGATCACCTCTTCCAACATCCGGCGACGAGGCATGAGCTTGGGCGAATCCTTCAGGGCAGGATCTTCGAGGATGCGGAGAACTTCGCTGACGGTCGCACGAACCACCTCGGTAGGGGACTCGGAGCTTTGTGGCGACGCAGCGAACGCTACGGAGCACATTAGAACGACGGCAGGGGCGTTGAGGGCGACGGTTCTGAACAGAGTCGCCTCCTGACGATTGAAGTCGCACTTAGCCCAATCGGCTTGAGACACAGCCGGCACCACCCTCCCACCTGGCCGTTCCTCTCTCTATCGCCTCGGTAATCGGCAAATCTCCTCGGCAACAGCCGGCCGCATCGGGCTGCTCTTGCCTCGGCTCGTCAGTCCAGCACGAACGTGACCTTCAGGTCCACGCGATAGAGGGCTACTTGGCCTTTCTCGATCACCACATGTTGCTCTTTCACCCAAGCCGACTTGATACCATGGACAGTCTTGGATGCCCGGTTGATCCCCTGCACGATGGCATCTTCGAAACTCTTGGGCGATTCGGCGCTGATTTCGACGACCTTGGCGACGGACATGGAACTCCTCCCTTCATGTCATGCGCAGGCGCGCGGTTGGTTTATGGCCCACCCACTTCTCCTCGAACCCTTGCCTCGTGATGACCGACGCATCGATTCGGATGGTTTCCCCCCTGGATCGTCCACGTGGGAACGGAGCGCGTCGTGGCCTTCCCAGACTCTTCAGCAAGGCCGACGCCAGGACGAGTTGGGCCAGGCCAGTAGTGATGTGGGCGATATCTAAGCGGGTTATTCAGGAACAGTGAGTCAGAGATCGAGGGAATTGAGGAACTCTGCTACAAGGTGGAGCGCCGGTCTGTAGCAAAAAGGGCATGGCCGGGGTGTGAGTTGGAATGGAAAACTCCTGATTTCTCCCGTCATTTCGAACCGTCGTATAAGTTCATCGATCGGCACAGGGGTTGCCTTCATCACAGCGGCGAGCAGGACGAAGGCAATAGGCAGGCATAACGAACCAGAACAAGGAGCCAAGAGGACTTCGCTGAGAGGAGGAAATGCTTCGTTCCTCGGTGACAAGTCTCTTGCCACGCAAGACTCTCTGAGGAGCCCGACAGGAAAGGACGCGATGGCTATGACAGTTGACGAAGCCGGGACCGTGGGACGGTACATGCATCGCTCTCTCGAGGTCGTGCCGCAAGACGCCATGATCGTGGACGTGGCCGAGCGGATGGCCCGCCGGGCCATTGGTTCCGTTCTAGTAGAATCGGCCGTTCCGAAAGAAGGGCTGCGAATCGCAGGCATCGTGACGGAGCGAGATGTGGTGTGGCGAGTGCTAGCGAAGGAAGGGGACCCAGCCGGGACGACCGCGGCAGACGTGATGGTTACTCCGTTGCTTACGATCGCGCCGGATCGTCCGATGATGGAGGCCTGTCACCTCATGGAAGCGAAGCGGTTGCGGCATCTCTGCGTCTTGGAAGGGGGCGAAATTATCGGCCTGATTTCCGTGCGCGACCTGGTCAGGCACTTCATCGATCAGGAGCAAGGTCCCGTCCACGACCTGGAAGACGTGTATCACCCGCTGAGCGTCCTGATGCAAAAGACCATGATCATGACAGACAGCGAAGGAACGGTACTGTCTGCGGCACGGCAGATGGCCGAGAAGCAGGTCGGAGCCTTGCTCGTCACGGAGGCCGATGAATTGGTCGGGATTGTGACCGAAAGCGATCTTGTGCGGAAGGTCGTCGCGAGAGGGGAGGAATCCCGCGCCGTTCGGGTCAGGTCCGTCATGAGTTCGCCGTTGATCAAGATCGACATCAACCGGACGGTCCGCGACGCGAGCGGACTCATGGCCTCACATGCTGTGCGCCATCTGGCGGTGCTGGACCAGCATAAGGTGGTTGGAATCTTGTCCATTCGGGACCTTGTGAGAATGGTCTCCGTGAGAGATCGCCCACGGTTTCTCCGCCAGAAAGAGTGACGCTGCGGGTCGGACCGGTTCGGTACTCGATGGCGGTTTTCTGATGAATTCGCAGGAGCTTGAGACGGCGGTGCGGTTAAAATTACCGCTGGTCATTCTCGTCTGGCGGAACGACGGCTATGGGGTGATTCGCTGGAAGCAAATGGCGCGTTTCGGCCGGACCTCATCCGTGGCTTTTCGCAATCCCGATCTCGTGAGCTACGCGAACAGCTTCGGGGCCTGCGGCGTTCAGGTGACGGAACCGTCGAAGTTGCGCCCGATCCTGGCGCAGGCGTTCACGAGCCCGGTGCCGGTCGTCATCGATTGTGCGGTCGACTACTCGGAGAATCTTCGCCTGACGGAAGGGCTGAAATCGCTTCCGCCATCCGCGGAGAATGTCGCTTGACCGGCGGCCGATCGGGAGCCATTCCACCTTTCACGCCAGATAGGCCGCCACGATTCCTGACAACACGATTCCGTCGAACGTCCCCGCGCCGCCGATGCTGGCGGTGCCGGTGGCAATCTTTTCGATATCGCGCAGATGGAGCAGGTCTGCGCCGATGAGCGGGCCCAGCACACCGGCGACAAAAGCAACAGGAGGAGCCTGGTCTGGTACAAACAGCAGAGCGCTGAAGGCGGCAAGTACGGGCGGAAGGAGACCCGGCATGGCGATACCGACCCCTTCAATTGGTCTCGCCGTCCAGTAGCACACCATCGTGTTCGTGAAGATCGCAAGCAACATGCCTGCGAACGGTTGCCATCCCGCCGCCATGAGGTGCGCCGCTTCGTAGATCGCCAGGGCTCCCGGGATGAGACACCCACCGACGTTGACGGCGATAATGGTGTCCCGACGCGCCTGTTGGAACATGGGCCACCAACCGGCCAATCCGAAGACCGCCAGCGGGTCCGACAACATTGATTCTCCGCGGGAAATCCGTTTCACGGGTATGTTGATCGCACTACCCATGAAAATGCCGACCACCACGACCAGTGCGGTCGTCGGTTCCAGTTTGAGTTTGATTAAGGCTGAGGTGAACAGTTGGCCGAAGACGAAAGGGAGCATCGCCAACAGGATAAGGAAGAGCAACAGCGGCAGCACCCCCAGGAGTTTCACCGGTTGATCCTCTCACCATTCGGCCAGAATCCGGCTCCCTGAATCACAAGCCGCTGTCCCTCGATGCGGACCTGCGCGCCAAGAAACTCCTCTGCCAGCCAGGCGCCGGTTAGGACGTGGTCCGTGGCGGTCGGGATGACGAACCGGCTTTCGCCGGCTGCCAGGGCCGCAAAAGGGATGATCTGATCCGCGGCAAACCGGTCTACGGTGGCGCCGGATGCGAGCTCGTCGAGCAATTGTCGTGCGACGTGTTGTCCGATTGATTCCGCGCGCCGTCTCAAGGCCCCGGCCTGATCGGCTCCCAGTCGAACAGCAGTTCCTTGATCGGCAAAGAGCGCCAGCCCGGCACCCCGTTGTAGTGACTCGGTATCATAGCGAAGCTCGATTTCAACCTGATAGCCGGCCTGAGCGAGCAGATCTCGTGCCGTCTCTGCCATCCGTTCGCTCACCCGTCGTTCTTCGAGATGCGAGGAGAGGGCGATACCCCAAACCCGCGTCACCGGACCCGTTTCTTCCAGGATGATGGCTCGTAAGGGCGCAGTGAGTGGGTTCACCGTGAGC
>JBQTIO010000111.1:0-14283 GCA_052388075.1 Nitrospiraceae bacterium
CTCAATGAGGAAGAACCGCTGGAGATTGAGGCGAGCGAAAACAACCTGAACTATATCAAGCTCGACGGCAACATCGGCTGCATGGTGAACGGCGCCGGCCTCGCCATGGCCACGATGGACGTCATCAAGCTGGCCGGCAGCGAGCCGGCAAATTTCCTGGATGTGGGCGGTGGCGCGACGAAGGACACGGTGGCGGCCGGCTTCCGCATTCTGCTCAAGGATCCGAACGTGAAGGGCATCTTCATCAACATCTTCGGCGGCATCGTCCGTTGCGACCGGATCGCGAACGGCGTGATCGAAGCAGCCAAGGAAGTGAAGATCAATGTGCCGATGGTCGTCAGACTGCAGGGCACCAACGCGGAAGACGGCCGCAAGCTGCTGGCGGAGTCGGGTCTGAAGCTGGAAGTGGCGAACGATTTGTGGGAGGCGGCGCAGAAGATTGTGAAATTGACCGGCAAGGCGGCGTAGGCTGCCGATCGCTTCTATGCCTCTCGGAGCGACCCTTCCGGGCTCGGCCGAGCGGAAGCCTTCGGTAATTCCCTCGAAGACTCGGTCAGTTTCCGGTTTCCTTCTCGGCCGAGCCTCGGTGAGTCCCCGCTCCTTCGGCAATGTCGCTCTCGGCACCTGACGCCGCCTTACCTGTCATTGGGGGAGAGGTAAAGCGGGGAGTGTACGAAAACTTAGGCGAACTATCAGTAGATGGAGGCCATATGCCTGATAGAACATTTGAACGTGCTGCAAAACGGTCTAAAAGCCACGCTTATGCTAATAGCTTCGCTGAAGCCTTGCGGAGAAATAGTGACATCAAAATCATTGAAGAAGGTAATGCCAATGCAAATTACTTTTGTGCAGAAGTAAGTGGTACGCCAGTAGCGATTTCCCCCCTTGCTTCACATGAAGGGTGGTGGGAAAAGCCAAGTGATGGGTTTGCTCATGTGCGGAAGGGGCTTGGCTGCAAATGGGGCGTTGTCCTACTTGCGCTGGGCAAGAGCGAAGTGGATGGTTTTTGGATAACGGGACCAGATTTCGAAAGGCTTTTAGGGCACCACAGCAAAATTCATTCGGACGACGTTGTGAGAGCAGAACGACGAGGACAGGCTCACCGTTTTAAAGACTTTGAAAAGTTCGTTGAGCTGTTAGAAAAGTGGTGACATAGTGCGAGACCAATCTTCTCCAACATTTAGCAGGTGTAGCCGTGAGCATTCTCGTTAATAAGAACACGCGGGTGGTGGTACAGGGGGTTACGGGCAAGGAAGGCTCGTTCCATGCCACGCAATGCAAGGCCTACGGAACCAAGGTCGTCGCAGGCGTGACGCCGGGGAAGGCCGGGCAGGAAGTCGAGGGCATTCCCGTGTTCAACACGGTGGCTGATGCGATGAAGAAGACGGAGTGCGATACATCGCTGATCTTCGTGCCGCCGCCCTTCTGCGCCGATGCGATTCTGGAAGCAGCCGACGCCGGTGTTAAGCTGGTAATCTGTATTACCGAAGGCATTCCCGTGAACGACATGGTAAAGGTGAAGCGGGCTCTGCGAGGCCGGGATGTCCGATTGGTCGGGCCGAATTGTCCCGGCGTAATCACGGTGGACGAAGCAAAGGTCGGCATCATGCCGGGCTTCATCCATAAGAAGGGCGTCGTCGGCGTCGTTTCCCGCAGCGGCACCCTCACCTATGAAGCGGTTTATCAGCTGTCATCGTTAGGACTCGGCGAAACCACTTGCGTCGGTATTGGCGGCGATCCGGTCAACGGGACTGGATTCGTCGACGTGCTGCCGCTCTTCGAGAAAGATCCTGAGACCCAGGCGATCGTGATGATCGGCGAGATCGGCGGCGATGCGGAGGAAAAGGCCGCGGAGTTCATCAAGAAGAACGTCAAGAAGCCGGTGGTCAGCTTCATTGCCGGCATTACGGCGCCCCCTGGTCGCCGTATGGGACATGCCGGTGCTATCATCTCCGGCGGCAAAGGCACGGCCACCGAGAAGATGAAGGCCCTTGAATCAGCCGGTGCGATGGTGGTCAAGAATCCGGCCGAGATCGGCAACGCAGTGAAGCAGGCGCTCGGCCGGTAAACCAATCGGGCGCGCCTTTCAGCGTCGCTCACGTTCCTTCCGCTAGACGGAAATCCCCCATAACTGCTTGGCGAGCAGGCCGATGGCATAGCTGACGCTGACTGCTACGGTGATAATGATCAGATTCAACACGATGCGCCGCTTGATATCCATGCCGGATAAGAACGAGAGCACGGTGGAAACGAGAATGACCATCAGGCCGGCGGTCAAGACGGAGAACAACGCGTCCTTCGCACCGATCAAGACCGGAAGTACCGGCACGAGCGCTCCCATTAAGTAGGCAGCTCCGACAACGAGGGCAGAAGAGAGCGGCGATTCTTCCATCGGGCCGACCTCCGATTGTTCCCCCAAGAAAATCTTCTTCGCGACTTCGGTCGTCTTCACTTCCTTCTCGGAGTTCAACGCCAAAAACGCTCCGGCGGCCATCGACAGGCCACCAGCTACGGCAGTCGTGGAGGCAGCGATCAAGACCATCGTCGCGCTCCCGAAGGCGCCGAAGAAACCGCTCACGGCTCCCAGGATTTCTACCAACCCGTCGTTCAATCCCAGAAAGATATTGCGGATCTTTTCCGCGTTGATCTTGCGCTTGGTCAATTCGGTCACCAGCACATCTTCGTGTTTGAACTCGTCCGTCAGAATACCACGTAACGCATCTGCTAATGGCTGGCCTTGGTATTCTCGCCACAGGGCCAGATACTTCCGCACGCCGTGGACTTCGATCGCTTCGAGTACCAGATGCACAGCCGTCGAGCCGAGGAGGCGGCAGGCCAGCATCATGATCGACAGTTTGATGCGCCGACCAAAATCGAGACGGCCGAGCCTGAGATCAAAAAATTTCTGCCAGAAGGCCAAATGGGAGGTTTCCACCTTGATCAACTCATCGAGCGTTTTGTGCACGTCCGGCTGTGTGACCTCCCGGAGCTCTTGGTAGAGTGAGAGATCGAACAATTCATCGAGCACGAGCTGCTGCGCGAGCTTCGGATCGTGGCTGGCGGTTGTTGAGATCATAGTGAAGACGTAGGAGAGGTGAGACACACCCTCACCTCTGGCCCGGATGGGCCTGGGGAACGGACTTGGATAATACTCCAGGTCAGCTGATCAGAAAGTAGGCGCCAAGACCGACGGCCGCGAGCAGGGCGACGCTCAGCATCACCTTCTCGTGCCCGCACATTCCTTCCTGCGCTTTGCAGACCGCTAGGGAGCACATCACTGACATCTGGTGCCCTCCTCATGTGGCGTTATCTGAAACGATACGCCGCTGAGGAAAGTTAGTCAACGAGCGCCCGCGTGGTGCCACGCTAGCCGGCGATCGCCTGCTTCGTGTCGTCCAAATGTTTCTGGAGGTAGACCATGAAGGGGGTCCCGCCTGTTCCCACGGCGGTAGGATTGCTCCAGTGGGACTGCTGCTGGCGGTGAATGTAGCTGTCGGCGTAGCCGATGTGGATTTCGCGAAATTGCACGAGAAGATCAACGCATGCACAGTAGGCGTCCCAAAGTTTAGGATCACGGCTCTTTCGATCGCGCACATAGCCCAAGAGCAACGGTCGACCAAGCTTGTCGGTGGTGTGCTCCAACATCTGCAGAAATGCGCGATGACGGGGAGGCATGTAGTCCCGCATCTCCTGTAAATAGAGGGTCAGTGGGTCCGTGGCGTGGGCAATCCCTAGCGCGGTGTCGAGACAGGGGATGATCGAGCTTTGTGCCCCGGTCTCGCCTCGAAATTGCTGCGGGTGTCCCGCATAGGCGGAGACTCCTTCATAGACCAGGCCGTTCGGAAGCGAGGGGCTGTTCTTCCAGCCGTGGATATAGGGCCGCACACGGCTGTAATAGACGTATGGATCGCAGCGTTCTTTCATCCGGAGCAGCGTGTCGCGCATCTCGGTTTGCGCCATCGCCAGGGATTGGAGACCGAGCACGATCTCGTCCTTTTTGTCCTCCGCCGCACCGCGTATCGCGCGTAGGAGTCCGGCCAACCCTGGGCCTGCCAGCCGCTCGATCTCGATGTGGACGAGGACGAACCACTCTTCATCCTGACCGCCGAGAAAATTCTGCAGCAGGACGATGTTGTCGAGTTGAATCGGTTGGGCCGGATCGAGCCGTCGCCAATTGTCCAGGGCGTAGGACGCATAGGAAAGCACCGGCGGGCGACCCAGCTGCTGTGCCACGTCGTACCAGGGTTGCGCCAACTGTGGCGGTAACGTCACAGACGGTTGGTCCGGCACTTCCCATACGTACGCATGGCTCGCGAACGAGAGAATTCGCATCGCGGCTCGAGAGTCCCCTGGGCGCCCGGTCGGAGGAATGGATGAGCACAGCTGGAGGTGTTCGTCGACGAACCGCCTCACCATCCGGGCGCTGAGTAACTTGGGGAGCTGCCGCCCGAATGCGTTCAGTTCAGGGCAATCCGGCAGCTCCGCGAGAGGATCGGACGGGAGAAACCCCTGTTCAGGAGAAAGGTCGTACTCTGCGAGGTTGAGAGGGGTGAAGCGCGTCGAGCTCACGGAAGCCTCCGTTAACTACAACCTCAGCGCCTGCGCTCACTTTACCACATTTCCTGTGCATCACGATTACTCCAGGGATCGGAATTTCAGAATGTCGGCGGGTGATGTTTCGCGCCGCGAGGGAGGGGCAGGCCTTCTACGTATTCGCCGAAGTGTCGCTCAAGCGGACTTCGAGGACGGACGAAATTCGTTCCCACAATATGCGATCCAGTCGATGGCGGCTGATCGTCGGCAAGCGAATGAATTCAACACCAAAGGTACCCTTCTGGACCCAGCGGATCTTCCCCAGCTCGATGAACAGGGACTGCGTGGGCTTGGGCATGAGCACGCTCATCTTGATGTAGCTGCCGACGAGCACGCTTCGCTCGCAAGCCACGAGACAGCCGGTGAACGAGAGGTTGGAGACCGTGCCCTCGCCCACGAACGGGGCACCACCGAAAATCACTGGATAGGCCACGGGAACCCGATGGTACGAGCGGCAATAGGATGCATTCTCCGCCATGTGGCGCCCTCCGTGAGGCCGGAGTGTATCGTAGCCGCCACGAGCAGGCCTATCCCTCGGAGGGGGGAGGGAACTAGGGAAGCTTAGTGGGTGTTTCGGCGGAGGGTGCTGCAGGACGCTCGAGGTGCTCAAGAACATCCTGCTTGAGCCTCGTGGGTTCCTCGATACGGTTGTCGCGCTGGAGCACATTGACCTCTTTCGCCTTTCGAGCATTCAGCTCGACCATGTCGCGTTCATCCTGGACCAGATGGGGCGTCAGGAAGACAAGGAGGTTGAGTTTTTCGGCCTGGCGGGACTGGGATTTGAAGAACCACCCCAGCCAGGGAATGTCTCCTAACAGGGGGACCTTCTTCTCGCTGATCGTAATGTTGTCCCTCACCAACCCTCCCACGACCAGCGTCTGCTGGTGGTGGGCGATCGTCGTCGTTTCCATCGAACGTTTCGTGGTTGTGGGACCAACAGGGACGCTCGCATTTCCGGCCCCGATCGTTTGAGCCACGTTCTCTGCGATGGCGGTTATCTCCTGCTTGATTTCAAGACGGATCAGGTCGTCCTCGAGGACTTGCGGGGTGATCTCCAGGGTGACCCCCACGTCTTTCCGCTCAATCGTGACGAGCGTCCCTCCCGTGATGCCCTGGGCTTGGCCGGTGGGAAAGGGCCGATTCTCCCCGACCACGATCTTGGCTTTCTGATTATCTGCCGCCAGGACTTGCGGGGTGGAGAGGATATTCGTATCGGTCAGGTTCATCAGCAGGTTGAGGAACGCGCGGATATTCACGGTATTCAATACGGAGACCGTGCCACCAGTGGAGGCGCCAGCCGCGAGGCCGCTGATGGTCTGCGCCACGGCCGCGAGATCTTCCGGCGCCCTGTTGATTCCGCCCACTCCCTGGACGAAACCGGACTTTCCCGCGCCGAGCACCTGCGTCGGATCGGTGCCGATCTGTCTGAGTCGATCCACTTGGACTTCGAGAATAACCGCTTCAACGAACACCTGCTTGCGTCTGATATCCAGGTCGCGAATGACCGATTGAATGCGGCTGTAAGCCGTTTTGGTGGCGCTGATAATGATGGAATTCGTCGGCTTATCGGCAAACACCTGTACCGGGGCTTCGAATTCCGTCAGCGGTCTGATCGGCGGGCGAGCGCCCGGGGCGGTCTGTGCAACCGTTTGCGAGCGGGCCACCAGGTTGGTCAGCACGGCGGCCAAGTCCGTGGCGTTGGCGTGCTTGAGCTTGTAGACATACACGCCTCGTTCCGGAGGGAGGTCCCCCATCTGCACGATCTGGTACACGCTTCCCTTGGCAACCACGGCCAGGCGGGCGACCTCCAGGGCCGAGACGAACATGCTATAGGCCTGATCCGGCGTCACCTTAGTGGGAGAGAATACGGAGATTTTCCCTCCCTGTTTCTTGATGGTTTCGTCCAGGACGAAGTTCTTTCCGGTGAGCTCGCTGATAAAACGGACGAAGACGGGAATATCCACGTCATTGAAATCAAGGGCAATTTTGGCCGGCTGAGCGCCGGCACTTTGGGCCAGCAGGGTATGAGGACAGAGGAGGAGAACGGCGAGACCGATGACGAGCATAGCGAGAAAAAGATGGAGACTACTCCCCATCACTCTCTTGCACGAACGTCTGACCCAAGAGCTATGCCACACCCTCAATGTGGTCTCCCGTTGTTGACCTGGGCGATGGACTGACAGCCGTTTCACCAACCAGCAGCCGTTTGACGGTATCACAGGCATGTCGTGGGACACAACCAACCAGAAGTATCAAAGTAGGTCTGAAGGGAGCGGGAGAGATGAGCGAATACCGCGGCAGCACCTGGTTCGACGGCACGCAACCGGTCCCGTACGGGGTACCCAGGTTCACTGTAGAAAATTCGATGGGTTAGGCGTCCGCTTCCGCGTCTGTAGAGGGGGCGCTGGCCTGCGTGGCCATCTGACCGTTTGGCTGATCCCCGGGGGAATAGTCGGACGTTAAGCGGGTCGGTGACGGACACAGCTTGCCACGTGCGGCGCTGATGGCCAGTGATTTCCCGAAGTTTTCCGCCACCGCATGCTTGAGCAGGAGCCAGAGATCGTCGTCCAGATCTTCATAGCCTTCGACCAATGCGAGGAGTTCCGCTAGAGGATGGCGACCTTGGGCCAAGGGATTCACTTCTGGATGAGCCTCAGGCCCGTTATAGGTGCGCAGGGTCTCCCGAAGCGCCCTCGCTTTCGTTTGAGTGTCGTCCAGTGGTGGAAAATCCTGTTGTTCGCGATGAATCAGGGAAAGGATTCGATCGAGGATTGTCAAGGCACGCAGCCGCGCCTTTTCTTCCTGCGCCTTTTTTCGTTGAGCTTCCGTCACGAGTTGCAGAAGGGCTTCCAAATCCTTTATCGACCCGATCTCCTCGGGTGTCCTAGACGGCGATTCGGCCAGGAGGCTCACGAGTTCGATGGCTCTGTCACGCAACTCTGCAAAACTGCGACGCGATGAGACAATCTCGTCGATCAAGCTCTCTGAGGGGGGCACACCGGAAGTCCGAACCTGCTCGGCAACGTCGGTGAGTCGTTGGCTGAGTTGTTCGAACGTGCGCGTGACAACAGTGAAATCCTTCAGAAGGTCTGTCTGCGACGTTTCCATTGGACTCCTCCCCGTTGGGTGACTAGAAGCCGATAGGCTCGCAACCGAACCAGAGTCATCAACCGCTGGCGGCCACGCGGCTGGCGCCGGCCTGCACGCATGCAGGGTCGTGCGCCGTGAAGTGCAAAATGATTGTTCAAAGTGGAACGTTCTGGAATTGATTCGAAGCTGCCGAACAGATGATCGTCCATGCTATGTCTCAGCGCATGGCTATGCAGCGGACTCACGAATTGATCAGCTCAGACCCCCGTGTATTGTAGGCTAGTCGAACATTCTCTACTATATGCGGTAGTTCGTCAAGTAGATTTGACGAGTTTTTTGACTCTAGACCATCCGGCCCAATAGACCCTACGGCGGCTTCGCCATGGAATCCTGATCGGGACTCTCGCGAGCAGACAAGAAGTTACGATGGCACAGTTCCTGCGAATCACTCCGTGCTCAACCGGATTCGGCGTGGTACAACCCAGAACTCTGATCAAACCAGCAGATAGAGAAGAACACGAGGACAACCGAGGAGAACCCAGGTTCGATGGATCCGAAACTCCTGCAAGGCAAAGTACAGGCCTTCGCGCAGCGGCTACTGGATGAAGCAAACGGCGATCCAGTGCGGGCCCTGGGGCTTCTGGTCCTCGTGCTGGATGGGGCAGACCTCGAGTCGGCGGATCACGCACAGCGGCTGGTGCTCGAGGTTCGAAGAGTGTTGATGCCGGAGCCAGTTGCTGAAACCGGAAGACCGGTTCAGCACCTGGTGGGAAACGTATCGTGGGAAGGGGTTCAACATTGCCTTCGGTGCGCGAAAATTCTGGCCAGGAACTGTCACGAGCGCGGCACAGGACTCGCGGCGGGTTACGTGTACGAAATCGGTCCGGGGTTTACGTCTGAGGAATGTGACGACTTCGACGTCTGCAGCTAGGCTGCTGGCTGGGGCTCGATGATTTCTGTGCTTTCCGGTCTGGCGGACCCTTTCCGCAGACCGTGCCCACCGTACCTCGCGCAGTGATCCTTCACACAGATGCTTCACTGGAACCGGTCCTTGCGGACTGGTGCCCTTGGCTGGTTCCGCCGGGAGTCTCTTTCTGCCACGACTGTGCAAAAATTGGCGCGTCTGGTCGGGCGCGGGGAAAGGCAAGGGCGACAAACGCTCAATTTCTAAGGATCTTCCAGGAGGTGGATGTCCCGGGGCCAGGGCACCCGGATTGCAGTCTCTTCCACGGTTTCACCCTCCGCACCGGGCGTCTGTTCCGGCAGTTCAAAAACGGCAGGGAGCCGGCCATCGACGCGGGTTCCAACTACTCGGTGATCTGCTAAGGTTGTAGCGTGCGTACGGACAGGAAAACCCATCTGAAAACGGATAAGAAGGCGGCCAACCGTAGCCACAAACGGGGCATCGTCGGCTATAGCAAAAAGACCGCCCTTCTGGAAGACGCCATCACCCAGATGAACGCCGGGAAGTACGGGCGGTCTTCGGCGGCGCTCAAAGAATTACTCGCGCTTGAGCCCCACAATATGGAAGCGCGGCGGCTCTTTGCCACATTGCATCTTCGCCTGGGGAGCTTGATTCCGGCGAGACAAGCCTTCGACTCACTCGTCGACGAAGCGTTTGACCGACAGGATTACTGGCTTGCAGAATCCTTGCTGCGGGAGTACTTGGCCGCCGGCCCACGGTGCGTTCCCTATCTCGAGAAACTCGGGTCTGTCCACGAGAGAAAAGGGAATGCCAGCGAGGCCGTGGCGGAGTATGGAAAAGCGATCGACATTCTGATCGAGGATCCGGATCCGGCCAACCCTCAGCACGCGTGTCAGCTCTATGCAAAAATTCGGGATCTTGCGCCTGCTGGTCCCGTGGCTTTCCGGTTGGCCTCCTTCTTCGACGCGCATACGGGAGAGTTGCTCGTCCGGCCGCCTGCAATTCAGCGCGAGGCACCAGTAGCGACTCCATCGTCTCCCACAGTCGAGGCGGGCGTTTCGGCCCCCTCCATGCCGGAGCCGATGACCGCAGCGGTGCCATGGGAGGAATCCGAAGATGCTCCGGAATCCACGCTTGTCCCCCCGGTCTCACAGGTCGTGCCGCCCGTACCCTCAGATGAGGCCGTGAGGCTTGCCAGTACTTCCGGTCCGACCCAGGCCGATGCTATCGAGACCGTGCCTTCATATCTCACGCCTGACGCAATTCCGAACCGCGTGGCGCCGAATACTCTCGACGAAGCCCCCGCCACGTTCCGTGAGTCAGGATCGAGTCACGTTAACGAGACGGAGCTCACCTCTGCCCAATCGCCGGTCAGCCAAACGTACGAGACCCCCTCCCCATACCTCCAAGCGGGGGCCGGGACAGAGTCCATCCCTGCTCCCATGCCGTGGGAGGATATTCTCGAATCCATCATCACCATTCCCGATCACCCTTCTACCAGCGTGCCCCCTCCTGCTGATCGGGCAGAAGGAACATTGATCGCAGCTCCTTGCGAACCAGAATCCGCGGTTCCGGCCCGGGACGAGTCTCTCGAGGTGGCGCCATCTGTTCCTGTGGTGGATGCGCCGGTTCAGACGGGCCTGGTGACCGAAGCGCCGGCGGTGACTCCTCAAGCTCCTCCTCCAGTCCAGGATCAGGGGAATGTGTCGCAGGGACTGGCGGAGGCGAGTAAATTTTCCTGGCAGTCGGTCTTCAACTCCACGTGGAAGTTCGGGGAGAAGTCGGCTTCCAATGAGCCTCAACCAGAATCGGCGCAGGCCAACGGACCTCATATCGAAGCGCCGCCACCTTCGACAATGTCTTCCCTCGAGGCGGACTTATCCGAGGCTGAGCCGGTCGAAATCCCGGAGCCTGCTGACGTGCGAGGTTCGACGGACCCTGCCTCCGCGTCGGGTGTTGCTCCGATGCCCTGGGACCAGGTCCAGGATTCGAATGTCACGATTCCGTCGACGCAGGATGAGGAAGCCATAGCCGATCTCCCGGTCGGCCAGCCTGTTCAATCGGCTGGTGCGGTCGAACCGGATCCGGCTCTGTCCGCCGAAGCGGTTCCCGATCAAGCCCTCTCCGAGCCTTCCGTCACTCCAACCGACTCGACACCGGAACCGGACTGGTTCTC
Organism: Nitrospiraceae bacterium; assembly: GCA_052388075.1. Classification (GTDB taxonomy): domain Bacteria; phylum Nitrospirota; class Nitrospiria; order Nitrospirales; family Nitrospiraceae; genus Nitrospira_D. Next base: position 10,785 of record JBQTIO010000111.1, read on the forward strand.
GATGGCCCAAGCCCCGTCCGATCCACCTGTGCCGGAACAGGAGTTTCGTTTTGCCAGCTCAGTCTCTGCCGGCTCTGTTCAGGAATCGCAAGATTCCAACGTCCAGATGGCATCGACATCCTCCGCTCTTACGGGAGCCGGTGAAGCGTGGAGGCTGGCTGCACCGGAACCACCGGCATTCACGAATGCCCCTGCTGTAACGGCGCGGAGTGAGCCGGCGCTTGCGGAACAAGAGCCAGCGACAACAGCGCCATCAAGAGATGCCCCGTCCGCTCCCGTGCCTATTGCCGAACCGGCACCGCCAGAGGTACATCCCCCGAGCATGTTCTCTCCTCTGCCGGGAGAAAGTCCCGAACTGACGCGGACTCCGTCGACCATTGGATCAGAGCAAGTTGCCGGACTCGATGAGCCTCTGGCACGCGCCGCGATTTCTGATCGATTGTCAGCCGGTCCTGAGTCGGCGGTTGAGCCGGATCAAGCTTCGTTGTCCTCTACCGGCGACCCTTCGCACAGGAAGACCGGTGAACCGATGGCCGAGACCAACCGTCCGGCTTCGAAGCGGCGCCGGAAGAGCGTGCCGCCCGAACCTGAGCCCGAGATCATCCTGTCTCGGGCCTCCTCCGAAGAAGCGCTTAACCGTCCGGCCGAACAGAGTCACCAACAGGACGAAGCAGTCGTTGAACCGAAAGCTTCCCTGCCTTCTGAAGCGGGGATCCAGAAGGAAGCGCTGCAGAAGGAAGAATGGATCAGAACGGGAGAAACCATTCGATTTGTGGAGCAGCCGACGGTATCGGCGGTTCCGGAAACAGCGCCTCAGACGCCCCCGCAGACAATCAGCGGCGCGCCGCAGTCGATGTCGACGGCTGCTGCTGCCGTGGATGTTCTCTTTGACTCCTGCGTCGATGACACTCGGAGGGTGACACGGGGACCGGCGGTCGAGACAAAGTCACGGCCGAAGCGCCGGTCAGGGATCAATCGAATCCGAACCAGAATTTCGTCCTTCCTTGGCTCGTGCTTTTCCACCACCCGTTCGATCGTCATGTCGCTCATCGCACTGGTTGCGCTTTCAGGCGCGCTGACGGCGATCGCGGTCGGCGCGGTTGGACTGACCTGGATCATAATGGAAAAACCGCCGTCGCCCGCCTATCAGAATCTGACGGGCAGCCCGCAGCGGACATTGTCGGATCCGAAGAAGAACGGCTATCTCCTGCTACTCGGTTTCGATGCGGCTGCTGATCAGGATCCCATCCAGGTGGGATATGAGCGTAAACCCGATCCCAAAGATGCAGACATGGCTCTGGTCTGTCTCGGAGGCATCGGCGGAGGAAAAGGCAGCGGGCAGCAGAACGCATCGGCGAGCATGGCGGGCGAATGGTTCAGCGGGCCGAATCCGGTCAGGCAGTTCAAGGCGCATCAGAGCGCCATTGCCGGCTGGGTGAGCAAAGGAGAATCGGCCCTCAGCCGCTATAAGCAATGGCAGCGACTCTCATTCGAAGATTGGGGGTTCGGCCAAACGATGAGCCCGCCCTGTGCGTCGATTCTCTTCACCCACCGGCTGTACCTGGCGGAGGGGTTCCTGCCGAGTGCGGACACCGGTGTCGATAGACTCGAAACGGACATGGAGTCATGGCGCATCGCATTGGCCCAGGCGAAAACGCTTCCGGTCAAGACCCTGGCGCTTCAGGCCATCAACGATGACATCGCGGTCGCCTCCGGATTGTTGGTGCAGCCCGACTTCGACGGCAAGTATCTTCCTCGGTTGACCAAACTGCTTCGTCCGCTGGATCAGGTTGAACTCTCAATCCGTTGGCCGATGCAGAGCGAGCTGGTTTCCGCAACCAAGACCTTCGAAGCCCGGCTGAAGGCCGAACGAGTCGAAGAACAAAGCCTCACAGCGGCCGTGGCGTCCGCCCTGCCTCTGCCGAAACAACGCCGGCTCAACGCGTATGCGGAATATTACGAGGCTTCGTACAAAGCCGCCGGCGAGGGGCGGCATGGCGCCTTGCCGAGGTGGAAAAACTATATACAATTTCCGCCCAGTACCGTCATGGACTATCTGGCCAATCCGATCGAAAACGTCGTCGGTCTGGAACCGCTGGCGCCATGGGATCTCTATAACGGGTTGGTCGTCGATACAGACGCGCGTCTCCGTCTCGCCACTCTGCAGGCCTGGCTGAGACGAGGTCCGCAGGATGCGGATCTTCTCGCACGCATCGCCAAAGCCGGGCAGAATTTCTATGATCCCTACACAGGGTTGCCGATGCTGGTGAATCGGAAGAAAGGCTCCATGTACAGCGTCGGGCACGACGGCAGAGACCAGGACGCCGACCCGCAGGCCGATGTAGTGGTGGCGATACCGATGAATTCGAGTGTTCCAGCAGGCCAGAAGACCTCCTCCGGCTCGCCCAAGTCGCGGTGATCCCGCTTCTTGCTCCCCTGTTTCACCGTGCGAGTCGAGAGACTCCGCGCAGAGCCGGCCTCTCGAGTGGCGGCCTTTTCATCCGGGTCGCTAATCCCCGCATGCCGGTTGCTTGACAGCGCCCATGCTATTCCACACAATCACCACCATATCCTCATGCGAACAGGTTCGATGCCGCCCTCATCATCAACACGAGTTCAGCTCCCTCCATCGGTGATCAAGGGAGCCACGTTTCAATCTGCTATCCCGACGCAGATCGTGTCGAACGAAGAGTTCGTCCCGTTCGGCCGAACGGCGGCTCAAGCCCGCGTGGAAAAAATTGCCGCCGGACTGGTGGAACGGACCGCGACTTGCCGGGGTGTGACGCGTCGGGAGTTTCTGAAGACCACGGGCGGCATGGCCGCTGCCCTGTTGGCCATGAATGCCGTGTTCGGCCGCTTCTTCAGCATCGGCGAAATTGAGTTGTTTGAAACAGCGGCCTTTGCCGAGCAACAGGGAGCGCCCTTTTTTATCTTCGATGTGCAGACGCACTACGTCGGTTCCCACTACGATCCGACCGGTGCGGAATCCGATCGAAAGGGCGCCGTCTCCAAGCAGGCGCTGCTGTCGCTCAGGCGGCGCATTCGCGAAGCCGGACTCAATCCGAAGCTCGCGGGCGATCGCGGTACCATCGATGATCTGTCGTGGAGGAATTTCGTGAAGGAAGTCTTCCTCGACAGTGAAACAACGGTCGGGCTGATCAGCACGCCGCCCGGGCCCTATCCGCAGGAAGCAGTGGTCCCGCCCCGAGAAATGGCGCATATTCGCGACGAGATCAATCGGGTGGCTGGTTCTCAGCGGATGCTGGCCCACGGGCTTGCCACGCCCCAGCTCGGTGAGGCGGATCTGGAATTCATGGCGATGCAGGTCGAGACGCTGAAGGTCGATGCCTGGAAGTGCTACACCGGCTCCTGTCCGAAGGGGTTCGACCGAGGCTGGTGGATGGACGATGAGCGGATCGCGTATCCGATGCTGGAGCAGGCCAGGAAGCTGAATGTCAAACGGGTCTGTATCCATAAAGGGTTGCCGCTCGGTCCCGTG
>JBQTIO010000112.1:0-4568 GCA_052388075.1 Nitrospiraceae bacterium
GAGAAGACGACGTCATTGTCCCGATCGCGATGGTTGTACTCCACCCGCACCGCCCAGTTCCTGGCGAGGGTATAACGCGAACCGGCATACCACCGGATATCGTCGGACTTGTCTCCGAGGGGATAGCGCAGATACGACCCCGAGACCATGAGCTTCCACCGATCGGTCACATCCGCCAGCATACCGACCGTGGCACCGCCGCCGATGCGATGCCGCTCCTCATAGGCCCTACTGATATTCGCTTCGGCTTCGGCGAACGCGAAGTAGACCTCTCGCTTGAACAGCTGGGATTCCACTGCCGCCCCGATCGCGCCGCCGGCCACCCCGTTGCTGCAGAGTTGGCAGTCCCGGTGGCGAATCGTCTGCATCCCCAGATTGACCTTCCACGAAGGCGCGCGGAACAGATCGTCCATCGGCGAGAGCGACAGAATATTGAGCAACGTCGCCCGTTCGACCCTGGTCTGTTCGGCCCGGTTGTAGTGCCGGACGGCCAGGCCGAACATCTCGATCTGCGCGTCAGGTGTGTACCCCTCCTCAGGATCCAGGAGATCGTGGTACACCGCACGGAAGGAGGCTTCTTCGAACGTATCGTGATTGCGCCAGCCGCCGCCCAGAGTCGCACGGGAGGTCCGGTGCCCTGCGTCCGGCTGCTTCGTATAGGGGAGAATCACCACGTCCTCGGAAGGGACCAACAGCTTGCTCCGCTCCGTCAGCACCTGCCGGTTGCGATCCTTGTAGACCGTTACCTCCGGATCCTCGCTCTCGCCCTTGTATCGAAGGTAGTCCGAAACGACATCCAGCACCAATGCCCGCCGATTGACCGGCAGCGTAGCAAAGGAGGCGTCTCCGCTGATCTCCGGAGCGTTCATGATGCGCCTCGACAGGGTCCGTTCATCGGCGGTCAGAAGCGTCCGTTTTCGCTTGATCATTGTGCTGCGGGAAGGCCGGTAGGTTGCGGCACCCACCAGACCGGGGTAGTCCATGATGACCCGAACCGTCTCGGCCGGAATGGTCCAGAGATGGAACCGGTCCCTCAGATGTAACTGCGGGTCGGCATATTCCAATAGTGACAGGATGTGATACGAACAATTTTCTTTGAAAAAGAAATAGTCGAAGTAGGCATTCCCCATCTCCCAGGCATGCCTGAGCAAACGATCGATCTGGGAGGCCGTGAGATTCAGCTGATATTCCCACATGTCGCGATTCTCGATATCGCGATAGGCCTGGACCTTGAGGTAATAGGGAGGCGTAGAAAAGAAACCCTTGTACCCCCCGAAGAGGCCCTTATAGGCATACTCGATGCCGGCGTCAGGCGGCACATCTGCCGCATAATCGATCGTGTAGGCCAGGACCCTCGTCTGTTCGGTCTGCCCCTTCTGATCAATCCGCAGAAACGTATGGCCGAACATGGAAGCTGGATTGTTCATGAAGGCCGCCGGAAAGATCAGGCTGACTCCCTGTGGGTTCAACTCGGCCCGCCAGCGCTCAAATCGATCACAGGCCAGCGGCATGAGCCGGTCGCGGTCGAATCGCAAGCGCTCCTTCAGCCAGTGATACCGGGCAATGAAGGCGCACTGGGCCGGCTGTTTGGAGCGCCCTACCGGATCGGCGGAAAAGAACTGCGCGATCGTCGCTTCCAGTTCGGCCTGGGGATCATACTTGCCGCGGGGCGACAGAAAGAATCCTTCGTCATCTTCCTCGCTGATGACTCCACCAAAAAGGTCGGCACCATAGTGCAACAATAAATACCATTCCCGTTCATCCGCCAGGCGCGCCAGCCTGGCCTCTTCAATGAGCTCCTGTTGATAGTGGTGGAAACCTGATTCTGCAAGGCTCTGGCTTGGGATACCGATGAAGACGATGATGGCGAGCAGGATGTGAATCACTGCACACGAGGGGACAACAAGGGACTTCCACCACAAGGCGGAAGTCCCTTGTGAGAAACGCTACTTGTTCAGCGCAACCTTAGTCAACGAAGGATCGGCGGCAATCGCGTCATTCATGGCCTTGACCATCGCGGCCGGAGAACGATCGCTCGCACCAGCCAGCGTGGTATAACGTGCCTGGGCCATCGAGAAAAACGCTGGATGCTGCTGATCAGGAACTCCCAGAAGCGTCGCCAGCGAGGCGAGGTGCTCGCCACGACCTTGCGCCATTTCCTGCGCCAGCGTCTCGGCATTCAACTCTGCGAACATCACAGCCTTCTGCTCCGCCCACCACTTGCCGTCATCTGTGCAGCCTGAGGTTCCGGTGGTGATCCCGAAGGTCTGCGTGCCGAACGACCCATTGGTGGTCGCGATCAGGAGCTGCGCGCCCTTGGTTTTGGAATTTGGATAGTTCTGCCACGCGACCTTGCCCAATCCACAACCCGGTCCCGTATCTGGCGTACCGGCCGCCAGTGCAAGACCACCCTGCATGGCGAATGCAGCCACTATTGCAAACAGTCCCAGCTTCTTCATGCACGTTCCTCCTTTGTATTGATAATGAGCACCAGGGCCCAACAGATCTTGGGCAATTATAGACGAATCGCGGCTAAGTGCCACAAGTTTTTCCTGTCCGGTTCCTGATTCATCGGCTCCACATATTCATCCGATAGGGTGTGAGATTCGGCACAACATGTCCCTACTGGTCGACGACCGGCTGGCTTCCGATCGAGCCTCGGACCTTGGCCCAGTCGAAGGTAAAAGGCTCAGGAGCCTGTTTCGGCATTGCGGCGAGCTCGGCCTTCAGCCGTTCGGCTCGCGCACTGCTCATCGGATGGGTTGAGAGCCACTCCGTCCGCCCCTCGTCCTTTTCCGAAAGCCGTTCAAAGAAGCGAATCATGCCGGAGGGATCGATCTTGGCCCGATGCAGCAGCTGCAGCCCGGTCAGATCGGCTTCTGTCTCCTGTTCCCGGCCGAACTTCAGGGTCAGCAGCTCGACGCCGATCTGTCTCATCAGTCCGACGAGGCCCTGCTGGTCTCCGACGATAATCGCGACGACCGCCATCAGGCCGAGCTGCTTCACGATACGTTCGAGACCATGCCGCTGCAAGACGTGGTTCAGCTCGTGGCCCATGACGCCCGCCACCTCTTCACCGCTTTCCGCTTTTTTCATCAATCCCGTGAAGACGACCACAAAGCCGCCGGGCAACGCGAAGGCATTGACGACGTCGCTCTTCACGACCGTGACCTTGAACTGGTAGGGGTTGTGGGGAATCTGCTCAACGAGGCGCTGGGTCATTTCTTCCACGGCCGACACCGCTAGACCTTCTTTTACGATCTCCTGATGGGCCAGGAAATCGGCATACGCTGACTCGCCCAGTTTCTGTTCCCACTCCACCGGGATCCGATCAACGGCAATCTCCACCAGGAGATCGGAGCCAAACCACAGCCCCAGCAAGACGGCAAGGACGATCCCCCCGACGATGCTCCATACCGTTCGGTGCCCGTGGCGCACCCGGCGGACCCGTTCCGCGGCCCGTTCAAGCTCGGCGTTCAGCTGATCCGGCGCCGCTTGGCGGAACGCACGGATGACATCGGCATTCTTGAGATAGAGCGTGCGCTCCCCCTTGGGCCCCGTCCACTTCACCACGAGCTGGTCATGGTCCAGTCCGCCTGCCGAAACGGTCAGGCTTGAGAATGCCACCGATTCCGACGAGCCTTCGCCGGTCTCGGAAGGAAAGGTCACCGTGATTCCGTGGCCCTCGACCTGGACCAGGCAAGGTGCGCCGCTCGCAGGAAACTCGTCGCCGAAACAGAGGGCGTTGGGCTCAAACGACATGGAGATTTGTCAGACGTCAATCGTCATTCGTAGGATGAGGATCGCCTTCCGTCGTATCTATCTGATCATCACGCGTGACTGTTGACGGTTGACGAATGACGCGGTTGATCACTCAGAGACCGGGATGAATTGTCGTATCCATGCGCCGAAGCTGCCGGGATTGCGGCTCTGGATATAGACCACGCCCGGCCCGTGGAACCGGCAGACAAATCCTTCGCCGGAGGTAAAACTCGCCACCCACCCGGATGCGGCCTTCTCGATGTTGTAGGAGGTCGTCACAGACCATGCCACAAGGTGGCTGTTGTCGACGATGTATTCCTGGTCCGGCTTCAACTCGATTTTGTGAATCGCCCCAAAGCTGTTCAGAATCAGCGTGCCCTTGCCGCCGATCTTCAGAATGAAGAACCCCTCTCCGCCCATCAGCCCACGGCTCAAACTCTGCATCCTGCTCTCAATGTTGATCGTGTCGGCGCCGGCGAGAAAGCCATCTTTCTGGACCATATATTCGTTTACGCCATCGAGCTCCAGAACGACGATCTCCCCCGGAACCGTCGGCGCTAGCAACACTTCGCCGGGTCCCCGGCTTGCCCGCAAGGTCTGGAAGAAAAATTTCTCCCCCGTGAGCAATTTGCGGGAGAGCGCGCCGAGAAATCCGCCTTCCATCTTGCTTTCGATATCGATCGTGGGGGAAGACGCGACCATCGCGCCGGATTCGGCCTTGATGTGCTCCCCTGCCGCGAGTTCGACCCGCACCATCGGAAACGCCCCGGGATACAAGATCTCGCTTCTCATTCAGACTCTCCTTC
>JBQTIO010000113.1:0-22407 GCA_052388075.1 Nitrospiraceae bacterium
AGGTCCGCAATCCGCAGTTCGAGGGCCAGACGAAGGCCAAACTCGGGAACAGCGAGGTCAAGGGGGTGGTCGAGGCGGCGGTCAATGAGGCGCTCGGCACCTACTTCGAGGAGAATCCGCCGGTCGCTCGCAAGATCATCGGCAAGGCGATCGATGCCGCCCGCGCCCGCGAGGCGGCGCGCAAAGCGAAGGATCTCATCCGCCGCAAAAGCGCGCTCGACGGGAGCTCACTGCCCGGCAAACTGGCTGACTGTTCTGAAAAAGATCCGGCGTTGAGCGAGCTGTACATTGTGGAGGGCGACTCGGCCGGCGGATCCGCGAAGCAGGGGCGCGATCGCAAATTTCAAGCAATCCTGCCGCTCAAGGGCAAGATCCTCAACGTTGAAAAGGCCCGCTTCGACAAGATGCTCACCAGCGATGAGATCCGCACCCTCATCATGGCGCTGGGCACGGGCATCGGCCGCAAACGCGAAGAAGGCGACAAGTCCGACAAAGATACGTTCGACATCTCGAAGGCGCGCTATCACAAGATCATCCTCATGACCGACGCTGACGTGGACGGCAGCCACATCCGCACCCTCCTCCTGACGTTCTTCTTCCGTCAGATGCCTGAGCTGATCGAGCGCGGCTACGTCTATATCGCCCAGCCGCCGCTGTTCAAGGTGAAGAAAGGGAAAACCGAGCGATATCTGAAAGACGAGGCGCTGTTAAACGAATACCTGGCCGATCTGGCCGTCGAAGACGTCGAGCTCTATACCGAAGGGGCCCAGGGGTATGTGACGGGACGGCGGCTGCTGCCGACTCTGAAAAAGATGATCGCCTTCGAGACGTTGCTCGGTCATTTGAACCGGAAGCTGCACGAGGCGGCGATGGTGCGCGCGTTCGTCGATGAACCGGGACTCGATCGCGAGCTACTTAAAGATACGGCGGCGCTGAAGAAGGCGGTCGCCAACGTCAAGAAGACGCTGACGGGCGTCTTTCCCCAGGTGACGCCGGATCTGGAGATCCTCGACGACGAGGAGCATCAGTCGAATAAGGTGACCTGTCGGCTGCATGCGAACGGGATATCCCATGGGTTGGATGTGACGCACGAACTGGTGGGGTCCGCGGACTTTCGCGAGCTTCAGAAGCTGACGCCCTCCGCAATCGGGCTGGGCCGCGCCCCCTATCGACTCAAAGCCAAGGGCCAAGAACAGCGCTATCAGTCGACGGACGAACTGGTGAAGGCCATTCTCGACACGGGCAAGCAGGGGTTGAGCATCCAGCGCTACAAAGGTCTCGGAGAGATGAACCCGGGACAACTGTGGGAGACGACCATGAACCCGGAGATGCGCACGCTGTTGAGGGTGACGCTCGAGGATCTCACCGGTGTCGACGAAATCTTCACGATTCTCATGGGCGATGAGGTAGAACCGCGACGGAATTTCATTCAAACGCACGCGCTCGAAGTCAGGAACCTGGACGTATAGAAGACGTCATTCGTCAACTGTCAAACGGACGATGTGCTCGCGGGGTCGATTGACGGATGACGTTTGACGGAGAACGAGGAGTTCGGAATGCCCCCCGATGAACGGCTAGGCCACATCGCGATCGAAGACGAGATGAAGTCGTCCTATCTGGATTACGCCATGAGCGTGATCGTGGGACGGGCGCTCCCGGATGTTCGCGACGGGCTCAAGCCGGTGCATCGCCGCATCCTCTTCGGGATGAACGAAATGGGCCTGGTTTCCAACCGGGCCTATCGCAAGTCCGCCAAGATCGTCGGCGAGATCATGGGCAATTACCATCCCCATGGTGACACGGCCATTTACGACACGCTCGTCCGGATGGCGCAGGACTTCAACATGCGCTATCCCCTCGTCGACGGCCAGGGGAACTACGGCTCGATGGACGGCGATTCCCCGGCGGCCATGCGCTACACCGAAGCGCGCATGACCAAGCTGGCGGAAGAGATGCTGGCCGACATCGACAAGGAAACGGTCGATTTCGGCCCGAACTACGACGAATCGCGGCAGGAGCCGCTGGTGCTGCCGACCCGAGTGCCGAACCTCCTCATCAACGGAGCCGGCGGCATCGCGGTCGGGTACGCCACCAACATTCCCACGCACAATCTCGGCGAGATCGTCGACGGACTTCTTGTATTGTTGGAGAACCCGGAGGTCACGATCCCCCAGTTGATGAAGAAAATTCCCGGCCCCGATTTCCCCACGGCCGGCTTTATCTACGGCATGAGCGGCATCAAGGAGGCCTACGAGACGGGGCGCGGGCTCCTGAAGCTGCGGGCGAAGGTCGTTGTGGAGACGGATGAGCGCACCGACCGCGAGCGACTCATCGTGACGGAAATTCCGTACCAGGTGAACAAGGCCAAACTGATCGAGAAAATCGCCGAGCTGATCCAGGACGACCGGATAAGGGGCGTGTCCGATCTGCGCGATGAATCATCGGATCGTGAAGGCGTGCGGGTGGTCATCGAACTGAAGCGGAACGAGATCCCCCTGGTGATCTTGAACAATCTCTACAAGCACACCCAGCTGGAAACGACGTTCGGCGTCATCATGCTGGCGCTGGTCAACAATCGTCCCGAGGTCCTGAATCTCAAACAGATTCTGCATCACTTTCTGGAGCATCGCCGCGAAGTCGTGATGCGCCGGACGGCGTTTGAACTGCGAAAAGCGGAGGAACGGGCGCATATCCTCGAGGGACTGAAGATCGCCCTCGACAATCTCGATGCGGTGATCAGCCTCATTCGGCGGTCGCCATCACCGGTTGAAGCCCGTGCGGGGTTGATGCGGCAGTTCGGTCTGAGCGAAATTCAAGCCACCGCGATTCTGGATATGCGGCTCCAACGTCTGACACAGCTCGAGCGGGCGAAACTCATCGAGGAGTACCAGGACGTGCTCAAGCGAATTGAGTATCTGAAGTCGGTCCTGGCGAGCGAGGCGTTGGTGCGGACCATCATCAAGGACGAACTCACCGAGATCCGCGAAGCGTACAAGGACCAGCGGCGCACGCAGATCGTCAAGGAGGAGGCGGAAATCAGCCTCGAGGACCTGATCGCGGAGGAAGAGGTCATCGTCACCATCTCCCACGCGGGCTACATCAAGCGCAACGCGGTCTCGCTCTATCGCGCGCAGCGACGCGGCGGCAAGGGCAAGATCGGAATGGGCATCAAGGACGAGGATTTCGTCGAGACCCTCTTCACCGCCTCGACGCACGACACCCTGCTCGTGTTCACCGACGCCGGGAAGGTCTACTGGCTGAAGGTCCACGAGATTCCGGAGGCCGGCCGAGCCGCCAAGGGCAAAGCGATCGTCAATCTGCTCGCGCTCGCGAGCAGCGAGAAAGTCACGGCCACTTTGCCGGTCAAAGAGTTCCGGGATGACCGGTATATCGTGATGGCCACGAAGAAGGGCGTCATCAAGAAAACCGAATTGTCTGCCTACAGCAACCCGCGACAGGGCGGTATCATCGCGTTGGGGTTGGAGAATGGCGACAAGCTCATCGGCGTCCAGCTGACCGACGGGCAGCGCGAGATTCTCCTCGGCACCAAGCGGGGGATTACCATTCGATTCAACGAAGACGAAGTGAGGCCGATGGGCCGCACCGCCTATGGCGTGAAGGGGATCACGCTCGAGGAAAGTAACGAGGTGATCGGCATGGAAACGATCACCCCCGACTCCACCACTGCCATCCTGACCGTGACAGAAGCCGGCTACGGCAAGCGGACGCCGGTGAACGAATACCGCATCCAAGGCCGCGGCGGCAAAGGCATCATCAGCGTGAAGACGACCGAACGGAACGGCCTGGCCGTGGGATTCCTACAAGTAAGGGATGGCGACGAAATCATGCTGATGGCCGCCCAGGGCAAAGTCCTTCGCTGCAAGGTGGACGACATCCGCGAGATCGGTCGCAACACGCAAGGCGTTCGGATTCTCGATCTCGACGTCGGCGACGATCGGGTAGTCGGAGTAGCCCGGCTGGCCGAGACGATCGAACGAGAGGATGCGGCCCCGGAGGACAGCGCTGGGGCCTGATCGGGCCGGGTCTCGCCGACCGCTGCGCCGGCTCACACCAACTCTTCACTATACGAGCAGGTATCCGCTCCCATGCCTCCCGCCGGTTCCGAGAGCAAGAAGCCGCTGGATATCGTTGTCAAACTGGCACTCGGTGTCTTCGTGGGGTCCTTCGCCCTCATCTGGGGGGGGATGTATCTCAGTCGGCCCGATCGGTCGATTCCTCCCTATAGCGTCGGCTCCCAACTCGGTCCGATCGTGGCCACGCACGTTCCTCATGAGACGACCGACGAGCGGATTGAATCGTTGCTGAGACGATTTCGAAAGGTTGGACGCGAGCAGCACGATTTTGGCTTCATGAAGATCCATCCGACGACACCGGGCGATGCCGGCGGTCGGTATAGGCGGATCGTCATCTATGTGTTCGATGACGATGCATGGACCGATCCCGCCATGCTGGCAAAATACGTGGCCGGTGATGCAATAGTCGTCACGAAGTTTGAGAAAGCAGTACGGGGGTACTATCGGCTCCAGGATCAGGAAGAAGAGGGCGGGATCGGCCCCCTGCCCAAGAGCGATGACGCCTCCAGTGCCACGCGCGTGCTCTTCAAGGGACGCGTCACGGATCCCCTGCTGGTGGATGAGGAGCCGGCGGAGAAGGATATTTCGATATCACCTCTATGAACCGCTCGCGGAGGCCCGGGTCCTGTATCGCAGCGGTATGCAATAAAGCTTCAGCCCGGGCGATTCCGGTAAACAGGGGCTTCCGATCAGCCGCGGCAGTCACCGGCGCACGCGAAGGGATCTGTCCCACGCGCAACACGATCTCCGTGAGATATTCCATTCCGGTATGAGCATTCAGCTTCGCCAGGAGCGTGGGTTTCAGGAAGGTGAGCTGTTGGAGCCATACGGAATTTTGGACGGTCAGATAGAGCTGCTTGAAGCGAATCTGCGCCGGCCAAGTATGAGCGGCGATGGGTTCACCGACAAGGTCGTGCCAGTGATCCTGCAAACGGAGTTCGAGGAGCCTGGGTTCGAGACCAAGTCGCTTGGAGAGACTCGAGAGAATCGCACCGAAGGAATCAAGGGGACCGGAGCCAGCCATACGGCATCTTAGGGCGTCGTGTGGAAACCGGTCAAGGCGTCGCGCTTCCGGGGGGATCATGACGAAAGACGGGGACGATCAGTATAAAGTCGTGGCCACCAACCGAAAGGCCTACCACGATTACTTCATTGAGGAGAAGTTTGAGGCCGGGATCGTCCTCAGAGGCACGGAGGTCAAGTCCATTCGCGATGGGCGGGTGAATCTACAAGATAGTTACGCGAGCGTGAACGAAGGCGAGGTCTTTCTCCACCATTGCCACATCAGCCCCTACAGTCACGGGAACATCATGAATCATGACCCGATCCGAGTGCGCAAGTTGCTCCTGCATAAGAAGGAAATCAACAAGCTGCTCGGCAAGACGCAGCAGAAGGGGCTCACGCTCGTGCCGCTCCGCATCTATTTCTCCAAGCGCGGCCAGGCCAAGGTTGAGCTGGGATTGGCCAAGGGCAAGAAGCAGCATGACCGTCGGGAATCCATCAAGACCCGCGAGGCCAGCCGCGAAGTCGAACGGGCGATCAAAGAAAGAAAGTGAAGCCCGCCGCTCCTGTGACCGTCCCACCGATCAGCACAGACTGGTCTTGCAGTTGGTGAGGACCAGGTTGGCCGCTTTCTCGCCCGTTTCGAGATCGATGGCCAACCAGGCGATACCGGCTGCCCGTTCGTCCTGGTGCGAGCCGGCACCTCCTTCAATCAGACTGACCAGATAATAGCGGCCGGCGGGAATCTTTGTGAACCAGAAGTGCCCGGTCGGGCTGGCTCTCGTGGTGCGAAGATAGGGAACCAGCCGCTTTTCGGTCAGCAGCTGAGCCAGCGCGTCGCGGACACAGTCAGCCGGTTGGCGAGAAGCCGGAATACCGTCGGTGGATGCCGCCTCGTCTTTCGAGAGGCAGGAGCTGGTGCGCACGGTGTGGTCAAACCAGTGACGGGTGTAGGGGACGACCGGAATCAGGTGTACCGGCACGCCGGCCTGCACGATGGCTTTCCCCGATGGGGAACTGAGGAATGCCTGCCCGCTGAGCGTGCTTCGTCCCTTTGCCTTGTAGGCGAAGAGCTCTTTCTCATTCAAGGCCGGCAGACTCGAGACGCCGGGGTCGACCGCGTGACTCTGCACAGACCAGAGACTTCCGATCAGGAGACACGAGAGGAACAGGCATCGACCTCGGTCAGGTTGTGGCATGATGAGTTGCTCGCTACGAAGTCGACGGCTCATTCACGGTGGTTGGTAACGGAGCAGCCCTGTGTTTAAGTGCACGGCCCTTGCCCGGCGTAGGATCGCTGACGACGCCATAGACCTCACGGCCTTCATGGCCTTCGGGGAGATACTCGGTAATCGGCATCCCGTCTTCCCGCACGAACAGCAAACAGTGGCAGTACTTGTAGATCTGCATCTCGTCACAGGCGCAGATCCACCGGCGCAATTTGGCTTCGGCCTTCTTGTCCTTGTAAAAATTGCAGGGGCAGAGCGGCTTCCCCAATTCATCGACATGCATCGCCAGGCCCTTGACCACCGCCTCGGTCACGGCCGGATTGGGATGCACGGTGGTCCCGCTCTTCTCCGCGAAACCCGTCACGAACTTCCATATCTTGTCGAGGCTTGCCTGCTTTGGTTCGGCCATCGGGATGCTCCCCTCCACGGCAACAAGTGACGCGAGCGGCTAGTTTACAAGGGGAATTCGGTCCTTTACAATTCGGAACTTCGGCCTATCGGGGTACGGAGTCATGGCGGATATTTCGGCACAGCAGGCGTTGAGGGCTCGCCTGGCCGGCGAGCTTGGAGTGATGGCCGCGGAGGCGCTGGTCGATCGACTGGCAGAGACGGCAGGCATGCCCGATGCCGCAGCGGCAGTGCTGACACTGCTGGACAAGCTGGAAGCAGTATCCGTGAAGGCGACCGATGCGGCCATTCAGGCACTTCCGGAACTGGACCGGCGCGCCGGGCTTTCGCACGTCAGGCCGTGGCTCACCCTGGGAGTGGCACTGGCGGAATTATCGGGCGCGACCGCACTCAAGTATTTCAAGGACAGCCCGCGCATTCTCGGTATCATCGACAGGCCCGCTGTTCGCACTACCGCATTGACCATTGGTCTGGAGATGGCCCACCGGGACCCCAATGTCACGTTGGAATATCTGAGAACCGCCCCGCAGATTTTCGCAGCCGTTCCTTTCGATCAGGTGAAGTCATGGCTTGAGATCGGCGTGGATCTGATGAAGAGCGATGTGGTGATCGGGCTTGAATTCATTCGCCAGATCCCCGCGCTGGCTCCTGTGCTCCCGTTGAGCGACGTGCGAAGCTGGCTATCGTTCGCCATGTGCCTGATCGCCCCGAACAGCCTGGGGAAGCCGGATTATATGGCGACGATGGAATTCCTCAGGTCGAGCCCGGCCCTTCTCGCCGATATCGAGCAGGGGGCACTTCGAGCAGAAGTCCTCTCCTTGGGAGCCTTGCTGGCCAAGCACTCCCCTGAGTCCGGTGTGGCGTGGCTGGCGGAGTCCCCTCGCCTCTTGCGTCTGCTGCCCTCCATGGACTGGCAGATCCGAATGCTCCAGTACGGGTTGTTGCTTGGCGAACAGGATGCGGAGGTGACGCTGGGCTATCTCCGTCGCTGCCCGGAGGTGATCGGGCTCATCGGTGACGGCCCGGCAGCCATTTCACGATTCGAGACTTGGTTCAAGACCGGGATGGAAGTGCTCGCCTACAGTATCGAAGGGGCGCGCTCGTATTTCACGGTGGAGTCGCGGACAGCACTGGCGTCGGTTGAACGGGCGTTGAGCGGAGTGCCCCTTCGGCAGGTGGCGAGGAGAGTGAAGCTGTTTGTTCAGGGGCTCTGCGGCGTCGACGTGGCCATTACAGCGCTTCCTGAGTCGATCGGGTCACCCACAGCTCGCGCCACTGTCAGCGACGACGGGCGGACGATTGCGTTGCCCGCGGTGTGTCGTCGTTTTCCCACAGCCGAGGAAAACGAGCGATGGTACCTCGTGGCTGCAGCGCATGAAGCGGGCCATGTGGAATTTGGCACCTATCGGCTCAGGCTGGAACCGCTAGCCGACCTGGTCGATGCGGTGCGTCAGCGGTATAGCCTGGGCGGCCGGGTCATGCCGGCGACGCTGGCCGAGCTGTTCCGGCTCTATCCTGCTCCGCGACTCGTTCAGGATCTTTGGATCGTGATGGAGGATGCGCGGATTGAATACCTCCTGCAGGCCGAGTACCCGGGCCTTCGGCGCGAACTGGCCCAATTGGCAGCGGCGGCCATCACCCCGCGGGATCCTGCTCGCGGTCTGACGGTGAAGGAACTGATCGTCGATTGTCTGTTGCGACTGTCGACGGGCGAACCGGAGAGCGCTGCCGTTCCCCGGGCCGTCAGCGAGGAAGTCCGTATTCTGTGGGACCTGGGTCGGTCTGTCTTGAGGCCCGATGCGACAGCGGAAGAGACGGTTCGCCTGGTCCATGCCCTCTATGTTCGAATGGAAGAACTGGTGGCGTCTCGCGGTGACGCGAGCACGACGATTCCGAAGGGTGAAGAATCGCAGGAGTTCGGGGCGGGGCCGACTCCGTCGAATCCGGCGAATGTAGCCTACCATCCCATCACCAATTGGGGGTATCGCGGCACCATGAACCCCGAGTTCATCGCGCGAAACCGGGAGCCGGTGGAGACCGGTGACCGGCAGCTGGAGGCGGGTCGCCTCCACGGTCAGGACGACGGAGCACGGGCAGGATCGGACGCGGGTCACGCTACGAAGCGCGGGGAACGGATGGTGTCGGACGAGGGCGTCCTCGGCGGCGGGCAGTCGTTGCCCTCCCGGGTGGAGGAACTGCTCGCGCTCGACCTTGTCGAGCGAGCCATGCCGAAGACGCCGGCGTCAGGCGAACGAGCGGTCAGGTATCCCGAATGGGATCATCGCATTCAGGATTACCGGATGAATTGGTGCCGTGTCGTTGAGCGGCCGGCAGAGGCTGGTTCTGACGAGTGCGTGGATCGGACGCTGACCGCCCGTCGGAGCACCGTCAAATCACTACGCAGATTTTTCGAAGCGCTCCGCCCCCTGGCCTTCCGCCGTGTCGTCGGCCAGGCAGACGGAGAAGAACTCGACATCGATGCCTTGGTGCGAAGGGCTGCCGAACTTCACGCTGGGCTCCAGACCAGTGATCGCCTGTTCATCAGGCGCGAGAAGAAAGAGCGCGAGGTCGCCGTCGCGTTCCTGGTCGATGTCAGCGGGTCGACCAGCCGGCAACTGGAGAGCGGGCAGCGGGTGATCGAGATCGAGAAGGAAAGTCTCGTGCTGCTCTGTGAATCGCTGGAGGCCGTGGGTGATCACTACGGTCTCTACGCCTACTCGGGTCAAGGGCGCGCCGACGTCGAATTTCTGACGATCAAGGATTTCGACAATCGGTTGGGAGCCACGACGGCCCATCGGCTCGGCGGCCTCGGCCCTCGCGGACAGAATCGGGATGGCGCCGCGATTCGTCATGCCTCGGCCAAACTGCAGGCCCGGGGCGAGAAAACGCGCCTCTTGATCATCCTGAGCGACGGCCGGCCGCTGGATGACGAGTACAAGGATGAATACGCATTGGAAGACACCAAGGCGGCGCTTCGGGAGGCCAGGCATGGCGGGATCGATACGTTCTGCGTCACCATCGATCGAGAAGCGGATCACTACGTCCGCCGCATGTATGGCGATGCGCAATTCACCGTCATCGATCGCGTGGAATCGCTGCCCTCGAGGCTTCCGAGAATCTATCAAAGGCTGACAAGCTGACAGGAGATACATGCTGACAACTCCGACCTGTCAGCCTGTCGCGTGCGATCCTGTCAGCCCGATACGCGCAGGGAAAACATTTTTTATGGTGGATCAACGAGATACCCGTACGGTTCCACCCTGGCTCTACAAGCTGTTTACCGGACACCAGTATCCCTACATCCGCCGGCTGGCGAAGTTCGCGCTGACAGTGAAGCCGGGCGAAGATCGTCCAGAGCCGACGAAAGAAATGATCGAGGCCAAGTTTTGGGAAGTCTATCCCCGTTGTCGGGCGAAAGTGCTGCAAGAAGTGAAGACGGGCATGATCGTGGTGTTTCATGATCTGGGCGAATATCCGCCGGGCGGCTACCAGGAACTGGTCGACAATCCGGACGAGTTCCTGGCCAAAGCGTACGGGAAGAAGAAGATCAAGGTGAATTTTTATGACGGTGAGAATTTCGTCTGTACGATCAACTTCAAAGTAGCCGGCTGGACGGAGCACGAACATGCGTGAGGAGTCTGGGGTGAGACGTCAGGCGATCTCGCGTTTCACGTTTCACGTTTCACGATTCACGAGGTGGGAATGATGGGGCGTCCGAAAATCACGGTGGTGGGCGCGGGGAACGTCGGAGGGACGACGGCGCAACGATTGGCCGAAAAGGACGCGTACGATGTTGTCCTAGTCGACATCGTCGAGGGAGTCCCGCAAGGGAAAGCGCTCGACATTTCGCAGGCGGGACCGGTGTGCGGGTACAGCACACGCGTCGTCGGTACGAACGACTACGCCGAAACCGCCGGCTCGTCGGTTGCGGTGATTACGTCCGGCATTCCGCGCAAACCGGGCATGAGTCGCGACGAGTTGCTGTCCACGAACGCCAAGATCGTGAAATCCGTCGTGACCGAGCTGGTGTCTCGCTCTCCGGACATTATCCTGATCCTTGTCACCAATCCCCTAGACGCCATGGTCCATGTCGCCCGTCGTGTCACCGGGCTCTCCAAGTCGAGAGTCATCGGCATGGCCGGGGTGTTGGATTCGGCCAGAATGCGCGCCTTCATTGCGGCCGAATTGAATGTGCCGGGGCCTGAGGTGCAGGCGATGGTGCTGGGCGGGCACGGCGATACGATGGTGCCGCTGCCCCGTTATACGACGGTGAAGGGAAGGCCGATCACGGAACTGATGTCGAAGGAAAAGCTGGACGCGATTGTCAACCGGACGCGCGACGGCGGTGCCGAGATCGTCGGCCTGCTCAAGACGGGCAGCGCCTTCTATGCCCCGTCGGCCTCCGCGGTCGATATGGTCGAGGCGATTCACAAGGATGAGAAGCGGGTGATGCCCTGCGCGGTGCTCTGTGAAGGCGAGTACGGACTGAACAACGTCGTCGTGGGCGTGCCGGCGCGGATCGGGCGCGGTGGAGCGGAACAGATCATGGAATATGAGCTGACAGGTGAAGAGCGGGCGGCGCTCGAGGCCTCGGCCAACGCCGTGCGGGAACTCTGCATCACGGTCGATCGGCTGATGATATAGCAAAGCCGTCAAGCGTCCTACGTCACTCGTCAATCGAGAAACGCCACCACCCCCACTCCACACGATTGACGAATGACGGTTGTCGAATGACGAGGTGCGCTCGCTTGACATTCGGAGAAGGGCTACAGTACAGACATCTGCCTAGCAGTAAACCGTTTGATGAGGGGAGCTATGAAATTTCTTGAGGATCCGATACAGACGATGGGCGCGGGATTCGCGCTCGCCGTTGTGTTGATAGTGCTATACCTGGGTATGACCGGAATCGGAGCGGGCGAAGCCGACTGGTTCGGCCTGCTCATCCGCTGGATTCATATCCTGGCCGGGATCACGTGGATCGGGCTGTTGTATTTCTTCAATCTAATCAATACCGCTTTCTTGAAGAGCCTGGATGGGCCGACCAAGAACGTCGTGATTCCAAAGCTGATGCCGGTTGCGTTGAACTGGTTCCGGCATGGCGCCACCGTGACGGTATTGGCCGGAGTGATCCTGTACGGGTACATGTACTCCAAGGGGGGCACGGGAGCGGTTGCCCTGGCCATCGGCGGGCTCCTAGGCATTATCATGATGGGGAACGTCCATGGGATTATCTGGCCGAACCAGAAGAAGATCATTGCGGCAGTGACGGCGGCGGCCCAAGGCACTCCGGCGCCGCCGGAGATGGCCCAATGGGGTCGGACGGCCCTGCTCGCCTCGCGGGTGAATTTCATGCTCTCGATTCCCATGTTGTTCTTCATGGGGGCTGGTAGCCACTTCAAATAGGGTCTCCGCTTGCTCGCCGGTTGGTTGGCCCCACCGGCGAGCCTCCTTGGATCCTGTCGGCTTCTCCCTTGCCCTCTATGCCCAGCAGCGAGTAGGCCCCCTAGCCCTAACTGCTTGAGATTCAGGCCTATTTCAGGTCTGTTGCCTTGACGGGCCTCGGTGCAGGGCCTTATAGTACCAAGTCCAAGTCTTGGATTTTTCATGCGAGACGGACCATGTCGATTGCTGCGGAACCGCGCCTTGTTCAGAAGATCGACGGTGCCCCTTGGGAAATCGAGGGATATCTCAAGGTCGGCGGGTATGAAGCCTGGAAACGTTGTGTCAAGGAGCTGAGCGCGGCTCAGGTCGTCGACGAACTGAAGAAAGCCGGTTTGCGCGGGCGGGGAGGAGCGGGATTTCCCACCGGAGTGAAATGGGACAAGGTCCTGAACCATCGCGTCCGGGAGCGATACTTTGTCTGCAATGCGGGTGAACACGAGCCTGGGACATTTAAAGACCGGCATCTACTGAGAACATTGCCGCATCAATTGATCGAAGGCTGCCTGATCGCCTCACACACGGTGCAGGCGAAGGCGTCCTTCATTTATGTGAACCACGAGTATCGCGAAGAGCGAGGGAATCTGGACAAGGCGTTGGCTCAAGCACGCAAACATGGATTCCTGGGAAAGAATGTGCTGGGGAGCGGGATCGACATCGAACTGGAAATCTTCGAAGGCCATGGGAGCTATGTGGCTGGTGAGGAGACGGCCATGCTGGAATCGATGCAGGGCCGTCCCGCCATGCCGAGGCAGAAGCCGCCGTTCTATCCAACGGACTTCGGTCTCTACGGCAAACCGACATTGGTGAACAATGTCGAAACGCTCTGCAACATTCCCCGCATTCTGTCCAGAGGAGCCGCCTGGTTTACGCAGACCGGGACGGATAAATGTCCCGGGACGATGATGTTTTCTCTGAGCGGAGCCGTCAGTCAACCGGGCGTCTATGAAATGCCGATGGGGGTGACGATACGTGAGCTGATCGAGCAATGCGGGGGAGGAGTGCCCGAAGGCCGGAAAATCAAGGCCGTGTTTCCAGGTGGTCCGGCTTTTTCCATGGTGACGGCGGATCAGCTCGATCTGCCGATGGATTTTGATTCGTTGAAGAAGGCCGGTACGGGATTGGGCTCGGCAGGCGTGATCGTGGTGGACGACGCGACCTGCATGGTGGCGAAGACGCTGCAGTTTTCCGACTTCTTTAAGAACGAGAGCTGCGGCCAATGCCCTCCCTGTCGGATGGGCACCATCAACCTGACCGCGCTGATGGCCAAGATAGAAGAGGGCCAGGGCACTCTGAAGGACCTTGATAGCCTCCTTCAGCTGTGCGGATTCGTCAAGGGTACCGGATACTGTACTCTGGTGACGGGCGCCGCGGTCTTGGTGCAAAGCAGTGTCAAGTTATTCCGCGGGGAGTACGAAGATCATATTCGCCTGCAGCGCTGTCCGTATAAAGCGGTGCCGGCGGGTGTCGGGGCCGGTTCCTAGTGAGGTCGCGATGCCGCGGGTGACGTTTCTTCATCCGGAGGGGAGAAGCGGACAGGTGGAGATGAATATCTCTCTCCTCGAGGCAGCCAAAGTGCTCGGTTTTCGGTTGAATCACGATTGTGGAGGGAATGCATCCTGCACCACCTGCCGGGTGGAAGTTCAGGGGGGGTTGGACCAGCTCTCCGAAATCGAGTTCGACGAACAGGACCTGTTGGATCGGGAGGCATTGAGCGAACCATGGCACCGGCTGGGATGCCAGGCACGCGTGCTCGGAGACGTCGTCGTGCGCGTGCCGGAAACCAAATGGGAGATCCCCAACCCAGCGACAACAGAAGCGCAGGGTGTTGATATTCAGTAGAGAGGTGTTACACTAAGGCAATCCAGGACGCAGGTTGCGAAGCTGGAGATATAGGAGGAAGACGATGGTCACGATCACGCAGGTAGCAGAACAGAAGATCAGAGAACTGATGGCCGAAGAGAAGGATGTGGTCGGCCTGCGAGTGTATGTCCGTGGGGGCGGCTGCCATGGCTACCAATACGGGATGGCCTTCGAATCCAAGATGGCCGAAGACGATACGGTCGTCGAAATGGGCGATGTGAAGGTCATCATGGACTCCCAGAGCGCCCCGTTGCTTCAGGGCGCGGAAGTCGATTACGTGGACAGCGTGCAGGGCTCTGGGTTCTCCATCAAGAACCCGGTAGCCAAGACGACCTGCGGCTGCGGCAGCTCATTCAGCGCCTAAGCGGCGTCACAGGGTTGCCTGCGAGCGCCGACGACGAGAGTGTGAGGAAGCCAGGATTGCTCGATGAATGAGCGGTCCTGGCTTTTCGTTCTGTACGGAGCCAACGGAAGACGATGCCCCGTGTCAGTATGACCAGACGCTACCGGTTCTGTGCCGCCCATAGGCTGCACGCTGATCGGCTTACACCTGAGGCCAATCGGGCCGTGTTCGGCAAGTGCAACAACCCGAACGGGCATGGGCACAACTACGTAGTGCTGGTCACGGTCAAGAGCAGCGGGAACGGGGAAGCACGCGACCTCGAACAGCTCGATCACGTGGTGAACGAGACCATCGTCAGACGATTCGACCATCAGGATCTCAATTGCGACCCGGAGTTCTCCGGAGTCACGACGACCGGCGAAAATCTCGTGAAACTGATCTGGGACCTGTTGGAACCGAAGGTCCCGGCCGGGTGTCTGGAAAAGGTCGGCGTCGTCGAAACCAGAGACAATTACTTTGAATATGCAGGGTCGACTCAGCTGACAGGGGCATCGCGTGGCTAAGCGGAGACAGGTGAACAGACACCAGCGACCGGTCGAGGACACGAATGGAAGCGGAAAGCCGGCTGATCTGGAGGTGCTGCAGTCGTTGGTGAGCGAGATGCTGCTCGCGCTCGGCGAGAAGCCGAGCCGCAACGGCCTGCTGAAGACCCCTGAACGGGTTGCCAAGGCGCTCGCCTTCATGACCCAGGGGTATCAGCGCGACGTCGACCATCTGCTGAACGGGGCGTTGTTTCCCATCGAATACGACGAAATGGTCATTGTGAAGGACATCGATTTCTTCAGCCTGTGCGAACACCATCTCCTGCCGTTCTTCGGGAAGATCCACATCGGGTATCTGCCCAATAAGAAGGTCGTGGGCCTCAGCAAGATCCCGCGCATTGTCGACGCATTCGCAAGACGACTTCAAGTACAGGAGCGGTTGACGGTTCAAGTCGCCGAAACGTTGAACCAGAAATTGGGCGCGAACGGTGTGGGCGTGGTCGTTGAGGCGCGGCACCTCTGCATGATGATGCGCGGCGTGGAAAAGCAGAACACGGTGGCCGTCACCAGTTCCATGCTTGGTGCATTCCGCAGTCAACCGCAAACCCGTCTGGAGTTTCTGAAGTTGATCAACAGTAGCAGCGTGGGCGACCCCGACTAAGCCCCATCGCGCTCCCCTTCCCTCAGTTCCTATTCTCCGCCAGGTCCGAAGCAAAGGACCGTACGATCCGGGTGAACAGCTCCGGCTGTTCCAGGTTCGCCAGGTGTGCCGCTCCCGGAATGACGGCCAGACGGGCGCCGGGGATGGCGTCCGCCATGGTCCTGGCATCCGAAAGCGGAGTCATCGCATCCAGATCCCCGACGATGATTTGCGTGGGGCACGTGATCTGCGTCAGGGTTGGCAACGAATCGGGCCGTTCGGCCATGGCCATCAAGTCGCATACGATGCCGCTGGTCTGAGTGCCTTCAATCATCGCCCGGACCCTCGCGACGAGTTCCGGTCTCGCCTGGATCGTCGCGGGACTGAGCAGCCTCGGTAGCATGACGTCGGCGATCGCGCTCGAACCATTCGAATAGGATACCTGGGCCAGCTGGAAGCGCGCCTGTTTCCCCTCCCCGCTGTCCGCCTGTGCTTTCGTGTCCGCCAGCACCAGGCCCCTCACACGGGCGGCATACTTCCGATAGAACGCAAACAGAATGTACCCGCCCATCGAGAGCCCGATAAGCACCGCCTGTTGGATCGACAGCTGGTCCAACAAGGCCCGGACATCCTCAGCGGCCTGGTCGAGCGTGTAGTGCCAGAGCGGGGCATCCGATTCCCCATGCCCTCGCAGATCGATCGTAATGACCCGGAACTGCGAAGACAGCGCTTCCTCCTGTGCCGTCCACATCCTGCGGTTGAGCGGAAAGGCATGGAGAAAGACAAGGGGCAACCCGGTTCCCTGGTCACTATAGGCCAATGCGATGCCATTCACCTGTGTCTTCATCGCTCTGGTGCTCCATGGGGCGCGCCCTTGGTACCACCGACCGCTGGCAGCGTCAAGGGACCGGCGACGTCCGCTTGCGCTGTTGGGGGGAGCCCTATAGAATCCGCGCTATTGTCGAGGCCCCGCATGACGACCCGCCGCGATTCGAACCCCGACCTGTTCGCCGCCCCTGAGAACGAGACCGGCGTTGAAGCGCCGTTGGCTGAGCGGATGCGGCCGCGTGAGTTCGAGGAATTCGTTGGGCAGGAGGAGATTACTGCGCCGGATCGACCATTGCGGCGAGCCATCGAGGGCGACCGACTCTCGTCGGTTATTTTTTGGGGGCCGCCCGGCTCCGGCAAAACGACCCTGGCCCATTTGATTGCCCGGCACACGACAGCGCACTTCGTCCCCTTTTCAGCCGTAACCAGCGGCATCCCCGAGCTACGCACGATCATTAAGGCAGCCGAGCAGCGTCAGGCTCTCCAGGGGCAGCGGACCATTCTGTTCGTGGACGAGATTCACCGCTTCAACAAAGCGCAGCAGGATGCCTTCCTCCCCCATGTCGAACGGGGCACCGTCATCCTGGTGGGTGCGACGACCGAGAATCCGTCCTTCGAGGTCATCAGTCCGCTCCTGTCGCGCTCCCTGGTCGTCGTGCTTAAGCCGCTTTCGAACGAGGCCTTGGGCCGCATCCTTGATCGTGCCCTCGCAGATCCCGATCGGGGGCTCGGGAAATGGAACGTCCGGTTCTCGCCGGAGGCACGGGAACAGCTGATTGGGTTCGGAAACGGCGATGCCCGGGGTTTGCTCACCGCCTTGGAGTTTGTGGTGAGGCAAACGCCGGTCGGAGCCGACGACACACGACTGATCGATGAGGGCACACTGGCAAGAGGACTGGGGAAGAAGGCCCTCCGGTACGATCAATCGGGCGAAGAACACTACAACGTCATTTCCGCCTATATCAAGAGCCTCCGCGATTCCGACCCCCAGGGTGCGCTCTACTGGCTGGCGCGCATGCTTGAAGGGGGGGAGGATCCGAAATTCATCGCCAGGCGGATGGTGATCTTCGCGTCCGAAGACATCGGGAATGCCGATCCGTCGGCCATCGTCGTCGCCACCGCCGTCGCGCAGGCCGTGCAATTCGTCGGGTTCCCCGAGGCGCAGATCAATCTCGCCCACGGCACCACCTACCTCGCCTCACGGCCCAAAGACAATGCCTCCTACGTCGGGCTCCTGGAAGCGCTCCAGGACGCCAAGGCCTATGGAAATCTTGGGGTTCCGCTCCATCTCCGGAACGCAGTCACGGCTCTCATGAGGACCCTGGGTCATGGAGAGGGCTACCGTTACGTCCATGACGATCCCCGCGCCAAGACGGAACAGACCCATCTGCCCCAGGAGCTGCAGGGCCGGCGGTACTACCGGCCCAAACCCGAGCATTAGGGCCTATTTTGGTGGTTTACAATCTCGTCTAATCGGTTATACTTAGAGTATATGAAACGAGGGGAAGGGAAACCACCAGTGGCCACGCTTGCTGCGAGTGACCGGCGGAAATTCGTACGGGCCACGCTCATCGGTTCCGCGTTGGTCTCCCCGAAGAACGGCGGGCGAGCCTGCACGGCCGTTCTGGATAACGTGAACAAGATCGGGGCCGGTCTCCATACCAAAGATCGCTTTCTGCCCAACGAGAAAGTGACCGTGTCACTCGCCTTTCTGGATTCCGATCGAGTCGAGCAACAGGAAAAGCTGGATGGGACTGTTGCCTGGGTCAGACCGTGGGGGAAAAGGGGATTTTTGATCGGGGTGGTCTGGGACGAATTGGTCACGAAAGAGAAGAACCGCTGGCTCTATTACTATCTCGAAGAAACCCTCAAAGCCTCCGTTTAGAATTCTCACTCACCAGACACCGTTCGCTTCAATCGACCTCACATCGCGCGGCGTGCGGGACGAGCGTGAAAAGCGGGCAACGGACCATGGTGTGCGTCTTGCGCTTCCCGCCCTTCTCGCCTTTTGCGCCATTCTCGCGCGCTAGCGCAACGCGCCCAGCTTTTGTTTCACCTCTTCCAACTCAGCCGAGAGTGATTCCCAACGCGCGGTCAATCGTTCAAGGTCGCGCTTCCAGACATCCTGCTCCTGGTGCAGGACGTTCCATTTGCTGAATTCTTCGTAGAGCTTGGGATCGGCCAGTTCGACATCGCGCGACTTGACCCTGGCCTCCGCTTCCGCAATCTCCGCTTCCGCACGGGATACCTGCTTTTCCAGTCGCGCTTGCGTCTTGATGAGGTCGCGTCGGTCCCCCGCCGGTGCCTTTGGCCGGACCTGTTGGGCTATCGCGCGTGTCGGGCCCGTGGATTTTGTTTGCGAGGTTCCCGCGAGTGCTTCGCTCGTTTCCTTGATCGATTCGAACTCCTGGGCCTTCTTCCATAGATAGTACTCATAGTCCCCGCTGAAGTTGCGGGCACGTCCATTGTCGATCTCGACGACGCGCGTGGCGATGCGCGCCAGAAAGATCGGGTCATGGGAGATAAACACGATCGTGCCGGGAAATTCGGCCAGCGCGTCCGTGAGGACGTCCACCGAAGCCGGGTCCAAATGGTTCGTCGGCTCGTCCAGGAGCAGCGTGTTGGCCGGTTCGACCAGCATGCGGGCCAGGGCCACCCGGTTGCGTTCCCCACCGCTCAGGGCCTTGATGGGCTTCTTCTGATCGAGGCCTGAGAAGAGGAACGCGCCGGCGATGCCGCGCAAAAAATTCATCTCCGCATGCTTGGTCGCTTCTTCGAGGGATTCGAGAACCGAGTGCTCAGGGTTCAAGGTTTCCGCCTGATGCTGGGCGAAGTAGTGCAGGGTGACCCCATGTCCTACGGTGCGCGTACCGGCATCAGGCGAAAGCACGCCCGCGAGCATCTTCAACAGCGTGCTCTTTCCTGCGCCGTTCTCGCCGACGAGGGCGACGCGCTGCCCCCGTTCCACCGAGAAGTCGAGCGTTTCGTAGACCACCTTTTCCCCATAGCGCTTCGCGACCCCGGCGAGATCCAGCACCTGACGGCCGCTTGCCGACGGAAGCGGAAACCGGAACTTGACCCGTTTGGGATCGCGCTGGACTTCGATCAGTTTGACCTTCTCGAGCTGCTTGATGCGCGATTGCACCTGGCTGGCCTTGTTGGCCTGGTACCGGAACCGATCGACGAATTTCTGGACCCGCGCGACCTCTTTGGCCTGGCGCGTCGCCGAGGCTTTCAGCTGGGCATCGCGCTCCCTCCGTAGTTCTCGGAATGAGGAATAGTTACCCCGGTATTCTTCGATCTTGTGATGGCGCAACTCCCAGATGTGCGTAACGACACGATCGAGAAAGGCGGTATCGTGGCTGATGATCAGCAGCGTCATGTCCGAATTGAGGAGAAATTGCTCGAACCAGCGTTGTGTAGGCTTGTCCAGGTGGTTCGTCGGCTCGTCCAGCATAAGCACGTCGGGTTTTGACAGCAGCAGATGCGCCAACGCGACGCGCATCCGGTAACCCCCGGAGAGTTTCTCCACGAGACGGTCGAAATCCGCCTCGGTAAATCCCAGCCCCATCAGGATGCGTTTGGCTTCGTGCTCCGGATACTCATCGCGATGCGCGGCATCCAGTACCGTTTTGCCGGTGATCGTCTCGAGTTCCTGCGGGAGGTAGCCGATCCGGAGGCGGGGCCGCTTGCGGATCGAGCCCTTGTCCGGCGACTCCTCACCCAGGATCATGCGGAAGAGGGTGGTCTTGCCGGCTCCGTTGGGTCCGACCAGGCCGACCCGTGAATTGGGCCGGAGATGCGCGGAGGCATCCGTGAGCAGCACCTTGGTGGCGTATTGTTTACTGACCGACTCGATCTGCAGCATGAGACAACAACGTGAGGCGCGAACAGTTAGGCGTTAGGCGAGAGGAGACCCAACTCGGAGCGGAAGGAGCTGCAACCGTTCACCCCTAACCCCCGACGGCATTTTGGTGGAGCTGGCCGGGATTGAACCGGCGACCTCGTGAATGCCATTCACGCGCGCTCCCAACTGCGCCACAGCCCCACCCGTATGGTAATGGTCAATGTGAAGTTTTAAATTAGAAATCGCGGCGTTAAGACGTTCGGGCATGCTAACACGCAGGTATGGACCAGTCAAGGAAACGACCACGCAGGCATCAGCTTGACAAAAGGAAAGGATGGAACCTACCATGAGCCCCCTCGGCTCTGATTTCCCTATCGGGTCAGAGCCATTTTTTCGTCATGGCGGGAGATCTGGGGACGCGGACAATGGGTAATTTGGTCATTATCGGCGCCCAGTGGGGCGATGAAGGCAAGGGCAAGATCGTCGATATCCTGGCGCGGGATGCCGATCTCGTCGTGCGCTATCAAGGGGGATCCAACGCCGGGCATACCGTCATCAACGAGCGCGGTACCTACGTGTTCCATCTCATCCCGTCGGGGATCCTGTACCGGGGGACGACCTGTGTAATCGGGAACGGAGTTGTGGTGGATCCAGGAGCGCTGATCGAAGAAATGGACCACCTACAGGCCAAAGGCATCAGAATCGGCAAGAATATCGCTGTGAGCCACCGCGCGCACTTGATTCTGCCGTACCATAAGGCGATCGACCGGGCGTCGGAGCAGTCGAAGGGGTCGCGGAAAATCGGCACCACCGGTCGAGGGATCGGGCCGTCCTATGCGGACAAGATGGCCCGCATCGGCATTCGGACGGGCGATCTGCTGAATCCGCCGCTGTTCAAGAAGAAACTGGAGGAAAATCTTGTCGAAATGAACTGGTTTCTGGAGCGGCTTTACAAAGTCGAGACCTTTCAGGTCGATAAGGTCTTCGCCCAGTACATGGGCTACGCCGACCGGCTCAAGAGCCATATCGTGGATACGACCGCGTTGTTGAATCGCGCGATCGAAAAGAACAAAACCGTGTTGTTCGAGGGGGCTCAGGGTACGCACCTGGACGTAGACTTCGGCACCTACCCCTATGTGACCTCTTCCAGTTCCGCAGCTGGCGGGGCCTGTACGGGAACCGGCGTGGGGCCCACGATGATCGACGCCGTCATGGGCATCGCGAAGGTCTATACCACCAGAGTCGGCAGCGGGCCCTTTCCGACCGAGCTGACCGACGAAATCGGCCAGGGATTACAGGAACGAGGGCGGGAGTTCGGATCAACCACCGGGCGCGCGAGACGGTGCGGATGGTTCGATGCCGTCGTTGTCCGTCATGCTACGCAGGTCAACGGCTTAACCTCTCTCGCCGTGACCAAGCTCGATGTGCTCGATGGCTGCAAGGAGGTCAAACTCTGCACCGGCTACCGGTACGGCGGCATGATTTATAAGGAAATGCCGGCGGATCTCGACGTGTTGACCAACTGCGTGCCGATCTATCAGCGGATGAAAGGGTGGACGACGTCGACCACGGGAGTGACGAGCTACAAACAGCTTCCCGCGGAAGCGAAACGCTACATGACTCGCATTGAAGACCTGGCTCATTGTCGCATTGACATGATCTCAACCGGGTCCAAACGCGCGGACACGATTGTGCTCCGCAATCCCTTGGACTGTTCTCGCCGCCGTCCCAAGCGCCGGGCGTGAAGGATTCAATGTCATCAGTCAATGGTAAGATGAATCCGCTCCTGCAGCGCCTTCACGCATGACCACTGAGGAGCGACTGTTTGATTGTTGACCGCATCATCGTGAGCCGGTAGCTCAGTCGGTAGAGCATCGCCCTTTTAAGGCGAGGGCCCTGGGTTCGAGTCCCAGCCGGCTCACCACTTTGTACAATAGACAGAACCTTCAAAATGACGTTCAGCCTGTCCCTCCCTGCCTAGTACTTCTGCACCTGGCGCTCAAAAATCTCTCTTGGTCGAGGTGGAGAAGTCGATTTTTCTAGTACGTTGACGTATCCTTGACCTTGTTCAAAAAATAAATCATTTTGCCCTCTCCTTAGGGACCGTGATGTTGCAGTACTGAATACGGACCTCAATAGCCGAGGAGGCATGTGATGATACAGATGACGGCA
>JBQTIO010000114.1:0-33635 GCA_052388075.1 Nitrospiraceae bacterium
CGGCCTGCCGCTGGAGAAGTATTTCGTCCCCACGAAGATCCTGCCTTATCTGGCGACGCGCGGCTGCTACTGGGGCCGCTGCGAGTTCTGCGATCACGGCGAGGGCTATACGGCGGGCTACCGGTCGAAGAAGATTCAGGACATTCTGGGCGACATCAAGCATCTGCGCGACAGGTACGGCGCGAAGCATTTTCACTTCACGGACGAATCCTATCCGCCGGCGTTGTTCCGCAAGCTGGCGCGTGGGTTGGTCGAGAGCCAGATGGACATCACCTGGACGACCCACATGCGGTTCGAGAAGAGTCTGCTGGATGAACATGTCTGGCAGGATGCGCGCGACTCGGGCTGCCGCTATCTCCACTTCGGCTATGAGTCTGGGGTTGAGCGGGTCCTCAAGCTGATGGACAAGGCGACGACGACAGAGGTGATCAGTAAGCACCTCCAGATGTCGGCTGACGCGGGCATCTGGAACCATTGCATGGGGTTTTTCGGCTTTCCCGGAGAAACAAAAGAGGAAGCCTGGTCATCGGTGGAGTTTCTGGAGCAGAACAAGGACTCTGTGCACTCGCTCGGGTTTGGCACGTTCGATCTTGGCCGGCATAACCCGGTGGCGAAGAACCCGGAGAAGTGGGGCGTCACGCCGTACAAGAATCCCGAGTGGGATCTGGCGCTCGACTACTACTACACGGTGAAGAACGGGATGAGCATCGAGGAGGCCGAACGGGTGTTCGAAGCATTCGAACGGAACCATCATCCCGGCTGGGATCTGCGGCTCTTCATTCGCGAGTACATCTTTCTCTATATCGCACGGTTCGGGCTCCAGAAATTGCCTGACCTTCAGTATCAGGCGGCGAAGATTGCGGGCGCGGCACCCTCATTGGCGGGGAAGATGTGATGCGTGGATTGGCTGACAGGCTGACAAGTCGCAAGCTACCAGGTGCTAACCCGATGTCAGCTTGAATCCTGTCAGCTTGTCAGCCGCCATAGACGAACATTGAGCAGCGAACAATGACTAGCTTAGTTCAAATAGATGGCCTCGCTCCATTGGCCAAGGCTGACCAGAGGAAATCCAAGGTCATGCTGCTGTTTCCACCGGAATGGGTGCCGACGGCGCCCTATCTCGCGCTGCCTTCGTTGACGGCTGTGCTGCGGCAGGCCGGACACGAAGTGATCCAACGCGATGTGAACATCGACATGTACGATCACTTCTTTACCCTTGAATACCTGATCTGGGTCAAGGCTCGATTGGGCATGCAGCTCAGGGCTCTGCAAGTTAAAAAGAAGGCTGGGACGCTGGCGGAGCGGGAAGCGGATCAGAAGGCCGTGGTGGAAAAGGCTTATGCGGTCGATGTGTTCGATCTGGCGGATCGCGCCGAGGAGGCCAAGCGGATCGTGCGTGGTGAGCGCTTCTACCAGGCCGACCAGCTCGAAGGCGCGCTGAATACCTTCCGCGAGGTGATGCAGTACATCTCTGCTGCCTACTATCCGGCCTCCCTTGTCTTCTATCCGATGGAAAGCAACCTGGGCTACCGGCCCGGCGTCTCGAAGGAGGTCTTTGCCTGTCTCGACGACGAACAGGTGAATGTCTACCGCGATATCTGCAACCAGCTGGTGCTGCCCTCTGTGAGCAAAGAAATGCCAGACGTCGTCGGTATGTCGATCGGCACGCAAATGCAGCTCCTGGCCGGCCTGACCTTCTGCAAAATGATCAAGGAGACATTCCCACGCATCCAGGTCGTGGTCGGGGGCAACGTGATCACGCGCCTGCAGGAAGAGCTGCCGAAGCACGAGCGGTTCTTCACCGAGGTGTTCGACGCGGCAATCCTCTATGAAGGCGAGCATGCGCTCCTCTGGTATCTCGAAGCGCTGAACGGCCAGCGAGCGATGGAGTCGGTCCCCAATCTGATGTATCGGGGTACAGACGGCGTGCAGCAGAGCAAGGACGTCTATACGGAAAAGACAACGGCGCTGCCGCTGCCGGACTTCGACGGTTTCCCGCTGGATCGGTACTTTGTGCCGGAGCGGATCATTCCCTATCTCGCCACCCGCGGCTGCTACTGGGGCCGCTGTACCTTCTGCGATCACGGGCAGGGCTATTTCGATCAATACCGCGGCATCTCGGCGCAGCTCGTCGTCGAACAGGTGAAGGCGTTACGGGACAAGTATCAGTGCACGCACTTCCTGTTCTCCGATGAATCCTATCCACCGGCGTTGTTCAAGAAGGTGTCGCAACTGCTGGTCGACCAGAACGTCGGTATCAAATGGACGACACTGATTCGTTTTGAGGAAACTCTTCAAGACTCCGCAGTCTGGGAGCTGGCGGCGAAGGCTGGCTGTTGCACGCTCTATTACGGCATGGAGTCGGCGAGCGAACGCGTGCTGAATCTGATGGATAAGCATGCGAAGACGAGCGTGATCCGGAATAATCTGCATCAGGCGGCGAAGGTGGGCATCTGGAACCACGTGATGGCGTTCTATGGATTTCCCGGCGAGACGCGTGCCGAAGCGATGGATACGCGGCAGTTTCTGCTCGACAACCAGCCGGTGATCCATTCGACGGAACTGTTCTACTTTGTGGCCTACCGGCACACGCCGATGGTGCGCCATCCGGAGAAATTCGGCATTACGATCCACAAACAGGAGGAGTACGACCTGCCGTTGGACTTCTATTACACGCTGAACGAACCGGGCGGGATCTCCTGTCTCGATGCGATGCAGCTCTGCGAAGAGTTTTATCGGAATGACTTTCAGCCCTGGGCGGTGCGGGTGAACGCCCGCGAGCACGTGTTCCTCTATATCTCGAAGTTCGGGACAAACAAGTTGCCGCAGATTTATGCGAAACAGCCTGTGGCTGTTGGCGCAGCAGAGGGCGTGTCGGGCCTCGTGACCTGGCCGGTGGCGATGAGTGCCGGGGAAGACGGCAAAGAGGGCATGGGCCGGGTGGTCAGCCATGGAGTCGGCTAGGGAAATGCTTTACGTCCCCCGCTTCTCGTTCGACGGTTCGTCGGGAACAAGCAAGGCAGAAAGGAACGCGTAGGAGGCTTCGACGAGTTTGGTCATCTCTTCGGCCTTCTTGTAGGCCTGCATGTATTGCTTGGGGTTGTTGGTCAGATTCGAGTAGCGGGCCGGGTTCCAGTTGTACAGCTGCACTCGTCTGGCCCGATCGAGGGTTTCTGTGGTGATGGGGAGCGTGAGTCCCAGTATTTCCAGCGCGTGGGTCACATCCTGTTGGCTCACATCACTCATGAGGCAAGTTTGACAAAGCCACGAGTAGCCTGTCAAATGATGCCGTTGGTTCTGCCGATTGTTCACCCTACAGCGAAGATCAAGACAAGGGACTCTCGAGACGTCATGCGTAAGGAGAGCCTATGCCTGAGCAACGGTCTCTGAAGTTCTACCAGGCCGATGTGTTCACCTCCCAGCCCTTCGGTGGTAACCCCGTGGCCGTGATTCCCGATGCGCAAGGACTGAGTGATGATCAACTGCAGCAGATCGCGCGCGAGATGAATCTGTCCGAGACGGTCTTCGTGTTCCCGCCGACCGATCCGGCCGCTGTGGCGCGCCTGCGGATCTTTACGCCGACGCAGGAGATTCCCTTCGCCGGCCATCCGGTGGTAGGGGCCTTTTTCATTCTGGCGGAGTTGGGCATCGTTCCCGTGAAAGAGTCGGTCACGCGGGTCATGCAGGAGTGCAATATCGGGCTCTTCCCCGTCGAACTGCAAGCGGACGAAGGGCAGGTTGACCAGGTCGTGATGACGCAACCCAGGCCGGAGTTCCTGGGTCCCGTCGAAGAGACGGACGATCTGTACAAGGTTGCCATGGCGTTGGGGTTGTCGAAGCATGTGATTGCCGATACGAAGTGGCCTGTGGAGATCGTGTCGACCGGATTCCCGGTGTTGATCGTTCCGGTCCGGACCTTGACGGCGGTCCGGTCCATCGTGCCGGATCCCTCTGCGATTGTAGAGCTCTCCAGGCGGTTCGGTGTGAACGGTGTCATGGTCTTCACGACGGTCACGGTGGAGCCGTTTGCCACCGTCCATGCGAGGATGTTTGCGCCCTCCATCGGAATTCCAGAAGATCCCGCAACCGGCAGTGCGGGGGGTGCCCTCGGGGCCTATCTCGTGCAGAACGGCGTGGTTGAAGTCGCTCCGACGACGGAAATCATCATCGAACAGGGCTATGAGATTGAGCGGCCCTCCCGCATTCTGGTGCAGGTCGAGTCGGATGACGACATGATTCAATCGGTGAAGGTCGGAGGGCAGTGTGTAATGGTGGCGGAAGGAACGCTGAAGTTCTAAAGAATAGTCGTGAATTTTTAGTTGTGAGTTCTTAGTTGTCCACAACTCACAACTTTATGGACTTCTATGAAGGCGGTGTTGTTTCGTGAGCATGGGGGGCCGGACAAACTCTCGTACGAAGAGCTTCCGGCGCCGCAGATCGGGGACCAGGAGGTCCTGGTCCGCGTTAAGGCCTGCGCATTGAACCATCTCGATATCTGGATCAGGCAGGGGAACCCTGCCTATCCCATGCCCATGCCTCATGTATCTGGGTCGGACATCGCCGGCCTGGTCGAGGGGGTCGGTAGCCAGGTGGAAGGGATCTCAGCCGGGCAACGGGTCTTTGTGTCGCCGGGCGTCAGTTGCTGGCATTGCGAAGCTTGTCTGGCCGGGCGGGATAATTTCTGCCGTTCCTATTCACTCATCGGCGCCATGATGCACGGCGGGTATGCCGAATACGTCAAGGTTCCGTTCCGCAACGTGCTGCCGATGCCGGAGAACCTCACGTTTGAGCAGGCTGCAGCCTTTCCGCTGGTCTCAGTGACGGCATCGCACATGCTGTTCGCGCTCGCCGGCCTGCAACATGGGGAAACCGTGCTGATCATGGGCGCGGGGAGCGGAGTAGGGAGTATGGCCGTTCAGATGGCCAAGCTGGCCGGGGCGAGGGTGATCACGACGGTCGGCGCCGACGACAAGATTCCGAAGGCTGTGACATTGGGCGCCGATGCGGTCATCAATCACGCTAGGGAAAAGGTGGCAGAGCGTGTGAAGCTGTTAACCGAACGGCGGGGTGTCGATGTGGTGATCGAACATATTGGCCCCGAGGTCTGGGAGACTTGTCTCTTGTCTCTCGCGAAGGGCGGCCGCTTGATCACTTGTGGCGCGACCACCGGGGCGGAGGTGAAACTGGACCTGCGCCAGGTGTTTTCCAGACAGCTCACGATCAAAGGCTCCTACATGGGTAAGCGCGCGGAACTGGTGAAAGCAGCGGAACTCATGGGTCAGCGACGGTTGACCTCCGTGATCGACCGGACCTATCCCCTTCAACAGGCGCGGGCGGCGCAGGAACAGCTCCTGAGCCGGAAGGTGTTCGGCAAGATCGTTCTCACGATATAAGGAGGTTGAAAACGGGAGAGGGAGCGACCGGAGCAATCTCTCTTGCTCGCGGCCCGCGCACGCGGGTGCCATCGGATGGGCACATCATGGGTGGTGCTCGGTCCATGTGATCAGTAGGAGCGCGGCCGGCGCTCTTTTCTCACCAATCAGATCGTGACGAAAGGGGGGAATCATGTCCACCGTCGCTCAAATCATGACGAAGCATCCCAGGGTAATCGGGCCAAAGACGTCGATCGCCAGCGCAGCCAAGGCGATGCGGACGTCGCGCGTGGGATCGTTATTCGTGAAAAAGGGGAAGCGATTGGTCGGGGTCGTGACGGACACCGACATCGTGCGGCGCGCCGTTGCGAGCGGCAAGCCTCTGGGCAAGTTGACGGTCGAGAAAATCATGACGACTCCGATTTGCACGATCGAGGGAACTCAGTCGGTCGATGAAGCACAGGATATGATGGGTGATCTCGGCGTGCGCCATCTTGGTGTGACGCAAGGGGGGGAGATTGTCGGCGTTGTCTCGGTGCGCGATCTGTTGCTATTCTACAAGCGTTATGCGCAATCCAAGCTTCCGCCGGAAGTGAACTATTCGGAACCGAAGATCGGGCAGGACTAGTGGCGCGTGAAACGTGAGGCGTAAAAGGTGAAAGGTAGCGGAGGTAAGACATAGAATCTTAGCTCATGGCAAGCACCTTTCACGTTTCACTTTTCACCTCTCACGATCACTTCATGAGTTCCCTGACCAGGTGTCCCAGTTCAGGCAGGATCAACTTTTCCATCGCCAGCCGGACGGCGTTTTCGGAGCCGGGGGTTGAAAAGAGCACCCGGCCTTTGACGATGCCGGCGGTAGCCCGGCTCATGATAGCCGGTGAGCCGATCTCCTGATAGGTCAGATAGCGAAAGACTTCGCCGAATCCATCCAGCCGCTTGTCCAACATTCCATCCACCGCCTCAAAGGTTGAATCCCGCCGGGAAATGCCCGTGCCCCCGTTGATGATAATGGCTTGGACTTTCTTGTTCGCCACGGCGGATTTGATCCTGGCTTTGATCTTTATCGGTTGGTCTTTCACGAGGTGATAGGCCACCACGGTATGGCCTGCCTGTTTGAGCAGGTGCATGATGCGGGAACCGCTTGTGTCGGTATCCGGCGTTCGAGTATCGCTGCAGGTAATCACCACGCATCCGATTGAACGGGGTGCATGGGCTTTATGTTCGTGGGCTGTATGGCTGGGCATGGAGGGATTGGCCATCAGATACCAGCCATCAGGTTTGTGTCTGGCCGACCGCTCAAAGCTGAAGGCTGATGGCTCCTACTTCCACACTGCGTCCGGGTTCAGCTTGGCCACCGGCGTTCCCTTGCCGACGTGTTCGTCAAGGATGGTGGCGACATCCGCCTCGGTCACCTTGCAGTACCACGTATTGTCGGGATACACGACGACGGTCGGACCCTGCTCGCAAGGACCGAGGCAGCCCGTGGCACTGACCAGGACTTGGCCGGGCGGTATGGCGCGCTGCATGAGTCCCATGTTGAACGCCATCAGCAGCTGCGCGGCGCCGGCCGATCCGCAGGACGGTTTGGGGTGGCCCGGCGGGCGTGAGTTGGTGCAGACAAGAATATGATACGTAGGTTTTGGCATGATCTCCTCAATGTAGAATTTAAAATTGTAAATGAACAATTGGCCGCGTGAAGTTTAACGCGGCCGGTACGACTGCCATTGTTCGATGCACTCGTCAGGAAGCTTCCAGTGTTTGAGTCCCTTGAGGACCCAGTCGAGATAGTGGTCTTTGGGCTTGAATTTTCCGATCGGGGTTGCCGCGTAGGTGCTGACGAGTTCCTTTTCTCCGACTTCGTTCACCACGTTGACTTGCAGGTGCCGGTAGGCGCCTTGCGGGACGTCCTGTTCAAACTCATCCATGATCTTGAGGTCTTCGTCGGTCAGCTCAAACACGCCGCCACAGACTTTCTCGCCAGGAGACGGCACGATGCTGGCGAGGCCGCAGCGCCATTGAGCCGACCATCGGCAAAACTTGATGGTGTGATCCGCCAGCGTGGCCAGGTAGAGAAATCTGTGTTCCGGGGCTCGTCGCGCAAGCTGGGCGGGATTCAGGTGATCGCCGTACAAGAAAAACTTCATGCGGTGTGCTCATGGCCTGTCGATGGTCTCTACCGGTGCCGGTACTTGTAGCACACCGGCTTTTTGTGAGACAAGCGGCTTGCGCTGCCGCAGCCGCTCCATCGGGCGTCCATTGACAATGAGGAGGCGCCGTTCCTAAGATGCCGACGGTGGCGTTGACGCCTCTGGCGCGTCGGGACCCTCAACCCCTGCCTGACACGCAACCAGATGTCTGACGACAGGACCTCCTCCAGATTTTCACCCAACCGCTTTGTCCATTACGCCATTGTCGCCGTTCTGGCGCTCGGCGGGTTCTACTATGTCTGGACCGAACTGCCTGCGTTTCGTCAGCCCACAGACCAGCGTGAGGCCGAGGCCCTGGCTCTGGTGCAGTCGCACCGCGCACTGGGGTTTCCCACCATCCTGCAGGCGATGAACGACCATGTTCGATCTATGAAAGAGCGAGGGCAAGGGGTTCGTCTCGGGGAGTGGCGGGTAAAACACGTCGAGGGCGATATCTACGAAGTTCGCGTGCAACTGCGCGATCAAAGCGTGCGTGGCCAGTGGTTCGAGCGGGAATTCATCTGGCACGCGCACCTGAATCTCAAGCGAGTCAACGCGGCGTCCCTGCCCGCGGACGGCGTGACGCCCAAACCACCCGACGCAGAACCTGGTACCGCGTCCCCTCCGGAATTTGGATCCAGCTAGGCCGCGCGCCTCAGGGAGCAGTCAGGCCGGGCGGCAGGGTCACCTGGACCTGGTCGCCTTCGATCCGTACCGGACAACAGGCGACTTCGAAGTTGGGATTGCCCACTCGTTGTCCGGAGACCACGTCGAATTTCCATCCATGCCAGGGACATTCGACCACGGACCCGCACAACGTGCCTTCACCCAGCGGACCTCCGGCATGAGGACAGGTGTTGTCGACGGCGTAGAAGGTTCCGTCGACATTGAACAGCGCGATCCAGACTCCGTTGATCTCCACGGTCCGTCCGGTTCCGGGTGGAATCTCCTTTACCTGCGCGACGCTGACAAATCCGCTCATAATGGCCGGGCCAGGCTATACCTGAATTCGCCGGACCAGACCGCAGATGGGCGCTTGCTTGATTTCGGAGGACGCTTATGGCATAGAGTCATCAATCGGTACTCCTGCCCTGTGGGAACGTTCCTCTGTGGCCATGGAGGCTCGGTTGGGGATGAGGTTGCTGCATGGAAATGACCCTCCTGCTCAATTCGACGTACGAACCCCTGCGGGTCGTCCATTGGCAGAAAGCCATCACCCTGCTCTGGCAGGGCAAGGTCGAAGTCCTGGAAGTGTACGACCGGGAAATCCACGGTATCTCCATTTCGATTAAGCTACCGGCGGTGATGCGGCTGCTCAAGCTGGTGAGGCTGAGAGACAGCCATCGTGCCGTCAAATTTTCCCGCATCAATATTTTTACGCGCGACGGATACACATGCCAGTACTGTAACCACAAGTTCCGAACGGAAGAATTGACCTTCGATCATGTCATGCCGATCGCGATGGGCGGGAAGAAGACGTGGGAGAATATTGTGACGGCCTGCTGGCGGTGCAATAACCGAAAAAGCGGCCGCACACCGGAAGCAGCCGGCATGAGGCTGAAGAAGCGGCCGCTGAAACCCCGATGGAGTCCCGTCATTACGATCACGATCGGCATCCGCAATACACCGGAAAGCTGGCGCGACTACCTCTATTGGAACATGGAACTGGAGACCGACCCCCCGGAACCATAGTGTCAGCGAACCTCCGCGTGTCTATCTGTTCAGCAACGAGCCTGCCTTCGTCTCACGACGCTTCACTTCGCGCTCGCCCTTGAGGGTCAAATTCATCGCGCCCGTGCACTCGAGGTCGGCCGTCTGGTTCGGACCGATCCGGGATTCCCGATCGACGTCCGAGATTTCCGCGGACGGGATTATACCGAGGGCTTGCGGAAAAGTGGAGGGGACGGTTTACGGTCGGGAATCCCTGCCTGTATGATACGGCTCACAATCGGATGGAACGACACGCTGGGCGAGGAGTACGGACGATGAACGCAAATCCAGGTTTTCCGGTGGTGCTGGATGTGAAAGGCTGGTCGGTGCTGGTGATCGGTGGAGAGGAGGAGGCGGCCGACAAGACCCAACGCCTGCTCGACTCCGGTGCCCGCGTGACCGTCATCAGCCCGACGTTGAATGAGGCGCTGCGACAGCTGGTGGCATCGGGAAAGGTGATTCATCGTGGCCGGAATTTTCGCGACACGGACCTCGAACATGCCATTCTGGTCTTGAACACGATCCGGGGCGACCGCGAGTTCGCCAAAATGTTGTTGACCCACGCGAGGGCAACAGGCGTGCTCCTCTGGTCGGTGGACTATCCGGAAGCCTGCAGCGTCACGATGCCGGCCGTGGTGGTCTCGGGTCATGCGCGCGTGGCGATCAGCACGAGTGGAGTGGCACCGGCCCTCTCCGGCTTCGTCAAGGAGGATCTGGAACGAATTCTGGACGATGAGTTCGCCGCCTTTGTCGATTGGTTGGGGGAACTGCGCGAGCAGGCCAAGGCCAATGAACCGGACGTGGAGAAGCGCCGGGCCCTGCTGCGCGAGGCCCTGGATGGATTCCGACTCCTGGGCAAGGTGCAATATCCCAAGGTCTGGCTCGAGGAACGGGCCAAAACAGCCGCCAGCGTGAAGCGTGACGCGTGAGGCGAAAGAAGGAAAAAGGAGGCGAGATGGTTTTATTGGAATTCAGCATGTCACCATTGGGCAAGGGCGAGAGTGTCGGCCGGTATGTGGCCCGCTCCCTGGACATGATCGACAAGAGCGGGGTGCCCTATCGCTTGAATCCGATGGGGACGGTGTTGGAAGGGGAATGGGACGAGGTGTTCAGGGTCGTGAAAATGTGTTATGAGCGAATGAAGAAGGATTGTAACCGCATCTCATGTACGATCAAGGTTGACTATCGCAAGGGCCATGAAGGACGGTTGCAGAGCAAGGTGGCGAGCGTGGAGAAGAGACTCAAACGAGCGATCAAGCACTAGCTCCTTCCTGCGAGACTCGCGAGATTTGCGAGAAAGGCGGGACACGAC
This sequence comes from Nitrospiraceae bacterium, assembly GCA_052388075.1. GTDB lineage: Bacteria > Nitrospirota > Nitrospiria > Nitrospirales > Nitrospiraceae > Nitrospira_D. Next base: position 10,584 of record JBQTIO010000114.1, read on the forward strand.
AGGAACGTACAATTCTCGAGTCGCGCTTGTCGCGCGCATCGCGCCGTTGTGATCAGAGTTAAGAAGAATGATACCGCCGGGGAATCCGCGGGCCGATGCAACACAGGACTTCATAGGAGATAGTCCCTGTCCATTGTGCAATATCGTGAGCCGTGATCTGTTCGGCTCCTTGACGACCGATGAGCATCACCTCGTCGCCGACGGAGGCTCCCGGAACATCGGTCACGTCCACCATCACCATATCCATACAGACCAGTCCGGCGATCGGAGCGCGCTGGCCTCGCACCAGGACCCGACCTCGATTCGACAGGTGCCGGCTTAATCCATCCGCATAGCCGATGGGCAGGACTGCGATACGAGAGGTCCTGGTCGCCGTGAAGGTGCCGTTGTAGCTCACCCGTTGTCCCGGTTGAACCGTTCGGAGTTGCGCGATGCAGGTTCTCAGGGAGAGCACCGGCCTCAGGTCAGGAACCGGAACGGAACCGGGCAGCGTGTGATAGCCGTACAGCATGAGGCCCGGGCGCACGAGTGAAAAGTGGGCCTGTGGGAAACGGACTGCCCCGCCGCTGTTGGCCGCGTGGATCAGCGGCACGCTAAAACCTCCCGCCTGCACCGTTCGAATAGCAGTCTTGAATCGCGCGAGCTGCTCCTCCGTACTGTCGGGAGCAGGGCCATCGCTGTCTGCCAGATGGGTCATGAGCCCTTCCAACTGCAAGGACCTCGGAAACCCGCCCGAAGCGATCACTTTTACGAGTTCGTCCTGTGTGAGCCCCAGCCGTCCCATGCCCGTTTCGATCTTGAGATGGATCGGGCGGGGGGTCAGCAGTGAGGCTGCGGCTTGCCCTAAGGCGGGCAGAATGGAGACGTCACTGATGACAGGCGTCAGTTGATACCCGAAGAGGTCTGCGATCTGCTCCCGGAAAATCGGACCCAGCACCACGATCGGAGCGTCGATGCCGGCCTGTCGCAGCTCGATCCCTTCTTCGACCGAGACGACCGCGACGCGGGACATACCCTGGCGGATCAGCGCCTTCGTCGTTTCGACGGCGCCGTGGCCATAGGCGTTCGCCTTGACGACGGCCATCACGTCGCATCCATGCGAGAGCAGCCGGCGGAATTGGAGAAGATTCTGAGCGAGAGCGGTGAGATCGACGGAGGCGCAGGTTGGTGAAAAGGTCGAAGTGGTCGGCACGCGAGACGAACGGATCTGGAAATCCGGTTTAGACTTCCATGATCTCCTGTTCCTTTTTCTTGATTACATCGTCGATCTTTTGCCCGTACTGCTCCGTAAGTTTCTGTGTTTCCTGTTCGGCTTTCCGCAGTTCGTCTTCGGTGAGCTTCGCACCTTTTTGAAGTTTCTTCAACTCTTCGTTCGCATCCCGTCGGAAGCCGCGAATCTGGACTTTGGTGTCCTCACCGTGCTTTTTGCAGATCTTGGTCAATTCTTTCCGGCGCTCCTCGGTCAGCGGGGGCAGGGGCACGCGTATCATCTTCCCGTCGTTCGAGGGGTTGACCCCCAGTCCCGAGCTGGACAATGCCTTCTCGATTTCTTTGATCTGATTCAGTTCCCAGGGCTGAATGGTGATGAGCCGGGCTTCCGGCGTGGAAATATTGGCGATCTGCTTCAACGGCGTCATGGTGCCGTAGTAGTCGACCCGAATATTGTCGAGGAGAGCAACGGAGGCCCGACCCGTTCGGAGGCCGGATAAGTCCCGCTTCAAGTGTTCCACAGCCTGGTCCATCTGAACCGTAAGTTTTTGTCGAACTGGCGCTGCGTTGGACATGGCGACACTCCATGATCGGGGTTAGCGTTGATCGGGTGTGACCAGGGTTCCGATCGGCTCGCCTAAAGCCACACGTTTGAAGTTGCCCGCTACTTTTAAATTGAACACGACCAGGGGCATCTTGTTATCCATGCAGAGACTGATGGCCGTGGAATCCATCACCTTGAGATTCTGGTTCAAAATCGCCATGAAGGGGATCTCCGTATATTTCTTTGCCGCCGGATTTTTCAAGGGGTCTTCGTCATAGATGCCGTCGACCTTGGTGCCCTTCATGATGACCTGAGCGCCGATTTCCATGGCGCGAAGCGCAGCCGCGGTATCGGTCGAGAAGTAGGGATTGCCCGTGCCGCCGGCAAAAATCACCACCCGCTTCTTTTCCAGATGGCGAATGGCCCTCCGGCGGATGTAACCTTCCGCGAGCTGCCGCATTTCGATGGCGGACTGTACGCGGGTCATGACGCCGGATCGTTCCAGGGCATTCTGCAGGGCCAGGGCATTGAGCACCGTGGCCAACATGCCCATGTAGTCAGCGGAGGCGCGTTCCATGCCGGATGCGCTGGCTGCAATGCCCCGAAAAATGTTTCCCCCGCCGATGACGATAGCGACCTGAATGTCGAGGGCGACGACGGAGGCGATTTCTTCTGCGAGGCGTTCGAGGATCGAGGGTTGGATGCCGTAGCCCTGCTCACCAGCCAACATCTCCCCGCTGACCTTCAGAAGGAGGCGCTGGTATTTGGCAGCGCTCATGCTTCGCCTAGCTGATAGCGGGTGAACCGGCGAATGTTCATGTTCTCGCCGATCTTGGCAATCTTCTGCGCGAGGAGATCCTTGATGGTCACGGCGGGGTCCTTGATGAACGCCTGTTCCATCAAGCAGCTTTCCTGAAAGAACTTCTCCAGTTTGCCTTCGATGATCTTAGGCCAGGCAGCGGGAGGCTTTCCCAGCTCTCTGGCCTGTCCCTCATAAATGGTCTTTTCTTTGTCGACGATTTCGGCGGGAATTTCCTCCCGGCGCACATACGAGGGTCTGGCCGCCGCCACCTGCAGCGCGAGATCGTTGACGAACGCCTTGAACTCGTCGTTGCGCGCAACAAAGTCGGTTTCACAATTCACCTCGATCAGCACGCCGATCTTTCCGCCCATGTGGATATAGGAATGGACGAGGCCCTGGTTGGTTTCTCGTCCAGCCTTCTTGGCTGCCGCGGCCAGACCTTTCTGCCGGAGGTAGTCGATCGATTTCTCGATGTCGTTGCCGTTTTCGGTGAGCGCCTTCTGACAGTCGAGGATGCCGGCGCCCGTTTTTTCGCGAAGCTCTTTGACGAGTTGACTTGTTCCTGCCATGGTCCGTCGCCCCTCACCGCATGAGTTGAACAGATCGCCGATCGAATGGTCTCACGTTACGAGGCCGGCACACCTTCAAGGCTGACGGCGGGTTTCTTGTCGCCGGCGGCGGGAGCAGCCTGGAATTCCGCTTCTTCGCGCTGTGTCCGGAGATGGGCGCCTTCGATGCAGGCGTCGGCGATTTTGGAGGTGATGAGCTTGATCGAACGAATCGCATCGTCGTTTCCGGGAATCGGATACGCGATGCGATCGGGGTCGCAATTGCTGTCCAGTATCGCGATCACCGGTATGTCGAGACGGGCGGCTTCCTGGGCGGCGATCTTCTCGACTCTGGTATCAAGGATGAAAACGGCTCCGGGAAGGCCCCGCATATTTTTAATGCCTGACAGGTATTTCTGCAGCTTGACGATATCCTTCTGCATGAGCAGGATTTCCTTTTTCTTCAGTCCGTGCTCGCTGGGATTCAACAAGGTCGCTTCCATTTTCTTCATCTTATCGATGCTACGACGTATGGTCTGGAAGTTGGTCAGCATGCCGCCCAGCCAGCGCTGGTTGACGAAGAACATGTTCGCCCGTTTGGCTTCTTCTTCGAGGATTTCAGCCGCCTGTCGTTTGGTGCCGACAAAGAGGACGGATTCGCCGGCGGCCACGATGTCCCGGACGAAGGCATAGGCCTGTTCCATTCGCGTCACGGTCTGCTGCAGATCGATGATGTAGATGCCGTTGCGTTCACCGAACAGAAACTTTTTCATCTTGGGATTCCACCGGTTGGTCTGATGTCCGAAGTGGACCCCCGCTTCCAACAATTCCTTGATCGCCACCACTCCCATGCCTTCACCTCCCCTCAAGGCTTGCAGAGCACCCGGATTGCGGGCGAGGGGAACCGGTCCCCTTATACTCAAGCCGTGCAGCGCGATGATGCGCTGATGTTAAATTTTGAAAAACCACGACTGCGCGAGGGTTCATGTGGAAAGACCCTGCGCATCCCCAAAGCCTTGGCACGCTACCACAGTCCTCGTGAATTTTCAAGCCGTTAGGAGCGGTCCTGCACCTAGGAGCGATAACTGGCGTTGATGCGAACGTAGTCGTAGGAGAGGTCGGTGGTCCACATGTGGGCGCAAGCCGGTCCCTGCCCAAGATCGACGGAGATCGTAAAGGTCTTTCGCTTGAAGACTCGCGCGATCTTGTCCTCCGCCGCCAGCCCCAAGCCCATTCCCTTTCGGACCATGGCGATCTTGTCGAATCGCACGCTCAGGTTGTCGGGATCGACGGGGACGCCGGACCGGCCGATGGCGCCCATGACCCTCCCCCAATTTGCATCCTCCCCGAACAGGGCGGTCTTGACGAGGTTGGATGTGGCGATGGTGGAGGCCACTCGTTTGGCTGCCGCCATCGTGGCTGCCCCGGTGACCACAATTTTCACAATCTTCGTCACGCCCTCGCCGTCTCGGCAAATCGCCAGGGCGAGGGTCTGTGAGGCTTTCATCAGCAGCTGTTCGAAGCGGCGGTAGTCGCGCGTGCCTTCCCGGATCGAACGGTTTCGAGCCATCCCGTTCGCAAGGCACAGCACCGTGTCGTTCGTGCTGGTGTCGCCGTCCACGGTAATGCAGTTGAACGATTGATCCACGGCGGATCTCAGCGCCTGTTGAAGGGCCGACGGGGTGATGACGGCGTCCGTGGTGAGGTAGGCGAGCATGGTGGCCATGTTCGGGTGGATCATGCCGGAGCCCTTCGCCATGCCCCCGATCGTGACTCGGCGGGTTCCGATCTTCGCGCGCACCGTGACGGTCTTCGGCCGCAGGTCGGTGGTGAGAATCGCCTGAGCAGCCCGGCGTCCGCCCCGGACACTGAGCTGCGAAATCAACGACGGGATTGCCGCCTTGATCCGATCGATCGGGAGGACCCGGCCGATGATGCCGGTGGATCCGACGAACACCTCATGGACGGGAATGGAAAGACGTTGCGCCACGGCGGACGCCATGGCTCTGGCCGCCGCGAGCCCCGGCGCGCCGGTGCAGGCATTGGCGTTCCCGCTGTTGACCACGACCGCGCGCCCGCGATGTCGTCTGAGATGGAGACGATCGAGCGTAACCGGCGCAGCCGCGACGCGGTTCTTGGTGAAGACACCCGCGATCGGTCCGCTGGTGGCTGACAGCAGCAGGGCCAGATCGAGGAGTCCCGACTTCTTGATCCCGCAATGGGTACCGGCCGCTACGAATCCCAACGGCGCGGTGACGCCCGATAGGTCTCGCTTCATGATGGGGAGCCCGTTCGCGGGATGGAACAACCTGTCGCTCGTCGGCGGCTCGAGATCACGGGTAGCTGCCCGGCGCCGTGAGTCCGGCCTCTTCGGGAAGCCCCATCATCAGATTCATGGCCTGAATCGCCTGACCGGCAGCGCCCTTCACAAGATTGTCGACGGCGGCAACTGTCACTACCCAGCCGGCGCGCGCGTCCGCATACACGCCGATATCGCAATAGTTGGAACCCTTGATATACCGCGGATTGGGCGCGACGTCCTCATAAAGCCGGATAAACCGTTCGCCCGCATAGAACTTCCGGTAGAGCGCGCGCAGGTCGGACAGCTCGACCCGCTGTTTCAATTTGCAATAGGCCGTGCTCAGGATGCCCCGGTTCATGGGGACGAGATGGGGCGTAAATGCGACGGTCACGGATCCGAGCCTCCCTGCGATTCCGGAAAGTTCCTGCTCAATTTCGGGAATATGCCGATGTTGACCGATCTTGTAGGGTTCCAAGGATTCGTGCGCCTCGGGAAAATGATAGGGGAGGGCCGGACTCCGTCCGGCTCCGGAGATACCGGACTTGGCATCGATCACGATGGCATCGAGCTGGACAAGCCCTTCGGCAAACAGGGGTGCCAGCTGCAGCACGGCGGCTGTCGGGTAGCACCCCGGAGAGGCAACCAGTTTCGCCTTGGCGATCGCGCTTCGATGGAGTTCCGGCAGGCCGTAGACGGCTTCGGTCAGTAAGTCTGGGTGGGCATGCGGGGTCTGGTACCATTTCTCATAGGCGGTGACATCTTTGAGGCGATAGTCGGCGCTGAGATCAACGACCAGCCTGCCTGCTTTGAGGCAGAGGGCGACGGGCTCCTGCGACTTGGTATGGGGCAGCGCCAGGAAGATGGCGTCGGCGCGTTCAGCGAGAGCTTCCGGAGCCAGGGCTTCGAAGGTATGTCGAACAACTCCGGTCAGGCTCGGGAAGACGGAGGAGACGGATTGACCGGCCGATTTCTCCGACGTCACCGCGGTGATTTCGTACTGAGGATGTGCCGCGGCAAGTCGCACGAGTTCAGCGCCCGCATAGCCGCTGGCTCCTGCGATCGCGATTCGAAACTTTTCGCTCATCGCACGTGCTCCGTGTAGCAGAAGGACGGGAGACTTGCGTGGCACATAAAAAAGGGAAGGCCAGAAGCCTTCCCTTGTCCGATCGTTGGCTTCTGTGGCCTAGCGCTTGGAGTACTGGAAGCGCTTGCGAGCCCCCTTCTGTCCGTATTTTTTCCGTTCCTTCACGCGAGAATCCCGTGTCAGTAACCCTTCCTTCTTGAGCGGGGAGCGTACCGCGGGCGCCATGGCGACGAGGGCGCGCGCGATCGCGTGTCGAAGCGCACCGGCCTGCCCGGTCGGTCCGCCGCCATAGACCGTGGCGCTGATCGAATACTTGCCCATGAGCCCGGCCATTTCAAGCGGAAGTTGGATAATCTGTCTGAGCGTGAGGCGAGGAAAGGCCTTTTCGAGCGGCTTTTCATTCACCGTAATCTCACCGGCCGTTCCTGTTACCCAGGCTCTGGCCACGGCACACTTTCTCCGACCCGTTGCATACTGTGTCACTGCTGCCATGCGACTCGCCTCCTTACGATCTAGCTCTCACACGCTGTCCTACAGTGAAAGTGGTTCCGGTCGTTGAGCCTGATGCGGATGATCAGGGCCCACGTATACGCGGAGCTTCTTTGCCATGCCGTTACCGAGCGGGGTCTTGGGGAGCATCCCTTCAATCGCTCTCGTGAGCAATTCGGTCGGGTCTTTTTGGAAGAGATGCGCGGCCGTGGTGGTCTTGAGGCCGCCCGGATATCCGGAATGATGGCGATACAGCTTGGTTTCCATCTTGCCGCCGGTCAACCGAATCTTCTCGGCATTCACGATCACCACATGATCGCCCAGATCGACGTTCGGGGTAAATGTCGGGCGATGCTTTCCCCTCAGGACGCCGGCCACGCGCGCAGCCAGCCGTCCCAGGGTTCTTCCCTCAGCGTTCACAAGGTGCCACGCTTCTTTCACTTCAGTGGGCTTTGCGAGGTACGTTCTCATCGTTCTTCTCCGGTTCTCTCGGCCAGGCACGGTCCCAACGGATCGTTAGACTTCCTGCGTGCCGATTTTCTTGGTTTCCAGTTTGGTCAGCCAGGCTTCCAGATTCTGGCCGCTGCGTCGTCTCCAGACATCCTGTGAGACGTAGATCGGGGCATGGCACCGAAGGGCCAACGCGATAGCATCGCTGGGTCTGGCATCGATGGTCCTGACGACGCCCTTATTCTCCAGATGGACAGTGGCGTAATAGGTGCTGCTCTTGACATCCGTCAGGACCACTCGCTGCGTCCTGATGCCCAGGTGTTCGCCGAAGTTCCTGATCAAATCGTGACTCATTGGCCGTGGAGTGACGTCGGTACTCAATGCGCGTTTGATCGACTCGCCTTCGGGCGCCCCGACCCATACGGTGAAATTCTCCGCGCTGCCGTCGGTTCGCGTCAGGACGACGATCCTCGTGTCCGTGTTGGTGTCGTCCACGACACGATTGACCGTGAGTTCGATCAGAGGCTCCGCTGAGTGAGGCGTCCGTTCTTCCATGGCGACGAGCGTCCGTCAGGAATCCAGCTTTCCGAAGTCTTCCGGCTTCAAATTTTCCAGCCACTGATCGAGCTCCTCCGAACTTTGCTTGCGGATAACCGACTCGCTCGCAAAAATCGGAGCCTGGGAGCGGAGCGCGAGCGCGATCGCATCGCTGGGCCGGGAATCGACGGCGTATTCTGAGTCCTCATACATCAGATGGATCTTCGCAAAGTACGTATTTTCATTCAAGTCGGTGATGACCACGCTGATGACCTTCGCGTTGAACGCATCGAGGTACGACTTCATGAAGTCGTGTGTCATCGGGCGGGGAGGAGCCACGCTTTCCAGGGCCAGACTGATCGAACTCGCCTCCGATTTGCCGACCCAGATGGGCAACATTTCCGCCTGGTCCTCATCCCGAAGAATCACGATATAGGCGTTGTTATAGGGGTCGAACATCAACCCCTTGACCTGCATTTGCGTAATCATGCCGCAGTTCCCTGTCCTTCCTATTTCTTGCGGATGTTCACCCGTAGCGGCGCGAGCGCAAGACGGAGAATGGAGAAATCTAACATTTCTCCGTTCATCGTGTCAACGCAACCGGCGACAATACAAGGGAAATCTCTTCACCTGGGGGGTGTCGCGGCAGGAAGAACCGATGGCACCGGCGCGATCAGCTACTCGGTGGGCGGTAGTTTTCAGCAATCTTTGACGAGTCTGCCTGCTCGCCCAATCGCAAGAATGCCTTCATCTGCTTGCGGACAAGTTCGCGACCGCTTTCATCTCCGAGATTGACTTGATACTCATTGATCACCATCACGCGCATGCCTTCCCATTTCTTCCAACAGCCCGTGCAGACTTTGGCTTTGATCTCCGCTTCGAGTTTGCCGAGAAACAGGGGCGCGGTGATGGCTTCGCCCGTTTGTCCGCAGGTCACGCATGCAATTTCCGCCATGTCCGGAACGCTCCTTTATCGGTGTCGGGCAAGGACCGAACGATCAGCAGCGGCATGACACCTGCTGACGCCGCAAGACCTAGGCCATTCTATCAGACCTGTTCCCTTGATGAAAAGGGGAGATGCCGATTGACCCTCCGTAGGCGTCGTGTTAGAAAAGCAGCCCGTTCAACCATACGCGTGCACAGGCGTATGGACTTGCCCGGATGGCGGAACTGGCAGACGCGCCGGACTCAAAATCCGGTTCTCGCGAGAGAGTGGGAGTTCGACCCTCCCTCCGGGCACCATGTGGAGGGCAAAGAACGCCCTCTTGACAGGAACGTCCCGTTGTCCTAGGCTCCGCCATGGACCTGCGACGGCGGGGCTGTCGGGACAATCTTATGTATGCAATCGATCTGGAAATATTAGGTGCGTGCGATTTCTGTACAACCGCTACACCGCTTCATCTTCGACTATGCAGGAGGCAGCACATGCGTAAGGCGTTGGCACTCGGAGCGGCAATCCTTCTTGTGGGCACGGCAAGTCTGGCAGTGGCTCAGGAGCGTCTGCAGCAAGGGGCATCTGGTTCGTCGCTCGGCGTCGGAACCGGCGTCGGAGACGTTTCGGGAAGCCCTGGACGAACGCAGGCGTTCGATCGGAATGCGTTCCTGGATCGGCTCTCTCTCCCTGAAACGATCTATGGTCGTGTGTTGGCGATCGATTTTCCTGCGGGGAAAATGTTCCTGGAAACTGGTGGCAGCTCCCATGACGAAGGTCGTGCGGGGGCGGGGGCCATGAGTTCTCTGACGGTCTATTTTGATGAAAAGACCAACATGGATCAGCTCAAGACGCTGAACAGTGGCGATGACATCTCGCTCCAAGTTGTTGAAGCGACGACAGCCAATCAGCAGTATGGAGTTGGCCGCAAGATCATTCGTGAGGTGTACCTCCTGCGCGGCAACGAGAAGCTCGCCGGATTTGGTGGATTGGGTCAACGTCCGAATCCAGCGACGGAGCGTGCCATTGAGACGACTAGTGCCAGTACGACCGGCGGTGTGGTCGGAGCGGTACTCCCCGGCACCGTCACCGGGACGGTGGACACCGGTATTGCCGAATTTACCGGAGCGGCTCCCTGTTGGAACTGCGAACCGCAGCCGGGATGGGGATACAAGACAGTGGCTCCGGAAACAAAAATTGAGAACAAGTCAGATTACGGGACTGACACGTCCAAGCCCAATCTTGTGAAGGGTCTTAATTAGACAGCCTCGTTCACGAGTACGCGTTACGACGTAGGGGGCAGCTTCGGCTGCCCCTTTTTGTTGCCTCATTGCTCCCGGTACTTGATGCCTCGCCCGTTCCTTGATAGGGTTCGAGGGTACGCGCAATCACGGGCCCAGGCGGATCAACAAAAGGGGGAGACATGTCAGCGCAGGAGAAGAAAGCAGACCAACCGTCGGTTCCTGCGTCTGACGACGAGCTTGATCTTCGCGGGGTGATTTGCCCCTACAACTTCGTCAAGACGAAGTTGAAACTCGAGACGATGAAGCAAGGACAAGTTCTCTCGGTCTTGTTGGACGAGGGGGACCCCATTCGGAACGTCCCGCGCAGCGTGGAGAATGAAGGGCACACCGTCCTGGGGCAAGAACCGATCGATCAAGCCTACCGTGTGTTGATTCGTCGAGCGGACAGCCAGTAGCCGGTCTATCATTTCCTTCCCTTTTGTCCGCTTCCGGTCGGTTTCTTTCCGGCCAGAATGAGCGTGATGTCCTGCGCGGACCTGATTTCATCCATCCGCCGGAGCGCCTGTCGAGGAGTCCCGCAAATGAACACTTCGGCCGGCGCCGTCATATCGCACGCCAGCACGATGCGACGGCGCGGGGCCAGTCGTGCCAGGGTGCTCAACGCGCCGGCGATCCAGGGCGGCGTGCAGAATAGGACAGTAGGAGACCGGTGCGTCAGGCACTCGGTGAGGCAGCGTGTCATCCCGAGTTTCGTCTCCGGCAGGGGGCCTCGAAAGAACAGCGAGTCGCAGGCGAGTCCGCTGGCGGCCACGGCTGCTGTCAGCGCCGAAGGGCCCGGGATAGACACCACGGGAATCCCACCGGAATGAGCGGCCGCCACCAGAAGGCAGCCCGGATCAGCCAGCACCGGAGTCCCGCAATCCGACACCAGGGCGATGTGCGCCCCCTGTTGCAAACGCACCATGAGGACGGCGATTTTGTCCTTGAGGGGTGCCGGGCCATAACTTGTGACTGCCGCGTTGATCCCATGGTGCGCAAGGAGCTGTTGGGTCGCTTCGGGGTTTTTGGAGGCAATGAGATCGACGTCACCGAGCACGCGGCGGGCGCGCAGGGTCAGGTCGTCCAAATGCCCGATCGGCACCGCAATGACGTACAGCACCCCGGTCCTCGTTCGATCAGCGGAGCTCGCTTCACCACCGGACGTTTTGTTGACTCTGTTCTCGCCGCATCGATATAATTTCAAATTCATCTCCTCGGAAGGGATTCGGTAGCCACGCGGGGCGAGGGTACGACGATGGCGGCTATCTGCGTCATGATCGCGATGGTCCTGTACTTTGTGGCGACGGTCTCATTTCTTGCCTATTTATTGCGGCGTTCCGAGGCCTTGTCCCAAGTGTCGCTGGGCATCACCGCGCTCGGATTTCTGTCTCACACCATCGCCCTGACGACGGGAATGGTCGAGGCGTCCTCGTCCTCGCCGCCCAGTTTTCATGCCGCGCTGTCTTTTTTCTCCTGGATGCTGATCCTCGTCTTCCTGGTCGTCGAATTTCGCCACCGGATTCACGTGCTGGGTTCGTTCATGGTGCCCCTGGCGTTGGTGTCATTGGGGTCGGCGGCCGCCCTGCCGGAGACCGTCCCCACGCTCCAGCCCGTGTTCAAGACTCTGTGGTTTCACGTCACACTCAGCATGCTGGGCACCGTGGGATTCGCGGTCGCGTTCGTCGCGGGTGTGATGTATCTGATTCAGGACAGTCTTCTCAAGTCGAAACGTTTCAACGTGCTCTACAGCAAGCTGCCCGCGCTCGATTTTCTCGACCATCTCAACCAGCAATCGATCGTGCTGGGATTTCCTTTGCTGACGTTAGGGATCGTGACGGGCGCGATTTCGGCGGAATTTGCGCGTGGTTCCTATGTCACCTGGAATCCCGAACAGACCTGGGCGCTCGTCACCTGGCTCTTCTACTTTGTCGTGTTGCTTGGGCGATTGACGGTGGGATGGCGCGCCAAGCGTGCGGCCTATTTGACGGTGATCGGTTTCGCCTGCGTGATCCTGACGCTGGTCGGAGTGCTGCTGAAAGGCCACGGAGCCCTGTCCTAATATGCATCTGATCGTCGTTGGGCTGAGCCATAAGACGGCGCCGGTCGAGATTCGCGAAAAACTGGCGGTTCCCGACAGCCGTCTAGGCGAAGCCGTAAGCCGGCTCTGTACCTATCCGGGCGTGAAGGAAGGCATGCTCCTCTCGACGTGCAATCGTGTGGAAGCGTATGCGGTCGTCGACGAAGTCGAGTCGGGGTACGGCAGCATTCAAGAGTTTCTCGCCGACACCCATCTGGCGCTCTCCTCTGAACAATTGACCCCGCACCTGTACTGTCATACGGGCGACCGGGCGTTCGTCCATCTGTTCCGAGTGGCGGCGAGCCTTGACTCGATGATCATCGGCGAGTCCCAGATCCTGGGGCAGCTCAAGGATGCGTTTGACATCGCGCTGGCGCACAAGACGACCGGCGTGATTATGAACAAGGTCGTGAAGAAGGCCATCTCGGTGGCTAAACGGGTGCGGACCGAGACCAGAATTTCCGAGATGGCGGTGTCGGTCAGCTATGCGGCGGTCGAACTGGCCAAAAAGATCTTCTCCAACCTTGAGGAGAAAACGGTGCTGCTGGTCGGGGCCGGAGAAATGGCCAAGCTGGCAGCGCGACATCTGATCGCCCAGGGCGTGCGCCACGTGCGCATTACGACGAGGTCGCCGCAGCACGCGATCGATCTCGCGGCGAAATTCGGCGGGGTGCCGGTCCCGTTCGATCAGTTCCGGGATGAGATGGCCTCGGCGGACATTGTCCTCGTGTCCACCGGCGCGGCGCACTATTTGGTCGGCGCGGAGGACGTGCATCGGGCTGTGAAGGAGCGCATGAATCGCCCGATGTTCCTCATCGATATCTCTGTCCCGCGCAACATCGATCCGGCGGTGCGACACGTCGACAACGCGTTTCTGTTCGATATCGACGATTTAAAACATCGGGTCGAGCAAAACCGGGCGGAGCGTGTCCAGGAGGCGGAAAAGGCCGAGCAGATGGTCGTCGAGGAGGTCGTCTCGCTGTCGGAGTGGATGAAGTCGCTGGAAGTCACCCCGACGATTGTCGCGCTCCGGAGTCGCGTCGATGAAATCAAACGGGCGGAAGTCGACAAGGTCCTCGGCCGTCTTGTCCATCTCTCTCCGCAGGACCGTGAACTGGTCGAGGGCCTGGCGTCCTCCCTCGTCAACAAATTGATCCATCGCACGATGGTCACCCTCAAGACCGAGGTGAATTCTTCGAGCGGGCCGGCGTTCGTGGAAGCAGCGCGCCGGTTTTTTCATCTCGACCGGCCCGCCTCACCGGATCCACAGGTGGATCGTCATGCAGAGCAGGCGCCCTGTCTGCTGCATGAGTCCGATGACTCGGAGCATGCGGAGCGCGCGCCCGAGGCGTCGATCCCAAAACGGGCGAACTGATTCGTCGCTGTACTGAGAATAGGAGTGTCCTGCGCGTGTCTACACCCTCCGGTCGTCGCCCAACCCTGATCCTCGGGACCCGAGGAAGCAAGCTGGCCTTGTGCCAGAGTGAGTGGGTCCAATCCAGCATTCACCGGATGGCGCCAGAAGTCCGGGTCACGGTGCGAAAGATTCAGACGACCGGCGACAAGATTGTCGACGTGCCGTTGGCGAAGATCGGGGGCAAGGGGCTGTTCGTCAAGGAAATCGAAGAGGCGTTGATCGACGGCACCATCGATTTGGCGGTGCACAGTATGAAGGACGTCCCGGCGCAGTTGCCTCAAGGACTCGAGATTCTCTGTGTGCCGCCGCGGGAGGATGCGCGTGACGCGCTCATCAGCCGCGACGGACGCTCGTTCAAGGAGCTTCCGCAAGGGGCGCGCGTCGGCACCGCGAGCCTCCGCCGACAGGCCCAGTTGCTGAATGCCAGGCCCGACCTCCGGATTGAAATGCTGCGGGGCAATCTCGACACGCGGTTGAGAAAGCTTAAAGAAGGGCGGTTCGACGCGATCGTGCTGGCTGCGGCGGGACTGCGGCGGCTCGCCTGGGGGCATGAGATCACGGAATACCTCGACCCGGCGGTCAGTCTCCCTGCGATCGGCCAGGGGGCGCTGGGAATCGAAGGGCGGAGTGACGATCACTTTGTGCGGTCCGTCCTGTCCCGCCTCGACGATCACGCCACACATGCCCCGGTGGCGGCGGAGCGGGCTTTCTTGCATCGCCTGGAGGGCGGATGTCAGGTACCGATTGCGGCCTACGCCACGTTGTCCGGCGAATCCCTGTCGCTGGAAGGGATGGTGGCCTCGGTAGACGGGAAGACCGTCCTCCGCGATCGTGTGCAGGGGCCGAGTGGCGAGGCGCACGCGCTGGGGGTGCAGCTCGCCGAGCAGTTGCTGGCGCGCGGCGGGGACAGAATTCTTCGCGAGATTTACGGAACAGGCTGATGACAGCCCGACGATCAAAGGGTAAGGTCTACTTGGTTGGGGCCGGTCCGGGCGATCCGAAACTCCTGACCCTTCGTGGAAAGGAATGTCTTGAGCAGGCCGATGTGGTCCTGTACGATTATCTCGCCAATCCCGCGCTTCTGTCGCACGCGCCGGCTCGGGCGGAGCGAGTGTACGTCGGACGGAGGGGGAAGGGGAAGTATCCACCGCAAGATGAGATCAACCGGGCATTGATTGACCGGGCGCGAGAGGGGAAAGTCATCGTACGACTGAAAGGTGGAGACCCGTTCGTGTTCGGACGAGGGGGAGAAGAAGCGGAAGTGCTCGCCTCTGCCGGTATTGAATTCGAGGTGGTTCCCGGTGTCACCGCGGCGCTAGCTGCGCCTGCCTATGCCGGGATTCCCGCTACCCACCGGACGATGGCGTCCACGGTGACGTTCGTGACGGGGCACGAAGATCCGGACAAACCCGCACCCGGATTGGAATGGGCGAAGCTCGCCGGTAGCCGCGGGACGCTCGTGTTTCTCATGGGCATGAAGAATCTTTCAACGATCGTGACCAACTTGGTGGCCGAAGGGCGCGCGTCCACAACGCCGGTGGCCATCATTCGATGGGGGACGAGGGCGTCGCAGCAGACGGTCGTCGGTACGCTCGCCGATATCGTGGAGAAGGCCGCAGCGGCGAAGATGGAGCCGCCGACGGTCATCGTAGTGGGTGAGGTGGTGAAACTCAGACAACAGCTGAGTTGGTTCGAGCAGCGTCCGCTGTTTGGCAAGCGCGTCTTGATGACGCGGGCCAAGGAACAGGCGACCGAACTGGCTGTGCTTCTCGCTGGGTACGGGGCCGAGCCGATTGAGGTGCCGACGATCCAGATTGTCCCGCCGGTCGATTGGGCTCCCGTTGATCGGGCTATCGATGCCGTGGGGAGCTATGATTGGGTCGTCTTCACCAGCGTCAACGGCGTGGCCCAGTTCATGACGCGGCTTGGGGCACGCGGGTTGGATGCGCGCTCTCTGGCTGGATGTCGGCTTTGTTGTATCGGGCCCCGCACCGCACAGGAGCTTGCCAAGTTCGGCCTGAAGGCAGATGTGATCCCCGCCGACTATCAAGCCGAAGGCCTGCTGGCGACGCTGGGGACTCAGGATCTGACCGCCGCCAGAGTACTCATCCCACGGGCGGAAGTGGCGCGCGAACTGCTTCCGGACGAGTTGCGGGCGCGCGGCGCCCATGTTGACGTGGTTCCTGTCTATCGGACGATCCTTCCCAGCGGAGAGGGCGAGGCATGCCGCCGGCAGCTCGAGGACGGCCGGATCCATGTGGTGACGTTTACGAGTTCGTCGACGGTCCGTAATTTCTTCGAGATGCTCGGCAGCCTTGAGAGGGTGAAGACGCTCTTGCAAGGCATCGTGATCGCCTGCATCGGACCGATTACGGCGAGGACGGTCGAAGAATATGGTTTGACGGTGTCGATTATGCCGGAAGAGAACACGATTCCTGCCCTGGTTGAGGCGATCGCACACTATTATGGGAGCCGGGAACAAGTCGCGACGGAAGCCTAGGAGAGAACAGCACTGCATGACAGGCAAAGGGGGGAAACTGGTATGGTTCCGGTAAAGTCATTCATGATTCCACGTGAGAAGTTTGTGACGGTGTCGCGGGATATGGATGCGCAGACCGCCGCGCGCATCATGCGCGATCGCGGGATCGGGAGCCTATTCGTCACCAACGAACGGGAGATCATCGGGATTCTGACGGATACGGACATGATGCGCCGGGTCGTCGCGGCAGGGGCCGATGCAACCAAGACCACGGTGGAGCAAATCATGTCCGCTCCGATCATGACCATTGAAGAGAGTAAGACACTGCTGGATGCCAACGATCTGATGGCCCAATCGCATCTCCGTCATCTCGGTGTGACCCGTGACGGGAAGCTGGTCGGGATCATCTCCGTTCGCGACCTCGTCGTGTTTTTGACGAATCTACCCAGGAAGTAGCGCACATGGCATTCCCCATCCAACGGCTCCGTCGGTTGCGACAACATGACATACTCAGGCGGATGGTGCGGGAAACGGCACTGTCGCCCGCCGATTTCGTTCATCCGCTGTTTGTCGTCGAAGGACGGGATCGACGCGAGGAGATTGCCTCGATGCCGGGACAGTTCCGGTTATCGATTGATCTGTTGATCAAGGAAGCCGGCGAAATCCACGCCCTGGGTATCCCCGCGATCATCCTGTTCGGTATTCCCGCGCAGAAAGACGAACGCGGCAGCTCCGCCCTGGACCCGAACGGAATCGTGCAGCGGGCGATCAGCTCGGTCAAGGAGCATGTGCCGGGTCTACTGGTGATCACCGATGTCTGCATCGACGAGTACACCAGTCATGGCCACTGCGGCATCGTCAGGAACGGGAAGATTCTCAACGACGAAACGCTCGAGTGTCTCAGGACGATGGCCCGCACCCACGCGGTCGCCGGAGCCGATATGGTGGCGCCGTCCGATATGATGGACGGCCGGGTAGCAGCGATCAGGGCCGAACTGGACCAAGCCGGCTTTTCCGACCTGCCCATTATGGCCTATGCGGCGAAGTTTTCGTCGTGCTTCTACGCCCCGTTCCGTGACGCCGCATACTCCAGCCCTCAATTCGGCGATCGCCAGTCGTACCAGATGGACCCGGCCAACGCGCGCGAGGCACTGCGCGAGATCGATCTCGATATCGAAGAAGGGGCCGATATCGTGATGGTGAAACCGGCCTTGCCGTATCTGGACATTATTGCGAAAACCCGCCAACGAACGCTGCTCCCCATCGCCGCCTATCAAGTGAGCGGTGAATACAGCATGATCAAGGCTGCGGCCAAGGCCGGCTGGCTCGATGAATCGCGCGCGATGATGGAGTCGCTGCTGGCGATCAAACGGGCGGGGGCCGACGTGATACTCTCCTATTTCGCCAAAGACGCCGTCCGGCTGCTTCATTGATCGCACCCATGAACGTGACCCGCGGATACCAGGGCGGGCCCCTGTGGCCCCACCCGGCAGCGACAATCGGGAATTTCGATGGGCACCATATCGGACATCGTGCGCTGCTGCAGGCCGTGGTGCAATCGGCGCACAAGGCTGACGGTACGGCGGTGGTGCTCACGTTCGACCCGCATCCGGTCAAAATTCTGGCGCCTCAGGTCGAGCTGCGATTTCTGACCAGCCCGGAGGAGAAGCTGGCTCGGTTTGAAGCAGCGGGAATCGACGAGGTCGTGTTCCTGGAATTCAGCGAGGCCTTCGCGAAGCTCTCCCCGGAGGCGTTTGTGGAACAAGTGCTCTACGATGGACTCCGGCTGAAGGAGATTTTTGTCGGCCAACATTTCGTCTTCGGCCACAGGCGCGCGGGCACGATTGCGGATCTGGTTGCCTTGGGCAGCCGCTACGGTCTGGTCGTCCATCCGGTCTCGCCGGTGATGATCGAGGGGGGAGTCGTCAGTTCCACGAGGATTCGGCAGCTGATTCAAGCCGGGAACGTCAGCCGGGCTGCAATCCTGCTCGGTCGGCAGTATGCGATGACGGGGGTCGTTAGGCCGGGTGCCCGGCGGGGGCAGACGTTGGGCTGGCCGACGGCCAATCTTCTGTTGCCACGGGATCGCGTGATTCCTCCCGACGGGGTCTATGCGACCGTGGCCGTCGTGAATCACGCGCGACACGATTCCGCCGCGTACATCGGGAAGCGGCCTACGTTTGACGCCGGAGAGCGGTTACTTGAAGTGTATCTATTGGACGGAGTCCATGAGCTCTACGGGCAGTCCATCACCGTCGAGTTTATCGAACGGGTGCGAGGAGAGATGCAGTTCGGTGGAGGAGAGGGACTCAGCCGCCAGATCGCGTCCGACGTAGCGGCGGCTAGAGCAATGTTGCGTCGCTATCACGAATCGATCGGAGCGCGATGAATCGGTTGAGTCAAGGGATCGAGAGCAAACCCAGCCGGCGGGCCTGGCCGGCGTTGCTGCATCAGGTCGTGCGCACGATCCGGTCGAGAGGTCTTGTCGAGCCCGGGCAGCATCTGTTGGTCGCTGTTTCCGGCGGGCCAGATTCGGTGGCGCTACTGTCGCTGTTGCATCGGCTTCGGCCATCCTGGTCTCTGACCCTGACGGCCGTCCATCACAACTACGGCCTGCGCGGGGCCGAATCCGAAGCCGATCAGGAGTTCGTGGAGACATTGTGCCGGGAATTGAAGGTCCCGCTCCAGACCAGGCGACTGGAGGTTCTGGCCCGTGCGCGCCGCACATCGCTTCAGGCTGAGGCACGTGATCTGCGGTACCGCGCGTTGACGGACCTCGCCGGGAAATGCGGCGCGGATCGGATCGCCCTTGGGCATACGGCCGACGACCAGGCCGAGACGGTACTGCTGTGGATGGTTCGCGGGGCAGGGATGACGGGTCTGTCCGGGATGCCCGCCTGCCGGGACGGCCAGATCATTCGACCGCTGTATGAGACGAGGCGGCGGGATATTCTCGCATACCTGCATGACGCAGGACTGTCGTTTCGACGGGACTCCAGCAATGCGAAGCCGCTGTACCTGCGGAACCGGATCAGGCACGAGATTCTGCCGGTGTTGCAACGTGTGTCTCCAGCGAGTGTGGAGGCGCTCTGCCGGCTCGCGGACATCTGTCGCGAAGATGATGCCTATCTGGATCAACAGATGGCTGCGCTGTGCGAGGACAAGATCATCCCGTCGCGCGATGGGGGCTGGGCGATCGATCGCGCTTTCCTTCAGCAGGTCCCGCACGCGGTGCAACGGCGCGTGGTCCGGGATCTGGTGCGGCGGTGCGATTCGTTCCGTCGGTCGCCGAGTCTTGGCACGGTCGAGCGCATCCTCCAGGTGGTGACGAAGCGGGGAGTTATTGCGGACGTGAACGTTAAATCGATTCGAGTCATGGTCGGGGAAGACCGCGTCCGAGTCATTCCCTCGGAGTCCCTGATCGTACATCGGGACCGCCCTCATCAGGTCCTTCCAGCGATTCTGACGGTTCCGGGACAAGTAGCGTGGGCCGAAACGGGTCAACTCATTCGGGCGGAGGTGGTCCCCGGCGGACAAGGGGATGCGACGGCCATTGAGAAAAGCCGCATCGTGGTGGATGCCGATCGCCTGTCCGGGCCGCTACTGGTGCGAACGTGGCTGCCGGGGGACCGGTTTTGCCCTGCGGGCATGAAGGGACGTTCGAAAAAACTGCAGGACTTTTTCACCGATCTAAAGCTGCCCATCGCTGTTCGAAAGCGAATTCCGGTGGTGATGGCACCTGAAGGAATTGTATGGGTGGTGGGGTATCGACAGGATGAACGATGGACTCCCACGACAGCAACCCAGCGGCGCATGGTGATCGCGGTAGCTGCGGAGTCGACCGAGGAAGGAACCTAACGAGATGGAACGGGTATTCGGTCGTCCGATCGTGACGCAAGAGCAGATGCGGACTCGCATTCGCGAGTTGGGCCGGCAGATCAGCGCAGATTATGCGGGGAAGGACCTCGTGCTCGTTGGGGTCCTGAAAGGGGCCTATGCCTTTTATGCCGACCTGGCACGGGCGATCCGGATTCCGGTTCGCGTCGACTTCCTGGTCGTGACGAGCTATGGGTCGCGCGCCAAGACCTCCGGTAAGGTCAAACTGGTGACGGAATTGACCGAAGAGATCAAAGGAAAGGATGTGCTGCTGGTGGAGGACATCGTGGATTCAGGACTGACGGTTCAGCATTTGTTGAAATCTCTCGCCAAGAAAAAACCTCGCAGCATCCGAGTCTGCACGCTGCTGAGCAAGCCGGATCGGCGCGTTGTCGATGTTCACGTCGAGTACGTCGGGTTTAAAATTCCCAATCGGTATGTGGTGGGATACGGGCTCGACTATCAGCAGAAATATCGGAACCTTCCCTACCTTGCGGTCCTTGATCAGGTGGACGAAAAGGACGAGTAGGAGATAGCGAGGCGCGGCCTTGAAAGGCGGAATTAATCGAAGAAACCTGTTGTGTAGAACACCCTGGCCATTTATTGGGCGGCGCGTCTTTTAAAGCGTTTGCTGCCATGAGTAGGCTGTCGAGTCGTTAACTGAACCGAAGCAACTTTTTCTGGGGGGACAAGAACCGATGGTACTTTTTGCGCTAGTGCCCTATACCGTCAACTAGGGAGATCCCTAGCTCTTGCGACTTTCCTTGATTGACCGACGCTGAAGGAGGATAATGCCACGGGGTGGGAATCAACCCATGCCTACTCAGCGAAGCAAGAGGTTCTTGATTGGTAGTATCGCCGTATTTACGGTCGGAGTGCTGATCTTTGACCTCCACACTCAGGTAGCTCCCCTCCTCCTCGCGTTATTCTCTCAACAAGGGCCGCTGCCCTTTGAAACGGATAAACTAGTGGCCCTGGCGATGGCAGATGTCACCGCCGTACCGCGTCATAGCTACGATTTGCCACCCTGGGCGCCTTTAGTCACTCGCGTCATCAGCATGGCCTTGATTGGATTGCCGGTCTGGTATCTCGTGCAACGCCGAGAACGGGAAGAAGAACTGCAGCGCCTCGATGAAGGCTGGGAAGTGCGCCTGCAGTCCCGTACCGAAGAACTCATGGCGGTCAATAACGCGCTTGTCAGCGAGGTATCAAAACGGATTGATACTGAACAATCACTCGAAGCACACCGTCGAGATCTCCGCCTGCTCGCTGCACAACTTCTTCGCCTCCAAGAAGAGGAGCGACGGAGGATCTCGCGTGACCTGCATGACGATATCAATCAACGGCTGGCGCTGTTATCAATTGACATTGAAGTGTTGGAGCAGGAGCTTTCAAGCGGTCCCATTGGTGCTGTGAGAACAGTGCGGGCTATTCAGGACCGTATCGTTGAACTTTCCGACAATGTTCGTCACTTGGCGCATCAGCTTCATCCATCAATCCTTGACGATCTGGGTTTGTCCGTTGCGCTCCGACGCCTCGTCGATGACTTCCGAGCCCGTACCGGTATCAAGACCGCGTTTATACACAAGGACATACCGAAACACTTGGATCAGGAAGTACTCACCTGCTTCTACCGCGTCGCGCAAGAAAGTTTAGCGAACGTTTCTCGGCATGCTAAGGCTAAGAATGTGCACATCGAACTTCGCCAATTACGGTATGGACTCCAACTGATGGTCAGCGATGATGGAACTGGATTCGATGTGAATCAATGCTGCAGCGAACGGGGAGGCCTGGGTTTGTTGAGCATGAAGGAACGAGTCTCCTTAGTCGAGGGAACCCTGGATATCCAATCGAGAAAGGGAGAGGGAACAAGTGTCTGTGCATGGGTGCCGCTGACACAGAAGTGCGTATGAACAAGCCGCGCGTACTCCTGGCTGACGATCACACTTTGGTTTTGGAAGGCTTCAAGAAATTGCTGGAAGAACATTGCCAAGTGGTTGGCTCTGTCGAAGATGGTCGCGCGTTGTTGGACGCCGCGAAACGATTACAGCCAGAAATTATCGTGTTAGACATTTCAATGCCGCATCTGAATGGCCTCGATGCGGCACGCCGCCTGCGAAAGATCGTCCCTCAGGCGAAATTGATTTTTGTCACCGTACATGCCGATCAGGACTATGTTACCCAGGCCTTCCAAGCCGGCGCGTCGGGCTATCTGCTAAAACGCTCGGCCGGTTCCGAACTCCTACAGGCGATTCAGGCTGTGAGGAGCGGGAATTACTACGTCACCTCTCTGATAGCGAAAGATCTCGTCCAATCCGCAGTTTCAGGTACAAAGTCGCCCGGCATCAGTCGAGACCGACTGACTGCGCGTCAGCGAGAAATTCTGCAATTAGTGGCCGAGGGATTGGCCGTGAAAGAAATCGGCTCGGCGCTCAGTATTTCTCCCAAGACTGTTGAGTATCACAAGTCAAAGCTCATGGAACAGCTTGGCCTCCACACGACGGCTGAACTGACGAAGTACGCCCTCGTCCACGGTCTCATTCCGTCCGAATAGCGGCTCTCCTCGAATACGATTCGATAATCAGCCTCATCCCGTGGAACTTCCGGCGGCTATCTTAGGCAACTGCCTCATACCGCACAAAGAGGCCTTCTGCTAAGTATCCATCAGGAAGCTTGTTCACTTTTAAGCGGAAGGAGGTTGGACACAATGGCGACGTTGTCTCAAGCAGCGATCAGAAATTATGTACATGAACTCAGGCAGTGGTATTTGGGGGTGTGGTGACCGGCGCCTTCTCGGTGCTTTATCGTTGTGCGACCTGAGAGTGCGCTTAACCCATTCGCATCGACTAAGAAGGAGAAATAGACATGGCTACATCACCTCAAACAACGACTGGCCAAGGGTATGACATCTCGCTATGGTACGATTCGAAGCCCGTGAAGATCGGCTATTTTGCGATTTTGGCGATTGGGGTGTTCTGGGTGCTGTACCAGCGGGCCTTCGGGTACTCGCACGGCCTGGACTCG
>JBQTIO010000115.1:0-13901 GCA_052388075.1 Nitrospiraceae bacterium
ATATTGAAATACTTCTCGATGCTGATATAGCGTTCGCCTGTGTCGCAGAGAATCGTCACCACGTGCTTGCCAGGCCCCAGTTCGTCCGCAATCTTCTGGGCGGCGAATACATTCGCTCCTGCAGAAATTCCCACCAAGAGTCCTTCCTTCTTGGACAGCTGCTTCGCCGTCTGGTAGGCCTCGTCATCGGTCACCGTGATGACCCGGTCGAGAATCTTGCGGTTGAGGACCTTCGGAATGAAACCCGCGCCGATCCCTTGAATCTTGTGCGGCCCCGGGTCACCGCCGGACAGGACCGGCGAGCCGGCTGGTTCGACGGCGATCACCTTCACGTTCGGGTTCTTTTCCTTGAAGACTTCACCGCATCCTGTGATCGTGCCGCCCGTGCCGACCGCGGCGACCAGCGCGTCAATCTTGCCTTCCAGCGCGTCCCAGATTTCAGGCGCCGTGGTCATCCGGTGCATGGCTGGATTGGCCGGATTCGAAAATTGATCCGGCATGAAGTAGGACGGATTCTGCGCCAGGATGCTTTCCGCTTCCTTGATCGATCCCTTCATCCCCTCCCAGGCGGGGGTCAACACCAGCTGCGCGCCGTAGGAGGACAGCAGACTCGCCCGCTCCATGCTCATGCTTTCGGGCATGACCAGGATCAATTTATAGCCCCGCACCGCTGCAATCAGGGCCAGCCCGATGCCGGTGTTTCCGCTGGTCGGCTCGACAATCGTTCCGCCTGGCTTGAGCTTGCCCTGCCGCTCCGCCTCATTGATCATGTTGAGGCAGATGCGGTCCTTGACGCTGCCTCCGGGATTGAAAAACTCAACCTTGCCGTAAATGATTGCGGAGCCGGGCTTCGAGAGCCGGTTCAACCGGACGAGCGGCGTGTTGCCGATGAGTTCGGTGATTTCTTTATGGAGCATCCTCGTCACCGTCCACCACCCATGTAGAAGAGAAACTCAATCTGGTCTCCTTCGTTGAGACGGGTGGTCGCCAGGTGGTCGCGCTCCAGCACTTTGTCGTTCACCTCGACGGCCACCATTTGTGGTTCGATCTTTTTCGTCATGAGCAGATCGAGAATGGAACCACTCTGAACTTCCTCGGATTTCCCGTTGATCTTGATCTGCATGGATTCTCCCAAGTTGGCATAGAGATTAGGGAATTTTGTCAAACTAACAAAGCAGACGGTTCCTTGTCAAGGTTACACGTCGGACCGTGTAAGTCGGCAAGTCCGGATTGGACGCATGCCATCACATGGCTTGCCGGGACTTCATCCGGCAGGAGCGGCGTACGTGGGCGGTTGCTTGACTTTAATCCGGCGCCCCCGCCACTATGCCGACTCTCGTGGAGGTTCCGCAATGTGGAAAAGGAATTTCCTCTTCCGCGATTCGGAAGACAGCCCGTTGACGGAATCCGAAAACGAACTGTTTCATGACACGGAGCCGGCCATGGACAGCGCCGGGCTCACCCTCGACCGGTTTTTATCCGTCTGGGTTCAAGGCGAGGGTGAAGAGGACAAGCCATCGGCCTTCACTAATGTGTATGTCCGCACAGCGACGCTGGATGTGACCAAACGCGTGGGTTTTCTCCAGCCTCTCCAGGGACGGTCCCATCAGATCAAGCAGATGCTGACGCCCGGCCAGAAACAATTTCTTCGGCAATGGTTTCAAACACATGCCCCGCAGGCCTGGGGGGCATCCGAAGACCATTTCCGCGAACTGTTCGACGCGGCATGACGCGGTCTCGATCGCCCTTTGGACGCCTGAGGTGCTGCGCGGGCCTCGTCCTCTGGCTGGCAGCGGGTGTGCTGAACCTGCCGGTAGGGGAAGCCTTTGCCGCCTCGGTGGAAGTGTGGTACTCACCCGAGGATGAGCCGCTCAGGCGGGTCGTACAGATCTACGATCATGCCACGCGATATGTATTTGTCGCCGTGTATGGTCTCACATCGCCGCTTGCGGTCAAGTCGCTCGTGGCGGCCATGAAACGGGGTGTGGATGTCCGTGTTATCACTGACCGTGGAAGGCTCGATGACGCCAAGCAGCGGGCGGCGCTGTCGACCCTTCGACAAGCCGGGATTCCCATCAAGGTGAATCGGCACGATGGCCTCATGCATCTGAAGCAAGTGGCGGTCGATGACGAGATCAACACCAGCGGCTCGATGAATCATACGACCAGCGGGAATCGCTACAACGACGAACGGCTGGACGTCATCCGGGACTATGCTCTGACCGTAACGGCACGCGAGAAGTTCTTGTCGATGTGGAAAGACGAAGAGCGCTTCGAGGAATGGCGATAGGCTGCTCGGGGTAATTATTTATGGTGGAAGAGACTGACATCGCGGTGGTGGGAGCCGGCGGCGGCGGGGCTGTGCTCGCCCTCGCGCTTGCGCAGAAGGGGATCAAGACGGTCGTGCTGGAGCAGGCGTCCGGGCCGCCGCAGGGACTGCGCGGAGAAATTCTTCAACCCAACGGGCAGCGAGTCCTCGATCAGCTCGGCCTACTGGACAAACTGCCGGCTGATTCCACACATCCAGTGCGCAAGTTCCATTTCTGTCGCGTCGGCGGTGAACGGCTCTGCACCGTGGACTATGGTGATCTGCCTCCGCCCTACAATCGTGCCGTTGTGACCCTGCCGAACGTGGCTCACCATGCCATCCTGGACGCCATTCAGGCCGAGCCGTCCGTATCGCTGTGGTATGGGGCGACATTCACAGGCTTGCTTCACGAGCAGGGGCAGGTCGTTGGGCTGACGGCCAAACGAGAGACGGATCAGGTGACGCTGAAAGCCAAGGTGGTCGTCGGTGCCGATGGCGCATTTTCGAACGTGCGCGAGGCGTTGCAGATCCCGGTCGACCTCCATCTCTATCCGCAGGGGTACCTGATTGCCATTCTGGACGCGCCTGCTCCGTTGACCGAGGCGAAGTATTTTATCGGCAAGCGAACGATCCTCGGGATGTTTCCCACGGCCGGAAGCAAGGTCTATCTCTTCTACATGATCGATACCGGCTCCTATCACCGCGTCAAGGCGCGGGGCATTCCCGCCTTACAGCAGGCATGGACCGCAATTGATCCGTCCTGCGAAGCGCTCTTTCGATCCTTGACCGACTGGGCCCAAACCGCCTTCATGCCGACCGGACGAGTCCGGACGCCGACCTGGGTGGCGGACGGGGCGGTCTTGATCGGGGATGCAGCCCATGCGATGAATCCCCATGCCTCACAGGGCCGGATGCAGGCGATGGTGGATGCGATGACCCTGGCGGAGCTTTTGCCAGGATGTCTGGCCGCCGGGGATTTTGGCGCTGCCAAACTCAAACGTTACGAACAGTCCCGCCGACCTCAAGTGACGATGCTACAACAACTCGCCGACGAGCAGGTGTTGTTCTGGAACACGGCAAATCCCGCGATCGCCTGTCTCCGCGACCGTGTGTTCCGCACCCTGGACCGGAACCCCCGATTGCGTTACCGCGTGCTGTCCACCACGGCCGGACTCCGCCACGCTCCTCCCTTCAATGTGATCGACCGTATGATGGCTGCGGGATTTCTGCCGGACCCTGCGGCCCACGACCTGGTGGCGGGAAGCGCGAGGTAACCGGATGTCTGCTGTTCACTGGACCATCGATGGGTTGCCTGACGAGACGCAACAATTATTACAGTCCTATGTGAAGGATGTGACGCAAGTATTTGGTAACCAACTGGAAGCCGTGCTGCTCTATGGGAGCGCCGTCAGAGGTGAGTTTTTGCCGGGCCGGTCGAATCTCAATGTACTGTTGTTCATGTCGTCCTATGAAACCGCTGTCCTGAAGAAGTATGCCGGGATTCATAGGCGATGGAGCAAAGAGCAGATCGTCGTGCCACTATTCCTCACGACCCAGGATCTCCAATCGGCTGCCCTTGTATTTCCCCTGGAGTACCAGGATATTCAGGAATGCCATCGCCTGCTGTGGGGGCAGGATCCGTTCGTCGGGTTCAAAGTCGATGCGCGTCATTTAGCTGGCGAAGTGTTGCAGGCTTTGCGGGGAAATCTTCTGCGCGTGCGGCAGCGGCTGGTGGAAGGCGGATGCACCGAGGAAGCCATGACGATTCTCCTGCCGCTGTCCATTACGGCCTTGCTGCCGGTGCTGCGAGGCGCGCAACGGTTATGGGGCCGGCCGGTCCTTTCTCATGGTGAGCCGCTGCTCAGGGACTTCGAGACCCATCTGGGACTCGATCTCGCAGGCCTTCGTGACGCGGTCTTGCTCAAGCGCGGAGGAATTTCACCAGGCCCCAAAGAGGTCCCCAGATTGATGGACCGCTATCTGGAGAGTCTCGCGCATCTCGTCGGTGCGGTGGAACAGCGGTTGAGGCAGCGATGAGGCCCGCCTGGATGATGCCAGCAGCGGTGGCTGCGTCGTTGAGCCTTGTGCTGGCTGGGACCGGCACCGGCCTGGCGTCGCTCTATGACCGGCCGAAAGAGCGCCAGCCGCTGCCAGGCCCGATGGGCTATGTCAGCGACCATGCTCAGGTACTGGATGGGGAGTGGAAAGAACGGATCCGTTCCGTTTGCCAGGACCTCGAACGGAAGACCGGCGTCGAGATGGTGGTCGTGACGGTGCCCAGCATCAAGCCGTTTGCCTCGGCCAACGAGTATGCGACAGCGCTGTATGAGAAATGGGGGATCGGCTCCACGCAGCAGGAACATGGGGTGATGGTGTTGGTGGCGGTGCAGGAGCGGCAAGCGGCGATGACATTGGGGCGCCAGATGTTGTCGGTCATTACGCCGGGGATCATGAGCGACGTGAGCGGGGTATACCTTCATCCATCGATCGAACTCGGGCACTTCGGCGAAGGACTCTACCGTACCGCGGTGGCACTGGCCACACCGGCTCAAGAGGTACGCGTTGGCACCCTGTCGAAGACACGCTTTCGAGGAGTCGGTTTCTGGATCACCCTCGTCACCAGTATCAGCGCCGTCTTGTTCTTCTGGTGGATCAGCCGCCCGGATCTCCGCCACCCCTATCGGCGCATTCAAAAGGGCGAGTATTGGGGAACCGGGCAGGGCGGTTTCGGCGGCAACTGGGGGGGGTTTGGAGGAGGAACAAGCGGGGAGGGGTATAAATAAGGTGGCCTGGTTGGTCCCCGTGCTCACGGAGCCCCCACGATAAAACTGTGGTCGTTCGACGTGCGCAGTTGGGGACCAATCCAGGCTACCTCTTGAAGAGAGTAACAGGCGAGCTTGGAAGGAGCATTGGCAGCTGTGCTCGCAGAGCAGAGGCCGCACGATAAGACAGTGCTCCCTCGATGCGCGCAGTGGACCACACCGGCCACCTCGCTTGAAATGGGTGAAGAGTAGAGTTAAGCACTTACCAGCCCGTATCTGGCACGAACAGCACTGGCTGTCGTAACTATTCCAATCGCCAAGTCCCGCACCGCCCGTATTTCTCCATTGAGTAAGTTGACACTTCCTCCGACGAAAGTTAGCCTGTCCCCCAATAACTGTCTGTCCCCGCTGCGGTACTCCGCCTGGCGTTTGAGAAGACCTACCTTTATCATGCACCTAGACGACGGCGAGACTGTCACCACTAAGTGCCTTCGAGAATTCTCTCCTCCCAACGACCTAATCAGCTGACCCGCGAAGGGGAATTCGTTGATGATGAGAGGCGATCTCCAGCGCATCCTCTTCTACTACCTGGGCGATCAATAAGTGGAAAAGGTGAAATCGAGAGGAGTAGTATACCGCCGATGCCCTCGGATACTACGACGCGAACCCCCTTGGGTACTCAGTTTGTCCAGGCTCGTGCCCATACGGATGCGCTGTTTCGTATGGTTCGCCCCGATGCTTTCTATGAGCGGCCGGTACCAGAGCGCCATCGGATCATTTTTTACTTGGGCCACCTGGAAGCGTTTGATTGGAACCAAATCTGCTTAGGGGCGTCCGGCCTCCCTTCCTTTCACCCAGAATTCGATCGCTTGTTTGCATTCGGGATTGATCCGGAACCAGGACAGTTAGCACATGACAAGCCCTCGGACTGGCCAGCGGTAGAGGAGGTGCAACAGTACAATGTACACGTTCGACAGCTGGTGGATGGCATGCTGGGTGAGGCACCGGAGCAGATCCTGTACATGGCTCTCGAACACCGGTTGATGCATGCCGAAACCTTCGCCTACCTCCTCCATAATATGTCATACACCAACAAAGTCGTATCATCTTCCAAGCCTCCCCAGTCTGGTCCAGCACCCCTGCATGCCATGATTGAGATCCCGGACGGCCGGGCGACGCTGGGGCAGAGTCGCGATAACCAATTGAGCCAGCATGCTTACGGGCAGGGTCCGTTGAGCTCGTTCGGATGGGACAATGAATTTGATGCTCACGAGGCCCGCGTTCCCTCGTTCGCAATCAGCAAATACAAGATCACCAATGGGCAGTATTTGGAATTTGTGCTCGCCGGTGCAAAGCCTCCTCACTTCTGGGCCTGGCATGACGGCCAGTGGTTCTGGCGAACCATGTCCGGAGAAGTTCCGCTACCCCTCGATTGGCCAGTCTACGTGACCTTTGTTGAAGCTCACGCTTATGCCGCATGGGCGGGAAAGTCCTTACCGACCGAAGCCCAGTTTCATCGCGCGGCCTACGGCACGACAAATGGTGAAGAGCGGACGTACCCGTGGGGTAACGACCCTCCGGATCACCGGGGAGGCAACTTTGATTTTCGCCTGTGGGATCCCATCCCTGTCACGGCGACACCGCTTGGAGACAGCGCTTTCGGAGTCTCTCAACTTGTCGGCAACGGCTGGGAATGGACTTCGACGGTCTTTCATCCTTTCCATGGCTTCCGGCCCTTCCCGTTTTATCCGGGATACTCGGCTCCCTTCTTTGACAGCGACCACTATGTGCTCAAAGGGGCCTCCTCCCGGACAGCTTCGTGTTTTTTGCGTCGGTCATTTCGCAACTGGTTTCGGTCGAGCTATCCATATGTCTATGCCGGATTCCGGTGCGTTGAAAACTGATCCCATATCCTCCCAGGCTTTGCGTTCTAATGCGTTGTTGGACTTCGCTCGTGCCGTTCGAGAGGGTCTCAGCAAGCCGGGTCAACGGGAGCTCCCTTCTATCTATCTTTACGATGATGTGGGCACGGTGCTTTTTGAGGCTATCACCTTGCTGCCAGAATATGGCCTGACCCGTGCGGACGAGCGTCTCCTCCGACGGTATGCCACAGCAATGCTCGAACGCCTCCCGCCGCCCGTGGTGGTGGCCGAACTGGGCAGCGGCAATGGCCGGAAGACCCGCTGGCTCCTAGAAAGCATGGGCCAACGGGAACCGGTCAGATATTTCCCTATCGATGTCTCACCATCTGCTCTCGTGAAATGCAGACAAGAACTGTTGGGGCTGGGCACCATCAGTATTGTTGGCTTGGAGAAATCTTACTTGGAGGGGCTTCGGGACGTCGTATCCCATCGGCATTCGGACGAGACATTGCTGGTGCTGTTTCTAGGGAGCACCGTCGGTAATTTTGATCGTCCGGTGGCCGAGGACTTCCTGCGTGAGATTCGACGATGCTTACTCCCTGGTGATGCACTCCTCATGGGCACCGATCTGGAGAAGTCGGTCGCCGACACGTTACTTGCCTATGATGATCCGGCCGGTGTCACCGCCGTCTTCAACTTCAATCTGCTCGCTCGGATCAACCGAGAACTCGGCGGGGACTTTGACCTGCGCAACTTCGCGCATGAGGTTCGGTATGACGACAAGGAACGCCGAATCGAGATGCATCTGCGGTCAAAGCGAACCCAGACGGTGTCGATCCGGGCCGCGGAGTTCACATGTACGTTGGAAGAAGGCGAAACGATCTGGACCGAAGCGTGCCACAAATTCCGCGTCGAGGAGATCCCCGGCATGGCTCGGCGCACAGGATTTGTCTGCGACGCGCAATGGGTTGACGGTGAATGGGCTTTCGCCGAGAACCTGTGGATCGCTGATAATAGGAATGCGCCTGCGAACTCCTCCACAAGCCCATGAGTCACCTGATCTCCTTCCAGAACGTCTCCGTCCAGATCGGCCAGAAAGTCATCCTTCACAATCTGAATTTCGATGTGGAAGCCGGAGAAACCCTTGTGCTCCTAGGTCGGAGTGGCTCGGGCAAAACCACTGCCTTGAAAATGGTGAACGGCCTGCTTCTACCGAGTTCCGGTGCAGTCTTCGTGGACGGCAAGCCGACGACAGTTTGGGACTTGATCCGACTCCGGCGTCGGATTGGTTATGTGATCCAGGATTCTGGCCTCTTCCCGCATTTCACCGTGACGGCAAATGTCGGACTGGTGCCGCGTCTAGAAGGTTGGCGACCAGATGCGATTCACGCCCGCGTGCGGGATTTGCTCAATCAAGTCGAACTCCCCCCGGAGCAGTTCGCCACTCGCTATCCCCGAGAGCTTTCCGGCGGGCAACGTCAGCGGGTCGGTGTCGCGCGCGCGCTGGCCGCGGATCCTCCCTTGTTGCTGTTGGACGAACCTTTCGGAGCGCTTGATCCGGTTACCCGAGTTGAACTGCAGCGGCAGTTCCTTGCACTACGCCAGGGTCTCGGCAAGACGGCCATGTTCGTGACACATGATGTCCGGGAGGCACTGTTGCTCGGTACCCGGGTCGGGCTTCTCCACAACGGTCGTTTGGTATTTCTGGGTGGACCCGCGGAGTTTCTCAAGGCGCAAGGTGAGGAAATCCAGGCCTTCCTCACCTGTCTCGATGAGAAGAGGAATATCTAATGTCTGCTGGCTTGGCGCGTGAAATCCTCGACCTGACTGTCGAACACCTGTTCTTGGTGGTGCTCTCCATCGCGATTGCCGCCGTGCTCGCCATTCCCGCCGGCATTCTGCTCACTCGGCGCCCCCCCTTACAACGCTGGGTGGTCGGGTTTGCGAATGTCATCCAAACCGTGCCAAGTCTGGCGCTCTTCGGGTTTCTGATTCCCATTCCATTCTTAGGCGGGATCGGAAAGCACACGGCGATCGTGGCGCTCGTGCTCTACGCGCTCTTGCCGATTCTCCGGAATACACTCACGGGGATTTTGGGCATCGATCATGCTGTGCGCGAGTCGGCGATCGCCATGGGCATGACGGGACAACAGCTTCTCTGGGAGGTAGAACTCCCGCTGGCGATGCGTACGATTCTCGCCGGCCTGCGGATCGCAACTGTGACGACGATCGGAACTGCTACGATCGCTGCGGCGATCGGTGGAGGCGGTCTCGGTGTGTTTATTTTTCGTGGTCTGGCCTCCGTTGATGCGACGCTGCTCTTGGCTGGCGCGGTCCCCGCTGCACTCATCGCCTTGGTGGCCGATCGAGGACTTGAATGGGTCGAAAACAAATTGTCGCCTGTTTGATCATCGGATTGTGGACGAGCTGGGTGACGGGGTGCACCAAGGAGCGCCCGATCACGGTGGGCTCCAAGAATTTCACCGAACAGGTGATCTTAGGAGAGATCGTGGCCCAACATCTCGAACATCGGCTGGCCCGCAAGGTGGATCGGAAGCTGAACCTGGGAGGTACGCTGCTGGTCCACCAGGCGCTCGTGAACGGGGAGGTGGACCTCTACCCTGAGTACACGGGTACCGCGCTGATGACAGTGTTGACATTACCATCTTCCGCCGATCCGGCCGCTGGAATGGCTGTTGTGCGCGCTGAATATCAAGCGCGTTTTGGCGTTGAGTGGATGGAACCACTGGGCTTCAGCAACGCCTTCGCCATGGTGATCCGCGGAGAGGATGCTCGGAAAAGCAAGATCGAAACTTTAAGCGATGCGGCTCGGTATCGTTCGGACTGGACACTGGGCGTGGGGTACGAATTCCAGCAGCGGTCGGATGGGCTCGCTGGCTTATTGAAAACCTACAACTTGCCTGTCAGGGGTTCCCCAAAAACGATGGACCTCGGTTTGCTGTATAAGGCGCTCGAACAGAAGCAGGTCACTATGATAGCTGCGAGTGCCACGGATGGTCCGTTGTCAGTCCTTGACGTGACTGTTCTCGGGGATGACAAGGGGTACTTCCCGCCATATCAAGCCGCGTTGGCCGTGCGAGCTGAAATTCTCAACGCAGAGCCTCTCTTGCGGCAAGCTCTCAACGAACTCAGCGGAAAATTCTCCGACACGATTATGCGCAAGCTGAACTATCAAGTGGACGGCGAGCATCGCGCCGTACGGGACGTAGCCGAGCAGTTCTTACGCGAGAGCAGGTTGTATTAATCCTGGAATAACAGACGAAGCAGATGTTCACCACTTGTACCTGCCTACTAGTGATACAGGAACGTCATGCGGGGCGCTTTGTGGCCAGTGACACTCAACCATCTTCTCCCAAAGGGAGTGAGGGTAGATATGTGTATTGACTTATTGTGGAAGGGAACTCGGCAGGAAGTGGAGAGAATTTCGGCGGTGCGTGAATATATCCACGAACAGATTCCCAACGCAGCGATTCGGGATTCGTACGACCCCGGCAGACTGGCGCAGGTGTTTCGGATCGAAGCGAGCGAATTGGGGGGTTCCGCGACGCGGTGATCTCGACCGAGGTTCTGATGGAGGATCCGCCAGACAAGCTGGGAAAGGCTTTGGCGGGCTGGCGGGCCTAGGTGTTTTACCTTGTCTCGCTAATTGTTTGACTCGGATGCCGGAGTCCTAGCGGGTTTTACGGTCGCTTCGGGACTGTCCGACCTTCTTCTAAATCTTGAAGATCAGCCCAGGCGGTGAGGTCCGTGCGGGAGGGATCGACGGCGTCGCGGTATTTCTTGAACCGTTCCATGCTCTCGGCGGAACTCGGTCCTCGTAGCAGAAGCTTCCGGTTCCACTCCTCCAATTCATCTGGGGCATGCGGTTTGGCGACCTGCCGAAACCAGGTGGCGACTCCTGCGTCAGTTGGATCAGCCTTGACGGCCGCCGTCAATTGCTCGGCCGTAATACCGGCAAACTCCATGAGCCGTTCGTCCATGGGGCAGGGATAGATGTACTCGCCCTCGGTCCCGGCGAGTGTGGCGCGGCACTTATCGATCATACGCGCCAGATGGGCATAGCCCTCCATCTTGAAGCGCATGCTGCGAGGAAAGGTCTTCCTCAAATCCATGGCTAGAGCAGCTTATGATTCATAAACGCGAGACTCTTCACGATCACTTCGCCGTTCTCGAATGAAATGATCCGCCTGGTGGCCGGGAGGTCCGACTTGTCGATGCGGACGTGGCTGTCGGTGAAGCTTTCAACATTGGTCAGTGTTCCGTCCGTCGGCGAATAGTAGTACACCGTGTACCGGGTCGTCAGGTTCTTTCCGTCCTGCGTCAGGGCGCTGTCTTCGACGTTGATCGTAAATGCGAACGGAGACATGCCCGGATGTGCCATCTTTCGATTGATCTGGGTGATGCGATCGTTTTTCAAGCGATAGAACGAGTTTGATCCATGGATGACGAGTTTAGTGCCGAGTGGATGCCCGTCTTCTTCCATCGTCAGGGAATATTTCCCGTCGGACTCCTCAAAGCTGCGCGGACCCCGGTGAACGGCGATCATGCCGAGCTGTTCTTGTGCCCACTTCTGCACATCCGCATCGCTTAGCTGAACCGACACTTCACGGGGACTTTTCACCGTGACCGGCCCGCTGGTCTCCTTTCCGTTTATGTTTACGGTGAGGTCGGCGGTGAAGCCGCGAAAGTCCTTTTGCCAGCGTGCGGTGTTGTCGAACGCCCGGCGGAGGAGGTCGCGTGCGCAGGGATCATCGGCCACGGTCGGGCGGCTGTCGCTGTGTTGGGGCATGATCGGGTCTCCGGTGAGCAATGTGAACTTGGCGCGATTATACATGCCGGCGGAGAGTGTGCTCAATGACGCAATTCTGCTCCGGATCGCATGGGAATGGTTCCAGTGAACGGTGGCGTCCGCTGTTTTCTCGAATACGGCACCGAGAACAGGGCGTTGTTGAGCCAGAAGATTCCAAATGTCTTCTGGATTCTGATATACTTTGACAATTTATTTGAGGCGACTTCGCTGCGTGAGCCCACGCGATCAACAGGCGATGGACGCTGAGAAAGGATTGGGATGGAACGACGAGCGGCTTCCCATACCGAAGAAGAGGAAATGAACCAACGCCGCAAATTATTGAATGCGGCGAGGCGAGGCGATACCAAGGCCATCAGCAAACTGTTCGAACTCTACCAAGTGCGTGTCCTGAGCGGAGATCAGCTGGCGAAGGTGAATCGGACTTCCACGTACATGGTTCCCGTGAAGCCGACAAAAGGCGGCAAGTCTGCCAGCAAGGTTCCGGTGAAAGTGGCCAAGTCGGCCCCATCGAAAGGGGCTAGTGCGAAAAGAAAGCTGCCCGTGAAGGTCGCTGCAAGAGCTTCCGCCAAAAAACCCGCCAAGGGCGGCAAGGCCGGTGGGCGCAAGGCCAAGCACAAGTAGCTGTTCCCCATCTGGCGGATATTCCGCTACTGTACCGCGACCCTGAGTCCCCCTCCCGCTAGTTTTGCCGCAACATCCTCCGCCTGCTGGGTTGCGCCACTGTAGACAATCGCTTCTCCCTCATGATCGATGCGATAGGCGAGCTCGAAGGCTCTGGCGGAAGTCATGCCGGGAATGAAGCGACAGAAGAGATCGATGACCTGCTGATAGGTATGGCAATCGCAATTAAAGACAACGACGCGGGCCTCGAATCCGGTGCCTATGCCGGTTTGAACGTTTTCGGCGATGTCCGGAATGGTTTGCGGCGTCGAAGGTGTTGGCATCGTGGGGGGAATTCTAGCAGACCCGGGTCGGCCGGTTAATAGCCGCGTCTTTCGGTCTAGTAATTCCGAATGTCGATGCCGTCCGGCAGCCATGAGAATGATCGACAAAAGCCAGTGCCCATGCTAGTTTTCCTTGGTGCGACGATTCTGTGCATCCTGGCTTGATGTTCTTCTCCTCTTCATTCCCCTGGCGGGGGCCCTCAAAATACTGAAGGCCGACCCGCTGTTTGTCTTTGTCGCGTCGGCGCTGGCCATCATTCCCCTCGCGGGACTGCTCGGTCGAGCGACTGAACATCTCACCACGCATGTCGGAGATGGCGTCGGGAGCCTGCTGAACGCATCGCTCGGAAATGCCGCGGAACTCATCATCGCACTCGCTGCGCTGCGTGAGGGGCTGTATGACGTGGTCAAAGCCTCCCTCACCGGCTCGATCCTGGGGAACATTTTGCTCGTGCTGGGCGCCTCGATGATCGCCGGCGGTATGAAGTATGAACGGCAGAAGTTCAACCAGACGGCGGCGGGAATGGGGGCCAGTCTTCTCCTGCTGGCGGCTGTGGGGCTTATCATTCCGGCGCTGTTCCATCTGACCGCCTCCGACCGAGGCATCCAGATCGAGCATGAGTTGAGTCTGGATATCGCGCTGGTGCTCTTTCTGATCTACGGGCTTAGCCTCGCATTTTCGCTGAAGACGCATCGGCATCTTTTCTCCGGAGAAACGCACGATGCCCACGACCTGGGCGAAAAGCCCTGGAGCCGTCGCATGGCGCTCTCCGTGCTCACGGTGGTGACCACCCTCATCGCTGTCATGAGTGAGATGTTGGTGGGGGCGATTGAGCCGACGGCGGACAAGTTGGGACTCACGCAGGTGTTTGTCGGCGTGATCCTGGTTGCGTTGGTGGGCAACGCCGCGGAACATTCGACGGCGGTCCTGATGGCCAGAAAAAACAAGATGGATCTGGCGTTCGGCATCGCCGTCGGGTCGAGCCTACAGATCGCCTTGCTGGTCGCTCCGGTTCTGGTATTCGCCAGTTATCTCTTCGGTGCCCCGCTGGATTTGATCTTTACGCCCTTTGAAGTGGCGGCCGTCACCGTCTCGGTGCTGATTCTGGGCTTCGTCGCCATGGATGGCGAATCACACTGGATGGAGGGAGTGATGCTGGTTGGGGTCTACACCATGCTGGCGATTGCCTTCTA
>JBQTIO010000116.1:0-14390 GCA_052388075.1 Nitrospiraceae bacterium
GGTTCAAATCCCGTTTCCCGCTCCAATTCACTCTAACGCCATCAATTGGCGCAAGCAGTTGTGAGCGGAGCGAAGTTCTTCGTGCGTCAGATACATCTGACCGAATCTCGCCCGACAATAAAGCTCCGTGATGGTGGCCACCACTGAGCCTGCCTCATTCCATTGCTCCTGCGTGACGCGGATGACCTCAAGAGGAGGCATCGTGATCGGTTTTGTAATACCTCTCCGGGCAAGGTGGCTGATCATCCGGCGGTAGAGACGCGTGATCGTCTGTTCATCTCGAAGCGCGCGCTTCGCGGGAAACCTTGTTGTCCAGGGGCGCGCCCACACCAGCCAGATAAGGATGCTGAGCCCGATCACGATAAGCCCCAGGAATCCGCCCAGCACCCGCAGATTTCCGCTCGAGACATAATGGGTGGCCTTCTGCAGCATTGCAGCCAGGGGGCTGACAATCGTTGCGAGTGAGTCCCAGGCCAGGTTTCTGACCGAGGCGCTGCCGGCTTTCAATTCACGGACCACGGCGAGCTGGTCGTCCGCGCTGTACTGCACGAACAAACGACTCCAGCGGAGCCTGAAGCTGTCCATGATTCGTCCGATGGCCTGCCATGCGGAAGCCGAGGAGCCGAAACTTTCAACAGAGGCCGGGGTCGGATCCACCGTGATCCAGCCGGAAGGGGGCAGGTGTGCCTCCACCCAGGCATGGGCATCTTGCTGCCTGACCAGGTAGTAGTTCCCATACTCGTTCCACTCCGTGGCCAGAAATCCCGTGACAAGTCGGGCGGGGATGCCGATCGTCCGCAGCATGATGACCATGGCGGTGGCGTAGTGTTCGCAGTAACCCGTCTTGCGGCTGAAGAGAAACTCCTCGAGCGGATGGGGTTGTTCTGCAAGCGGAGCATCCAGGCTGTAACGAAAATTGCGCCTGAGATACTCCTGGATGGCGATGATCTTGTCGTGACTGGTTCGTTTGGGCTGCGCGACCTCGCGGGCAAGGGCGCTGATACGCTCCGATTGAACAGGTACCTGCAGGTAATGTTTCACGAAGGATTCCGGATACGATGCCGCTGGCGACTCGTGATCGGCCGGCAGTACCGGGCTCGAACGCGAGATGACCGAGTATTCAATCCGCGACGAGCTGGGATAAGGCAGATACAATGCGCCAGTCGGGTCCAATTCGACCGCCGGAAACCGGCCGCTGACTGTTTCGGCAAAGGGCGACGCGAAGAGAACGGGAGTATCGAGGGGCTCCAGCAGGATGTTCTGGCGGACTGTGGGGCCGGAAGGAGGCGGGACCAGCGATCGATTCTGCCGGACCGTGAACGTCCCCGGGGTGTACTCACTCAAGACCCGTCGATGATTGAGTTGATTCGCCCATGACTTTCCGTCATACCGGTCGAAGGTCACGCCACGCACGTAGAATCGTCCTGCGTCGTGTCCGGCCCCGTCCGGGAGTTCGACCCGCATGACGACGCTGGGGTCGCGCTTGACCGGTCCGATCGCGCCCAAGTTCACCGTGTCCGAGAATCCTGACGTGCGGATATTCTCGCCACTGCCCTTCTGATAGAACCCGGCGCTCACCCGGGGAATCGCAAAGAAGATCACAATGGTCGAGGCGAAGGCCGCCAACGCCAGTCCGTTGGCGAGCCAGAATAGTTGCGGCGTGACGCGGCTCAATGATTCATGAGGCTCCCGTCGCGAAGAAGGCGCGAGCACAGGACCTCCGGCGTCTTCCGACTTCTTGGTCAGCTGGAACAGCATCAGCGTCCAGACTCCTGTCAGGAGATACGCGAGAAAGATCGCGAGGTACCAGAGATCCGTCGTGACCGATGCAGAGGCCAGGATGGCCATCAGGCTGATCGCGTACAGGTGCAGATAATCCCGCCGAAGTTGCAGATTGAACAGTTTGATGACCATAAGGATCAGGAGGAACTGCACCCCCGCGTGAAGCAGATCCCCGGAGATCCACATCATCTCGACCCAGAATCCGAGAAACCCGATCACCCCGAGAATGTTCCATGTCGTGGCAGACAGCGGAGCATACGTCGCAAGACGCTCGATCGATCTGATTCCCAACGTTCGCAGGAGTACCAGAATAAGGGCAAGACCCGTCAGAACGGTCAGCCATCCCGGCAGACTAGCTCCGACTGCCAGTCCGATGAACGAGGCCGAAGCCAGCAGGATGGATGTGAGCCGAAGCGCTTGGTCAAAGGACATGTGGAACACCGGCGAAATCAGCCGCGTCGATGAGGAGCGTGGAGTTCCCAGGAACCGCCGCCTCGCCCCAGGGCCGCACCACGATCAGGTCCCCTTCCTCGGCATCCGGTCGCTCCGTGACCCCGTCGTCTGGACCCTCGATGTTTCCGCCGGGGGCACGCCGTTCGCAGAGCGCGAGGATACGCAGGAGATCGATCAAGTGAGCCTCGCCTCGGCCGAATGACGAGCAAACCGGTCCGGCCACCACACGGAGGTGATAGCCCCGCATCGCGAAGTGATGCACCAGCGAGGCCGTGAACGCCACCGCCTTTTCAAACAAGGCATCGTGACTGGCCGGAGCGAGGAGAGACAACTGGATCGTGGCACGGCGTTGATCTTCCGCCTCGGTTTCCCGAACGATCAGGTTCGACGTTCGTGCCGTCGTGGCCCAATGGATGCTCCGGGAATCGTCGCCCGCATGGTAGAGGCGCAGATTGTACAGATCGTTGCCTTGTCCTCGCCGGTGAAGGCCGTGCTCGTGCCCGGAGGCCTGAAGGTCTTGTTTGATTCCCTCATCGAGCGGTGTGAGCTCCGGAGCCACGACAGCGATGCCATGGACGGGATAATAGGCTTTCTTGACGAAGAGGCCGAATGGAAAGGCGGTGACCACGCGCACGCCGTCGAGCTGAAGCCGGCCGCGGCGCGCGGCGATGAGCGGATAGGAAAGCAGCTGATTGTTGCCGGGGAGAATCTGCCGAATGACCAGACCACGATCGATATCATGACCATCGCTGACATCGAACACCCGCAGCGAGAAGCTGGGAAGCCTGGATTTCCGCTTTTTCACCACGAGAGTCGCCGTGGTCGGCTCATTGACGAACAGCAGATCGGGCAGATGGCGGTGAAATTCTAGCCCACGGAGGCACTGTTCGGCCGCGAGGCCTGAAATCAGGATGATGCTCAGCATCATCGCGAGCAGTAAATAAAAGAGATTGTTCCCGGTGTTGATCGCGGCAACTCCGACCGCCAGGGTAAAGAGCAGGAACTGCAATCCCTCGGACGTAAAGCGCGTCGAACGATTCGCCGTGAGCTGTCGAACGATCGCACGGAGTTGAAACGGCATGGACCACCAGAGTCCCTACGCGCACCCTCCGGGAGGGAGCTACACCGGGACGGGGACCGATTCCACCAGGTCCTGGATAATGCGCTCGGCCTCCTCAAAGCTTCGCTGACGGATGCCCTGAGCGCGGGCCACCATGATGCGATGCGAGAGGACAATCGGAGCGAGTTCCTTGATATCGTCCGGCAGGCAATAGGTCCGGCTTCGCACCAGGGCCAACGCTTTGGCCGTGCGGCTCAGAGCCAGCGCTCCGCGCGTACTGACGCCTAGCGACAACAGCGAAGATTGTCTCGTGGTCTGTACAATCGACAGCAGGTACTCCATCAGACTCTCTTCCATCAGCACCTTATCGACCTGCGCCTGCAGATCGAGGACGTCCTGAGCCGTCAGCATCGGCTGCAGCTCCTCAGCCGGATGGAGGGATTGAGAGCGATCCAGAATTGTCTTTTCTTCCTCCAGCGAGGGATACCCGATGCGCAGGCGCATCAGAAACCGGTCAAGCTGCGACTCGGGCAGGGGGAACGTCCCATGGTACTCGGCGGGATTCTGAGTCGCGATCACCATGAACGGCTGGCGGAGCACATGTGTCTGATTGTCGACCGAAATCTGCGCCTCGCTCATCGCCTCCAGGAGGCTGCTCTGAGTTTTCGGCGTCGTTCGATTGATCTCGTCGGCCAGCACGATGTTCGCGAAGATAGGGCCCGGCATGAATTCAAAGGCTTGTTTCTGGCGGTGGAAGATCGACACGCCCACGATGTCCGACGGAAGCAGGTCGCTGGTGAACTGAATGCGCTTGAAGGAGCAGTCGAGCGACCGCGCCAGGCTATGGGCGAGCGTGGTTTTCCCCACTCCGGGAACGTCTTCGAGCAGCAGGTGCCCCCTGGCCAGCAGCGCCACGACGGTCATCTCGATGACGTACGCCTTGCCCTTGATCACCCGCGCAATATTGTCCTGAATAGCTCGAATCGCGTCCGTTGAATTCATGATGGGTTTACTGGAGGAAGTGCTCGGCAAATGATTGGTGGTACAACACGGTCGAAGTCTAACAAAGGGTCCGGGGACGGTCAATTTTTCATGGGTTTTACGACAATATCAATATCATGAGGATTGCCGCGAAGCGGCTCACGCTCCTCCTTTGGCATGAGAGGAACCGGCACGGGGCTCGCCTGGAATGAGCGTGAGAAACCAAGGAGGCACTTCTTCCGTCATCATGCGAAACCGCCGCGCGGTACTGCTGGTAGGGATGCCTGGCAAGGTCGCTCCCCGGCTGATGCGGACGTACCGGAATGCCGGGGGTGCATGGCTCACTGACGCGGACCCGTCCGCCTGGGGAAACCGGCGACGGAGGGCTCGGAGTTCAGCCAGGTCGATGGAATCACCGATTGACAGCCGGTCAAGCA
Organism: Nitrospiraceae bacterium; assembly: GCA_052388075.1. Taxonomy (GTDB): domain Bacteria; phylum Nitrospirota; class Nitrospiria; order Nitrospirales; family Nitrospiraceae; genus Nitrospira_D. Next base: position 4,714 of record JBQTIO010000116.1, read on the forward strand.
CGCAATAGATCTCCCCGAAAATCTCACGGAGGTTGGCGGTGGTGAAGAGCCGGCCCGGCGGACGATAGCGCGGCTCGTCGAGTAGTTGGGCCAGGAGTTCCCAGAACACCTGGGAATCGACAGCGCCTAGGACACAGAGGGATCCGCGCTGCCTGAGAAGATTGAGCAGGGCAAGCGGACCGACGATCTCAAATTTCCACGAAGGGAACAGGAGGGTGCGGTCGCCATGCTGAACTTCGAGCGCAGACTCGCCATGAAATCGAATGTGCCGAAAAGTCCCCTTGGTTCGGCGGAGATCCTCCTCGATCATCGGGAGGGGCAGCCGGGCCGGCTCATAGGCGAAGGTTGGCGTGGCCGGTGCCCAACAGGCCGCGATGCTGTACCGCAGGGCAAGCTGGCCGGCTTTATCAAGGCTTCGGAGATCGAACATGTCCTGATTGCTGAAGAACGAGAATGCCGTCCCTAACTTCTCCTTGAGTGTCCGCATCCTGTCCTGCTCGGGGTGGAGGGAACTGCCCAGTTTGGACCGGGAATCAAGCCGATCGAGGCAGTGGAGGATGAGCGGACGCTTCTGTCGCTGCAGCGCGGGGAGGTATTGGTCCACCAGTTCCTCGGCGAACGAGAGGTCGCCGGCCCCGAGGTCCAGAACTGACGCCGCCCCGTCGTCGCGGAGGAGATCAAACGGATTGGCTGCAACCCGGATACGTCGTTCGATCTCCTCACCCGACAACGCAGGAACGGGCCACTGAGCGCCGGGGCGTGGAATCAGTTCAAAAAAGACGCAGAGGGCCCGCAGGGCTTTGGCCGGGGGCAGACCCGTCAGCGCCTTGAGTGATTCACCGTCGAGGTCATGCAGTTGTGATGCCTGCTGCCCGAGCACGCAACGCAACGATTCCTTGATGGAGCTCGGTACATCCCCCTCCTGAGACAGGCGGAGCAGTCGAGCGATCGTCGAGGGGAATGCGGTTCTCTCAATCAATCGCCTCGAGGCTTCCCATTGTGCAGGGAACTGTCGTACGCGTCGGGTGACAAGACGACGGAATTCGTCAAGCGGACTGGTCTCGGAATTCATCGTGAGCGCGGTGCCCGTTTCATGAGACGGCGGAGGGAATACGGTCTTGGACGATGGAGCATAGTGGCGTGCAAACTTTGTCGTCAAGGCGTCGCAACTTGTCCGTTTCCCGACAGTGTGCTAGGAGTGGCTTATGCCCGGAGGGAACGTTTTCCGCAGTATCGCCCAGCGATGTGGTCCCGCCGTCCGGCCAGGGATCGTTCTCTGCACCCTTCTGATGGGCAGCGGCTGTCTTCCGGAACATCAGGCGATCATCGAGTCCGGCAACGAAGGGGCTTGGCAGCCGTGGCAGGTGTTGGAGACGCAGACGGGTCGCCTGTTGGCTACTTCCGAATGGCTCACAGACCTGGAGAACTACGACATCGTCTATCTCGGAGAAGAACATTTTAATACGTACCATGTCGAAGCGGCACTGCGCATTCTTGATCGGTTGGTTGAGGTCGGCATTAAGCCCACCATCGGAATGGAGATGTTCGGGTGGGATGGACAGCAGGCCTTGGACGACTATGTGTCGAAAGACCGGTATGCAAGGAGCGAATTTCTCGAACAGGTCAGATGGAAACAGAATTGGGGCGGCGCGTTCGAAGCCTACGAACCATTGGTCACGTTTGCCCGTGACCGGCATCTCTCCGTCCGAGCCATGAACCCGCCGAAGCCCTTGATCCGTCGCGTCGTGAAACTCGGTCTGGAACAAAGCAGGCAGGAAGCGGAGTGGGCGGTGTGGGGGATGCAGCAGGAAGATATCGTCGACGATCCCGCCTATCGCACGCGGATCGTCGATCAACTTCGACGCTGTCATAGAGGAGGGACCGACGAGAGTTATCGGGCGATGTACGAAGCCTCCATGGTTCGGGACGAGGGGATGGCCAGAACTCTTGTTACAAGGTTGCAAGAACTCCGCAGCGATAGGAACGGTCCTCGCAGCATGATCGTGAGCTATACGGGAGGAGGTCATATTCAATACAATCTCCCGATACCCAAGCGAGTCGCCAGGCGGCTCGCAGGTGATGTGAAGCAAACGACGATCTATTTGACCTCGTTTGAGGCCGGTCGAACCGGCGAGATTCAGGACTTCTTACGAGAACGGATTGCCGATTACATCTGGCTCACGCCGATGTCCGGGAAAGGGCCTCCTCAACCCTGCCGGTAGGTCCGTTTCCACCGGTGCGTTCCGTTCGTGACGGCATCCTGTCGGTTCCACGTGCAAAACCGAGCAGTGCTTGACAGCACCGAGCTTGCTCGGCACACTGAAGCGACCGTGGGTATCGGAGGCTTTGGTCTTTGAAGATGCGAAACAAGATTCCCTGCAGCGCGGAACGACTGGGCTTGCTGGATCCCCAGATGATTCAAGCCGTATCCGAGGCTTCCGCCTTCCATATCGGCCATCAATACCTGACGGAAAACCGCGTCCGGATTGTTGAGGCGGACGACTCACAAATCTCCTCGGCCGTCATCGGCAACTCGGGACTCTACGAGCAGACCATCCGGTTGAAGGACGGCCACCTGATTTCAAAGTGTTCATGCACGCTCCCGGAAGAGCCCATGTGCCGTCACTGTATTGCGGTCCTCTTGGAATATCACCGGTGGGCCCAACCCCGGCAGTCAAGAAAATCGGCCACCGCCAGAGAGACCAAGGCGCAGCCCGAGGTCGACCCCTCGACCGACGGCAATGCGGCAACCACGTCGTTCTCCGCTCCCGACGTCAAACTGGCCGAACTCATGCGATTCGTGGAGTGGTTGCAGCCGGCCATGCAAGCCGTTGAAAACGCTGAGCGAATTCCAGATCCCCCCAGGCTGGGCGCGGGCCTGGTATCCATGTGGATTCAGACAATCAGGAATCTGGATGATCGACGCCGAGAAAGCGAGGAAGTCCAAGTCAATCTGGAATCGGAAATGCGTGATCGGGAGGCATACGTGGGTCGGCTGACCCAACAACTACAGACTTCGATAACAGAAGCGAAGGCCGCTCAAGCCACCTCGCAGGAGCTCCAACGCGAGGTGACCGCTTACAAAGGCATGCTGGCCAGGGTGGCCGAATTGGCCGTCGAAATCGCCAGGTACGACGGACAGATCCAATCAGTCGCCAGTGAAATCCTTAGCAAGGGCAGCCAGCTCGAGCGACTCACCGGTTCCTTCAAGGAGGTGGCCGAGGCGCTCAAGTCGGCCGTTAAGCAGCACCAGTCTAAGTAACCGCCCTCGTCCGTTGTCGCCTCTAGTCGGTGTCGATTCTCCCCGGACCCCTGTTGCGACTTCCCTGGGAGTTTCAGTAAAATCTCATCCTCTGTTTGGCCATCAGATTCAAAGGGGACGGGATATGAACAAGTTGTTTGCGGTGAGCATGGCAGCGGGAACGGCCCTGCTGGTTGAGGCCTTACCGGCGATGGCGAACACTCCGGCCGCGGAGGGGCCCTCGGACTACAGCGGGATCACCGGCATGTATTACGTCCTGATCGGCTTGGTCCTTGCCTACGGCATCTACGACACGTTCCTGAAGAAGTCGTAAATCATTCGATCACGCACAAGCACGCAACCTCCTCCTGCTCGGCGACCGCGGCTTGGGACTGGACGCATCTGCTCAGGTCCCTCGCTTTGGAATGCCTTACGATTTCGCAGGTCGCCGGTCGAGCAGCGGGCCGAGTGTCTTCAGAATCCGCTCAACAATCATCCGGTAGCCTTCTTTGGTCGGGTGAATACCATCAGCCTGATTCAACGTAGGAGAGGCGGCCACCCCCTCAAGGAAAAACGGGATCAAGGGGAGATGGTATTGCTTGGCCAGAGCCGGATAGATAGCCTCGAAGCCCGCCATGTATTCCGGTCCGTAATTCGGAGGCAGTTTCATTCCCGCCAGAATGACTGTCACGCCGGCTTGCTGCAGCCGCCGGATGATTTCACTCAGATTGCTCTTCGTTTGTTCAAGACTGAGACCGCGGAGGCCGTCAATTCCGCCCAACTCAAGAATCACGAGATCAGGCTTGCTGCTCAGCACCCACGGGACACGGCGAACGCCGCCGGCCGTGGTATCGCCGCTGACTCCGGCATTGATGACTCGATAGCGGTAATCGAGATCGTCCAATCGACGCTGCAGCTGGGCCGGGTAAGATTCATCCGCGCTGACGCCGAGCCCCGCCGTGAGGCTGTCACCGAAGGCGACAATCCGAGGCCGGGTATCCGATGTCGAAGGAGCGGCGGCGAACAGAGTTGTTCCGGAGAGCAGGAAGAGCACGAGCGTCGACCGGAGAACGAGGCGGGCATGATTCCGTTCCGACATCGGTCGATGCAAATTCACCCGGTCCCTCTCTTCCATACAGTATAATAGCATTCCGTGCGCCGCCTGCGGGGCAAGGAGCGACTGCATTCATGATTCGCGTCAATCAGGTGTCGATGGTTCTGCCGGCGGCAGGTCGTCCTGTGAGGATTCTTGATGGAATCACGTTTTCGATTCCAGCCAAGCAGACGGTGGCCGTCGTGGGACCGTCGGGGAGCGGCAAGTCGACCCTGCTCGGTTTGATGGCGGGTCTCGATCGTCCCTCGGCTGGATCGATCGAGCTGGACGGAACGAACATTACCACGCTTTCCGAGAGCCGCATGGCCCGGTTTCGCCGTGAAACAATCGGCTACATCTTCCAATCTTTTCATCTGATCCCCACTCTGACGGCGCGTGAAAACGTCGCGGTTCCGCTGGAACTCAGCGGCGCAACACGGGCAAGCGGGCGGGCGGCGGAACTGCTCGCGGCCGTCGGACTATCCGACCGAATGGAGCATTACCCCGTCCAGCTGTCGGGCGGCGAACAACAACGAGTGGCGGTCGCGCGCGCGTTCGCCTGCCGCCCGCCCATCCTCCTCGCCGATGAGCCGACCGGCAACCTCGATAGTGCGACCGGCGCCCAGGTCATCGAACTACTCCTGTCGCTGCATCGCGACCACGGTACCACGCTGGTATTCGTGACGCATGATTCAGCCCTGGCAGGCTCGATGCAGCGGGTGATTGGCCTGCTGGACGGGCGCCTTGCAACCGACTCTCTACCCTCGTTCCCGGAACCTCCAAGCGAGCCAGGCCCATGACCGGCTTCTTGTTCAGGATGGCTTGGCGGGAGACCAGGGCGGCTTGGCGGCACTTTCTCTATTTCCTCGTCTGCATTGCCGTCGGGGTTGGCGCACTGGTCGGGGTCTCCCTCTTCGGGACCAACGTGGAGCTGGCCGTCAAGAAGGAAGCACGCGGCCTGTTGGGCGGAGATTTGGAAATTCGCCTGTCCCACCCCCTGACCCTCGAAGGTCGGACAGTCCTGGACTCCCTGGCTGCTCGGGGCATTGCCGCGACACAGGTCAGCGAGCTGGTAGCGATGGCCGCTCGGGTCGATCCGTCTTCGGCGGGCGGACAAGGGACCCAGATCATCGAGCTTAAGGCTGTGGAGCCTCAGTACCCGTTCTATGGGCGGCTCAGGCTTGAACCTGACGTCAATCTACAGAATCTCCTCCACCCGGATACCCGTCGGTGTGCCGGAGAGAGGTGTTTCGGGGTCGTCGTACAGGAGTCCCTCTTGATCCGGATGCGACTCGCCATCGGGGATCGTCTGAAGATCGGCCGGGGGCTCTTCGTGATTACAGGCGTCGTGCGGACCGAACCGGACCGGATGGCCAATGCGTTCAGTCTCGGGCCTCGAGTCCTGATGTCACAAGAAGGACTTCGCTTCGCGGACCTTGTCAAATCGGGCAGTAGAATCCGGGAGCGGTACCTGCTCAAGATCCCGTCGGAGACCGCTCCGGAACCGCTCCTCTACGAGCTGCGGGAGCGACTTACCTCCGAATCAGCCCGTGTCTCGGAATACCGAGACACCCAGCCGCAGCTCAAACAGTTCCTGGAACAGCTGACCCGCTATCTCGGCCTGGTCGGCCTGACGGCGCTGCTCGTCGGCGGGCTTGGGGTGGCAACCTCGGTCCACGCATTTGTGCGTGAAAAGTTACATACGATCGCAGTTCTGAAGACGCTTGGAGCCGACTCCGCGACCGTGATCTGGACCTATGTGCTCCAGGCGCTGATGCTCGGATTGGCCGGCACTCTCACCGGTCTTGCTATCGGCATCCTGCTCCAGAATGGACTTCCCTGGTTGATCGCGGGGCTTTTGGAATCCGACCTCCTCCGCCAATTGGGCTTTGCAACCGACCTCTCGACTGCTTCTCTGGTTCCACTCGGGAAGGGACTGGCATTGGGCCTGCTTTCAACGCTCCTGTTCGTACTCCGGCCCCTGCTCGCGATCCGGGAGATCAAGCCCGCCATGATTCTGCGCCGTGACGTGGTTCCGCTCGGTTCCGCGACAAGCCTGGTCGGGCACAGATGGTGGTCACGATGGCGGGAGGCTGACCGGGTGAAGGCCCTGACGTCGGGGGGGATCGGACTGGGGCTGGCCATGCTCTCCATCTGGCAGGCTGGCTCCTGGAAGGTCGGATCGTTGTTCATCGCCGGCTTTGCGGTTGCGGTCCTGCTGCTCGGCACATCCGCTTCGGCTGTGCTGCTCATGCTGAAGAAATGGCCCAGACCGAACAGCCTCGCCCTGCGCCAGGCTGTGGGCAACATGGTGAGGCCGGGGAGTCAGGCCGTGAGCATCACGATCGCGATCGGTATCGGTGTGATGGTGGTCGTGACTGTGTCACTGGTGGAACGGGCGCTAGTCCGGCAGGTGGGCGACAGTCGCCCGACCGACGCCCCCACGTTTTTCTTTATCGATATTCAACCGGATCAGGCCGAAAGTTTTTCCCGGCTCCTGCACAGTCAGCCAGGCCACCTCACCCCTCAACTGACCCCCCTGGTTCGGTCACGGCTCTCCGCACTCAACGGCCAGCGCATCAAACTTGACGCGCTGTCGGAAGCGGAAGAACAGAGGGAGAAAGACCTTGAGAAGGGTGAGCGGCGAAAGCGGTGGTACCTCTCCCGCGAATACGTACTCACGTTCCTACAAGACCTTCCCAAAGACAACCAGGTGGTGAGCGGCCGGTGGTGGAATCCGGGCCAGGTCTTTCCGAAGCCGCTGGTCTCGATAGAAGAAGACGCCGCGAAGCAACTGGGGCTGACGGTAGGTGACACGGTGGAGCTGGATGTCCAGGGCGCCACGATCACAGGAGAAGTCAGCAGTATCCGCAAAGTGGAGTGGGGAAACTTTTCGACGAATTTCTATATGATCTTCTCGCCGGGCGCGCTGGATGGCGCACCGGTCACCTATGTGGCGACGGTTCACCTGCCTCCGTCGGAGGAAGCGGCGCTCCAGGAGTCCGTGGTGGCGTCATTTCCGAACGTGACGGCCATCAATATCGGAGACGTACTCGACAGTTTTGCGCGGGTGCTCGATCGCTTGTCCCTGGCCATCCGAGCCGTAGCGCTGTTCTGCGTCGTGTCGGGCGGCCTGGTCCTGGCGGCGGCGTTGGCGGCAACCCGGTACCGTCGGCTCTACGAGTCGGTCATCCTCAAGTCCCTGGGGGCGACGCGCGGCGTCATCGCGCGCTCGTTCGCCGTCGAATATGCGCTCCTGGGAGCGGTTGGCGGTCTGCTCGGATGCAGTTTGGCCAGCGTTTTGTCCTGGGCTGTCCTCTCGACCCTGTTCGATCTTTCCTGGAGCCTTCAGCCGCCGGTCCTGGCAACAGGTTTCGTTGCCACGGTCGCACTTTCCCTCGTGGTGGGATTTCTGAGCACCTACCGAATTCTCGGTCAGCCGCCGTTGTCGGTGCTCCGGCATGAATAGCTGACATGCGAGAACTATTGCGGGGATCGCACCGGTGGGCTATGGCCTGAAGTTAATTGGGGACAATCTTGAACAGACTCCCGGCCAGGGTCATGAGATAGAGTTCGCCTTGGGCATCTTCCCCGAAGCTCGTGATCGAGCTGCGGCTGAGGAGCGGCCACTCTAACTGGCTTGTCACCTGGCCGTTCTGGAAACCGAAGCTCCGAACGAAACCAGCGCAAAAGTCGGCATAGAAATAGGTGCCGCGCAGCGCCGGCACAGCCGATCCACGATAGACATATCCGCCCGTGACCGAACAGGCCCCGCCGGCATGGGGGTAGTCGAGGACCGGCAGGGTGAGCCCGTCTGAATTGCAAGTGATCGGCGGATTGAAGCACAGAAACCCTTCCGTCAACCGCCAGCCATAATTGGCCTGTCGGCCAGCGCTGGGGGCAGGAGACACGTCGATTTCTTCGCGTGCGTTCTGCCCCACATCTCCAATGTAGAGATCGCCCGTCTGCCGGTCGAAGGAAAATCGCCAGGGGTTCCGAAGTCCAAAACTCCAGACTTCTGGTGCACCGCCTCCGAGGAGGAAGGGATTGACAACGACGTTATTGCAGGCGTTTCCTGCGTCCGGATTGATTCGGAGAATTTTGCCAAGGCGAGAAAATGTATTCTGTGCGTTGTTGTTCGGATCACCGCTGCTCCCTCCGTCACCGATTCCCACATACAGACAACCATCCAGCCCAAAGGCCAACATCCCGCCATTGTGATTGGAGAAAGTCGGATGTGGGATGGTTTGGAGAATCGTCGCTGAGTTCGGATCGGCCAGGTTGGGATTTGCTGAACTCCTTTGGTACCGAGCGATGACTACATCGCCGTTCCTGTTGGTATAAAAGACATAGATTCGGCCGTTGACTCCGTAACCGGGATCAAAGGCCATTCCAAGCAACCCCTGCTCGCCACCGCTAACGATCAAACTGGCGATGTCCAAAAATGACGTGAGAAGGAGCGAGCCGCCGGCCACATCGAAGATCCTGATCCTGCCTCTTTGTTCGACGATGAACAGGCGCGTGGCGTCGTTCGGGGCAGCGGTCATGAAGACCGGCGAGGCCAGACCTGCTGTCACGAGCTGGAGGGTCAGATCCGTCGCGGTGGGAAGGGGCGTCAGCTCTTCTTCGCCGGAATCTAGGCCGCATCCGGTGAAGCCTGTCTCCACCAAGCCACAGAAGGCGAGGAGCGTCATCAAACGAGCCAGACGCATAGTCACCCGCTCGTAAAGTCGACTTATCAAGATGTGAGACGGGATCAGCCTATACCACGGACGGCAGGGTGCTCAAGGTCGCACGGGAGGTACTCGCAGAGGGCTCTCTGGTAGGCGATGCCTGTGACGTCGGAGACGGTCACCGCGGCGGACTCCATCACGAGATGTTGTTCTGAGTGCTAGAGCTGCAGATAGTCCTTCAACTTGTGCCTTTCTCGCTCGCGAAATAGTACGGCGATCCGCAGCTGCTCGAGATACTGCTCCAGCGTTTTTCCGCCCAGATCGATCTTGCGGGATACGAAGAAGTCGCGGACGTCTCGTTCGAGTTCGGGAGTCGCGAGCCCGACAATGCCGCTGCACATGCGGCGCAGACCCTGCTTCGGGAAACGCCGGTCCATTTCATCCCAATTCGTCTTCACAAATTCCCAGGCCGGCTCACGGCCGGAGACGTTCATCAGAATCGAGCTGACGAGGAACGGGGCATCCTGCGTGCGGATGTCTCCGCTGATCGTGCACGCGAGTGTACGAGCCAGCAGCGCCGGCGATTGAAAGGCGGCTAACGAGAAGAGATAGCGCCGCTCCTCCTGCGGGGTCGCGGCCGTCCGGTAGCGTTCGGAAAATTCTCCGTAGT
>JBQTIO010000117.1:0-6391 GCA_052388075.1 Nitrospiraceae bacterium
CGACGTATCCATCATTCCGTCTGCCTGTTCCCATATGTTTGAGGAACGACGAGTGCGCCAGCAATCGCAGGCGCTTTTGCGCGCAGTCGAATTCCTTGTGGGTCGTCGTCGACAAAAATCGGCTGGGTGATCGATTCCCTTGCCCCCACTTCCAGTCAACTAATATCTCCATTGTCACCCGATTCCCTTCTCGGTGGATGGTGGCTGGATCGATGTACACCGTCTGTAGGCCTGGCGATTGATAGCGTTCGTCAATCGCCACCCATTCCGCATCCACGGATCCACTCGTCAGCACCAGGAGGGTGATCAGGAACCAGCAACCTGCAATGCAGGCCAACGGCCGCATGAGGGATGGTCTCACGTGGTATGCACGTGCGGCTTGCACCGGAAAGCGGCGGAAGGGCCGAATCGAGAAGGGCATGGGCGCCTCGCAGGGAGGCTCATTCTAGGAGGGTATCTAACTGGGCGCAAGAGCGGAGCTAAGCAGATGTGGGGTGTCAGTAGTTGGCCTACCTCGCTCTCAATCTCGTCGCCCACGAGCGAATTGACTGCCATGCGGCATATCGGCATTCTATGAGTTCTGTTGTCTTCGGATCTCCCGCTCAGCCTGAAGCCAGAGTCGTCAAGGGGACCTTGACGGACGCGTCGTTCGTAGTGTTCTTAGCCGCGTGTGGCGATCTGTTCGTGGAGTGGGACCGACAGGGCAGGTGGGGGAGAGCGAGATACCGTTCGGCGGGAGGGGTCATTGGGGGGAAAGATGCAGCCCTGTGGGACCGTGGCGGACTTGAGCCACAGTTTGGCCACAGTTCCGGCGCCAATCCCTCAAATTACGCAGAAAACAATGGCGGAGGGGGCGAGATTTGAACTCGCGGATGGGTTACCCCATCTCCGGTTTTCAAGACCGGCACGTTCGGCCGCTCCGTCACCCCTCCGATTTAAAAACGCGCTCATCGGTCACTAGTCATAAGGGGACTGGGGGAGATGGTCAAGTACTTCCTCAAAGGCCGGCAGGGAGCACGCCCGTTCCGCCGGCCGTTGGTGCTCTATGCCTTAGTGATCCGTTGCTGCCCCCCCATGTAGGGTTGGAGCGGGTCCGGAATCAGGACCGAACCGTCCGGTTGCTGGTAATTTTCAAGAATGGCCACAAACGTCCGGCCTACTGCAAGACCGGACCCGTTGAGTGTATGAACGAACTCGGACTTTGCATCCTTCTTTCCACCAGCCGGACGATACTTGATGTTCGTCCGTCTGGCTTGAAAGGCTTCGAAATTGCTGCACGAGGAGATTTCACGGTACTGAAGTTGAGACGGGAGCCAGACTTCAATGTCATAGGTTTTTGCGGCGGCAAATCCCATATCTCCGCTGCACAGCGTCACGACACGATAGGGTAGTCCAAGGCTTTGTAAGACCGACTCGGCATCTCCGGTCAATCGCTCAAGTTCCTCGTAGGAGCGACCCGGCGTCGTAAAGGCCACCAACTCCACCTTGTTAAACTGGTGGAGGCGAATCAGGCCGCGGGTATCCTTCCCGTACGACCCGGCTTCCCGTCTGAAGCAAGGGGTGTAGGCCGTGTACCGGATCGGTAACCGGTCCTCACTCAAGATCTCCTCTCGATGGAGATTGGTCACCGGCACCTCCGCTGTCGGGATCAAATAGTAGTCGTCCTCCCGTACCCGAAAGAGATCGTCTTCGAATTTAGGAAGTTGTCCGGTGCCGGTCATGGCTTCGCGATTGACCATCAACGGCGGCAGCACCTCCCGATAACCATGCTGACTCGTATGGAGATCCAGCATATAGTTGATCAAGGCGCGTTCCAGCCTCGCTCCTGGTCCGGTCAGCAGGGCGAAGCGCGCTCCCGCGATCTTTGCGGCGCGATCGAAGTCCAGGATTCCGAGGGCTTCCCCGATATCCCAGTGCGGCTTGGGAGTGTGGGGGAAGGAAGGAATGGTGCCCCAACGACGGACTTCAAGATTGTCCGAGGCATCGTTCCCCGTCGGGACGGAGGGATGGGGGAGATTGGGGATTCGAAGCGCAAGGTCATCCAGGGTTTCCTCAACCCTTCCTAGACCTCCTTCCAATTCCTTGATCCGATCCCCCAGTCGCTTCATGGCCGCTATACCTTCCTCGGCCGGTTCTTTGGCGCGGCGGAGCCGCGCGACCTCGTCGGAGCCTTTCTTGAGTTCATGCCGGAGCTGCTCGACCTGCGTCGTCAGCGTTCGTCGCTCATCACCCAACTTCTGGATCACATCCCACGGCACATCGCTGCCGCGAGGTCCCAATGAGGTGCGAATCAGGCCCAGATTGTCCCGCAGCTGCTTCAAGTCGTGCACAGTCCACCTGTGAAAAAGCGCCTGGAATCTAGCACCAGAGTTCCGGAGAGTCAACGAAACCGGCGACTTGGCTGCGATTAGAGTAGTGCCGGCAATCGCAATTGACAACGGCGGGGCAGTGCGGACAGGATGAACGATGCGCGCGATCTCGAATCCGCCGAATCCGTTCGATTCCGCTCATCGAGAACTGCTCGATCCGGCTCGCCCGGCAAAGTTGGCGGTCTACAGGGACGAGACTCGAGAAATTCTGAGCCGCAACGAGAGTCCGGACCTCCCTTTTCGGTGGAGCGTGAATCCCTACAGGGGCTGCTTCCACGCCTGCGCCTATTGTTATGCGAGGCCGACCCATGAATATTGGGGGTTCGGGGCCGGAACCGACTTCGACAACAAAATCATTGTGAAGGAGGATGCGCCACGCCTGCTGCGGCACGCCCTCGATAGGCCCTCATGGCGCGGGGAGCTCATTGTCTTCTCAGGGAATACGGACTGCTATCAACCGCTGGAGGCGGCGTATGGCCTGACCAGGGCTTGTCTGGTGGTGTGTGCAGACTACAGGAATTCTGTCGGTATCATCACGAAGGGTGCGCTGGTCTTGCGGGATCTCGATGTCCTGACCAGGCTTAATCGGGAGGCCTGGGTGCAGGTGTACTTCAGCATTCCCTTTTCGTCGGACGACATCGCCCGAAAAGTGGAGCCGCATGCCCCCTCGATCGCCAAACGGTTCGAGGCCATGCAGGCTTTGGCGGACGCTGGGATCCCGACGGGCGTTTCGATCGCCCCCGTCATTCCTGGACTGAACGACGACAATATTCCCGAGTTGCTGCACCGTGCTCGTCAGGCCGGAGCTCGTGCAGCCACGCATGCCCTGCTGAGACTTTCCGGAAGCGTTGAGGCGGTATTCCTGGAACGAATGAAGGAGGCATTTCCCGCTCGTATTGGAAAAATTATCGGCCGGATTCGTGAGGTGCGGGGTGGCGCACTGACGGAAGGTGCGTTTTTCCGACGACATGTCGGCCAGGGCGTTTATGGGAACATGATCGAACAGTTGTTTAGTATGGCCAAGCGAAAGGCGGGGTTCCCCGAGGAGGAAGCCGGCACGCACGTCAACACGTTTCGTCGGCCCGGCCTCGAGCAGGTGACGCTGTTCGGCCAGGAGGGAACATGAAGCACAGCCCGGGGTTCTTACAATTGGTGGAGCGCACGAGGCGGCGTGTGCGGGAGTGCACGCCGGCAGAAGTGAAGGCAAAACTGGATCGTGGGGAGACGTTTCATTTCATCGATGTCCGAGAGGATCATGAATTTGCACAGGATCACGCAAAGGGAGCCTGCCACCTTGGTAAAGGGGTCATCGAACGTGACATCGAAACCGCCGTGCCGGAAAAAGTGGACAACATCGTACTGTACTGCGGAGGTGGGTTCCGGTCCGTACTGGCTGCCGATGCCCTGCAGCAGATGGGGTACGCCAACGTGGTATCAATGGAGGGCGGGATCAGAGCCTGGCGAGAGGCGGGCTATCCGACGGAGTAGCCGGCCTGCTTGCCGGCTCGATCTTACTTATTCGTCCGGTCGAACTCTTTGATCACCTGCTCGGTCAGGTCGATGGTGTCCTTACTATAAATCACGATTTTGACTGTTTGTTCGCTTCCCTTGTCCACCACGAGGGAGAATCCTCCCTTTTCGGCTGTGGCCTGGGTCGCAAGAGAGATCTTTTTCATATACTCGTCGAACAGTTCCTTTTGCTTCCGTTGCAGCTCCTGATTGAACTCCTGAGCACGCTTCTGGAAGTCCTGAATCTTGGATCGGAATTGGGATTCCTTGTCCTTCTTTTCCGACTCGCTGAGCTTAGACACCTGCTCTTTGAGCTGCTTCTCGTAAGTGCGGAGATCTTCTTCATCCTTGGCGAGGAGTTTCTGTCGGATGGACACGTACTCCTTCAGTCCTTCGAGGGCTTTCTTGCCCGCCTTTGACTTCTCCAAAACAGACTGGGGGTCTACGACGCCCATCTTGAACGGTTCGGCGGCCTGTCCGGGAGCGGAGAACATCATCAGCAGCGCGGCGATGGCTAATGTCGGACCGACGGGGATGCGCATGGACAGACTCCTTTTTCTCGTCAGAAAAAATGTAACAACATACGTTAGGAGAATAGCGGGGCGGTCTTGGCCTGTCAAGCCGCTGCGGGGATGTGGCCGGCGCAAATTCCGCCTGTCCAGCGGACCGGGGGTATCCTCCCGCAGGTGCGCTCTCGCCGGTGACACAGGTTCATTTTAGGATGGAAGCCTGGTATGCGGCCGGTCAGGCCTGCCGGGCGCTGACGCCAGTTCTTCTCCATCATCGGTCACCCCATGGCAGCCCAGATTTTCTTGGCGTTCTCGCCGGTGAAGGTCACGTCATCCTGGGAGGCGGAGGCGCGTTCAAAATAGAGATGCAGCAGGCCGCCACCGTAGTGAGCCTCGCGGACCAGGTCGAGATTGATCGCTGCCTCTCCCTTGCGTTCTTCGTCCTGCACTTTAATAAACCGCATAATTCCTACCTCCTGTTCGTCATGACGGAGCTGTGCGCATTAGCGCATTCGATGGAGTCGCCCTCTGTCTATGAGAAGCTAGGATAAGAGAGGAGATCAAGCGGGCAAAGGGAAATTCACTTTTCAGAGGCGAACGGACACCTTGGGGGCATGTTCTCGAAACTCGCGGACGATGGAACAATCGTTCTTGCGCGGGTAGGCTTACGCCATTTCAAACCCGACACGATTCCGTTCCGGTTGTCAGGACTCATAGGTCGTGAACGCATTCAACACCGCCTGGAGCAACAGCTACCGGTGGCGCGAAGGGGTTGGAAGATTGCTGAGGTGGAGGAGTGTCGCGCGGATCGATTCAGCGCCGGCCATCATACCAGATCGATAACTGCTCCTTGTCCTGCAAGGTCCGTCGACGACGGAGGAGGACACGCAGAATCTGGCCGACAATCTCTCGGTTTGAGTAGAGCGTCACTTTGCGCGATGAGGTCTCCAGGGGATGCTGGGTCAGGATGATGAACTGAAGACCGCGTGGGCGCCCCCACTGTTGTAACTGTTTACTTAAGCCGATTTCCTCCAGGGCATAGTGTTCCTGGTTGAATCCACCAACCTCAAGAAACGCGTCCCTCCGACACACGATCAGCGCGCCTGCCGCCCAGCGAAACAGAATGGACAGGCCTCTCCAGAGTTGCAACGTGCCGTTCGCCCACCAGGGCAATCCCTGCATGGAGAGCGTGCTGCCACAACCCACGCACTTCCCGGCTTCAATCACGCGCAGGATATCAGCCAGCAACCCCCGGCTGAGCACACTGTCCGCATCCAGAAACAGCAACCAATCCCCGGTCGCTTGAGCCGCGCCGGCATTGCGTGCCCGGCCGATTTGATTGATAGGCTCAAACACGACCCGTGCCCCCGCCTGCCTTGCCACAGGGGCAGTGTTGTCGGTGGAATTGTTGTCGACCACGATCACTTCCGAGGTGAGACCGGGCCTCGAATTAGCGGCAAGTGAGGCAGCAACGGACTGCAGACAGCGTTCAATCAAATGCGCTTCGTTAAAGGCTGGAATGACGATGGAGAGATACATCGAGAAATGGGTCAGGGCAATTCCGTCCGAATGAGCGATTCAGGCGACGATCACCATAGCGCCCCACAATGTGGGATCGCAAGGCCGGACCCTCATTCCAGGAACAGGATGTTGCCCTGAATGACTCTGGCCTGCAGTCGTATAGGACGGTTTAGCTGAGGCTGCCGATAATCTTCCGGTATTCGTCCTCCGAATAGGCTTTGAGCGTCGTGGTTCGCACATTTCCCAGTGACCCAAGTTTCAAAACGAGGCTGGCCAGCTTCTCATCATTGGGCATTTCGACGACCACGGCAAGATCGAAACTCCCTTGTGTCATATAAACACTCTTGAACTCACCACCCAAGTCTTTGGCAAGCTTTTTCGCGGCATCCAACCGCTTCGGCGACTCCTTGACGGTCCTGATTCCCTGATCCGTCCAGTTGAGGAGCATCAGATACGTGGCCATGGCGCCCTCCTTTCATGACA
>JBQTIO010000118.1:0-25339 GCA_052388075.1 Nitrospiraceae bacterium
CTCGCCATGCTGGATGCTGAGCGCCAGGTGGTATTCGACGCCCAGCCGGTCATTAACAGGCCAGGAATCGGGTTCAAGGGGTTTAGTCCGTCCGTCTTCGCCCGAAAAGCCGGACAAAAATTCTATCAGAAGACCGGGATCAAGGTGAAACTCACGGGGACGGATTATCGGTTCCCCGGCAACAAACCCGACGACTTTGAAGCAGAGGTGCTTCGGATGTTTGCAGATCCTCGACACCCGAAAGGACAGCCCTATGCGAAGGTGAGCATGGTCAACGGCAAGCCGGTGATGCGCGTCATGGATCCTGAGTATGCCGGGGCGACGTGTCTGGCATGCCATGGTGGCCCCAAGGGAGAACGGGATATGACCGGCATGAAGAAGGAAGGCTGGAAAGAAGGGGATCTGGCCGGTGCAATCAGTGTCGTCATGCCGATGCGCGACGCGACCGCGGATCACTCAAGAATGAGAGGAAAGGGCTCATGAGCAAGATCATGGTCGTCGACGATTCGTACGCAGAACTTCAGGTCATCGAGGCCTACCTGAAGTCCGCCAACCACACGGTGGTGTCCCTTCCCAATACGGACCAATTGGAGGATAAGATCGCCGTCGAGAAGCCGGACCTCATCGTCCTGGATGTAGTGATGCCGGGGCGGAACGGATTCCAGGCATGCCGAGATCTCAAGAACAATGATCGGTTCAAAGGCATCCCAATTGTGCTCTGCACGTCCAAGGGGCAGGAAAGCGACAAATTCTGGGGCCAGCAACAGGGCGCCAACGGGCATGTGGTGAAACCCTTCAAGTCTGAGGAGCTGCTTACGGCGGTCAGGCGTGCGTTGAGCTGAGGAGACCGCGTTCTCGGAAGGTCAGCCGAATGGTGAGCGATGGTGGAATCGGAGCAGGAGCATCCGCAATCCGATGCCCAGAGCGGACCTGAACACCGGGGATCCGCGGGGCCTTCGCGCGTTTGTCTGATCACTGTAGGGGGAGAATCCTTCGCAGTTCATCTTTCACATGTCCGTGAGGTGTTCAAACTTGAGTCGATCACGCCGGTTCCCGGAATGCCGGCGTCGCTGGTGGGCGTCGCCAACCTTCGAGGGACCATCGTACCCCTCGCGGATTTACGGCCGTCCTTGGAGGTGTCCTTAGCCTCCACGCCGAAGTATGCCGTGGTCTTGCAACAGGGTGCGCAGCAGATCGGGATCCTGATCGACGAGGTGCCGGAGATTCGAACCGTGTATCCCGACGCGTTGCTGACCGACACGACACAGGGGGCGGCACGTCGCCCATTTCTCTCAGGGCTCCTGAATATTGAAAACCGTTTGAGCGGGATGATGGAAGTTTCAAGGGTTCTGGCATCGGTAGAGGGCGCGTCCATGCAGCCATCCGGGGCGAGTTAGGACGCACGAAATCGGAGCGTCACGGGCACGACACGATCCAAGGGCGGAGATACCTATTCATGTGTGGGGAGGAGGGAAGTCATGGCGAGGCATAGCACATCGGCGAAATGGTCGATCCGATCGTGGTTCCAGAACCTAAGAACCCTCTCCAAGCTCATCGTCGCGTTTTCCGCCGTCGGCACCGTCGTGATCATGGTGGGAATCGTGGGGCTCATCGGTCTCAACAAGCTCAAGGGGGAACTGCAATCTATTTATGATCGTTCGACATTGGCGCTGTCGAATACAGGAATCACCAGTACCAACCTCGGTCTCTATCAAACTGCTCTGCTCGGCGCAGCACGTCAGACTCGCAAGCGCGACTTTGAGGACGCGATCGCTCCGCTTGCGGATTTGAAGAAACGCACGCTTGCGTCTCTGGAGGCCTATCAATCCTCCGATCTTCACGAGTCCTCGACCGGTCGCAGTGAGAGGAAAGACCTGGCGAGCCTCCAGGAAGCGCTGCGGGAATACTTCCTGGCGTCGGAGGGTGTGGTCGGGACATTTGCCGAAAGCTTCAACGCATCGCTGTCGGATGAGCAAAAACAATCGCTGAACGACCTCGGCCACGTCGCGCTGTCGGTGGAAGTGGCCAACAAGTATACGCAATCGACATTGCGGGTTCGAGAGTTGATGACCACGATTCGTGAAGTCGCAAAGGAACTGAACGACAACGGACAAGCGGAGGCCACCTATCACGCGAACGTCGTGTTGATCGGCGTCTTGGCGGCCCTCCTATTCGGAAGCGCGATCGGTTACCTCCTGGCTCGCAACATTGCCAGGAGCATCGTCCACGTCGCCGACGTCGCGCAACAAGCCGCGGCGGGCAACCTGCAGGCTCGAGCCAAGCTGGAGAGCGACGACGAAGTCGGCCACATGGCCAAGGCGTTCAACTCCATGTTGGATCGAATTACGAGCCTGATCTCCACCGAAGAAGAGCGGGATATGATGCAAAAACGCCTCGTGCAATTCCTCGTACTGGTGTCGGATGTCGGCAAGGGCGATCTGACGAAGCGCGGAGACGTGACGGCCGATATGTTCGGAAATCTGGCCGACGGCTTCAACCTGATGATTCAGCGATTTGCCCAGCTGATGAAGCACGTCCGGGAGTCGGCCGAACGCGTCAACAAGTCGGCCGCCGGCCTGCGGGACAACACCGTCCAGATGGCGGGCACCGCCAAACATCAAGCGGATGAATCCATGAAGACGCTCGGCGCAGTCGAACAGTTGGCCGCGTCGATGCGCAAGGTGGCCGACATTGCGGGGGCCTCCTCCGAATCGGCCCGGCAAGTGCTTCAGGCAACCGAGCAGGGACGTGTTGCGGTGCAGGAAACCGTGCAAGATATGCAGCGCATTCGAACCGCGGTGCAACGGATGTCCAAGCAGGTCAAAGCCTTGGGCGATCGTTCATTGGAGATTTCCCAGATTGTGTCGACGATTCGAGAAATCGCCAATCAAACCAACCTCCTCGCCTTAAACGCTGCCATTGAAGCGGCCGGCGCCGGTGAAGCTGGAGCGCGATTCGCCGTCGTCGCCGACCAAGTGAGAAAACTGGCCGAAAATTCCACACAGGCAACGCGCGAAATCGCGGATCTGGTGAAAGTCATTCAGAGTGAAACGCAGAATGCCGTAGTCGCCATGGAACATGAAACGCAGGCCGTAGAAGCGGGGTCCGCTTCCGCACATCGGACGGGCGACGTGTTCAATGAGATTTCGACGATCGCGCACCGATCAGCGGATCTGGCTCAGAGCATCGCATCCTCCGCGACCGATCAGACGGCTTCGACCGAACAGGTCGGGCGATCGATTAAGGACTTCACCGGCGGCGCCATCGCCACCCAGAGAGCCACCGACTTGGCCCGTGCGACGGTCGAAGACATGGTGAAGCTGGCTGACAGTCTGACCACGGCGGTGTCGCAGTTCAAATTGGCCTGAAGCCGTGGATGGTTTGGGGCGCGACGAGGATGTTCCAGGCATAACGCGGAACCTATGGGCTCGGAATTCGATCACCATGATCTCGTCGGAGTATTCGTCGCTGAAGCGATAGAAGGGATGACCGCCTTGAGTGCGGTGCTGCATCCTGCCGACCAGAGTGTCCCCACCCCAGAGCAACTCCGCGAGCAATACATCATCGCCCATCGTGTCCGCGGCGCGGCGTCTCTATATGGATACGGCGGAATCGCTCAGCTGTCCGAGCGTCTGGAGACGATGCTTGAAGGGGCATCGAATATACCCGATGCCCGGTGGCCGCGCGCGGTAGACTCGATGCGGGAGATTGTCCGTGGCGTTCAAAGCCTGATTCAATCCATCAGCCAAGGCGGGAGCGAGAATCGGGACGATTCGAACATTGTTCAGCACTGTCTCGACTCGTCGATGGACCTCTTGCCGGTCACGACGACGTCGACAAGTCCTGTGGCAGTGGCTGCCGCGGTGAGTTACGAGTACCTGCGTCCTGCTCTGGACGACGAGGTCTTGTCCTGTTTCGTGCCGGAAGCAGAAGAGTACCTCGATGCGATGGACGGATTGATCGAGACGCTCCGCGCCAATCCGGACGACGAAGACGCGAGACATCGCCTCTTTCGCGCGGCGCATACGCTCAAGGGGTCGGCCTATACCGTGGGATTCCAGGTCATCGGGGATGTCGCCCATCCGGTCGAGGACTGCATGATCGCCGTCCGGGAAGGGCGCCTTCCGCTTCGTCGCGACCTGCTCGATGCGTTCGCTCACGCGGCCGGCGTGAGCCGTCTCGTTCTCCGCGGGGACCGCGCGGAGTTCAGCCGACTGCAGCGCGATGTGCCCACGGTGATTCGCTCGCTGCGCGAGACGTACGATGGAGCGAGCGCTCCGTTGTCGTCCGCACCAGTCGAATCGGTCGTCCATGGCCTGGAGCCCAATCCCGTTGCGCCGCTTGCAGATGGTGCTGCATCGGCCGGAACAGAAGCACAGCCCTGGCCGCCGCGGTCGGCCGAGTATCTCGTCCCGTTTCTGGACCCGGAAATCGAGTCGTACTTCCTCCCTGAGGCTCAGGAACACCTCGAATCGCTCGAGGCCCACCTTCTACGATTGGATAAAGATCCACAAAACCGGGATCTCATCAATCAACTCTTCAGAACCGCCCATACGCTGAAAGGTTCCGCCTATACCGTGGGCTTTCAGTCCATCGGGGATCTGCTTCATCATGTGGAAGATTTCATGGGCGCCGTGCGCGACAATCGGCTGCAAGTCCTGCCGGGGCATACCGATCAGATGCTCCAGGCCGTGGATGTCGTGCGGGTGCTCCTGGCGAAAGACCGCAGCGTAGTGGCGGGCACGAGGGTGCGTTTCGAGGCGGCCCTGTCGAAGCTGAAACAGCTGGAACAGGGGGAAGTCATCGACGTCACGACCTGCCAGCCGGCAGAGAGGTCGCTCGGACAGATCGAGCAGTCAGCCGGATTCGGAAACAGTCAGGCCACCATCAAGGCGAGCGACGGAAATCCGGTGGAGGAGCGGGAGGTCGTCCGGGTGAGCTATGGGCGATTGGAGCGATTGATGAATCTTGTCGGCGAGCTCGTGATCGGACGCGGCCGACTGGAGCAACGCCTGCGGGCCCTGGAACAACTGTCGCAGCAAGTGCTGGTATTCAAGACGAGACTGATCGGCTCCATTCAAACCTTCGAAGAGAAGTATACGTTCACCTATCAATCCGCTCCGGGCCAAGCCGTTGAGCCGGCGGCTCCGGGAGTGCCCGGTCTGAGCGATTTCGGCAGCCTCGAACTCGATAAGTATGATGACTTCAATATTCTGTCCCGCCGGATCAGCGAAGTCACGGCTGACATCAGCGAGTCGATGTCCCAGCTGAATGGGTCCATCAGGAAGGCTCACGATGACATGAGCGAGTTGCAGCAGCTGACCTTGGGGATGCGGGACGAGATCGCCCGGGCGCGCATGGTCCCTGTCGGCACCCCCTTCACCCGCTTCCGGCGCGCCATCCGTGATATCGCCCGCGCCTCCAATAAGGAAGTGACGTTGGTCACTTCGGGTGAACACACCGAAGTCGACACGGGAGTGGTCGAACGATTGGTGGATCCGCTCATTCATTTGGTCCGGAACGCGGTGTATCACGGCATCGAACCGCCGGCGGAGCGAGTGGCCAAAGGTAAGCCGGCCACGGGCACCGTGTATTTGCATGCGGCGCATCGCGGGAACTCGATCATCATTGAGGTCGAGGATGACGGAGCCGGGCTGGACTACGAGCGAATCCGCGCGAAGGCCGTCACGCTCGGACTGGTAGGGGCTGATCATGCGCAGGGCTTGTCCGACGCGGAAACCCTGAAGTTCATCTTTGCGCCAGGCTTCTCAACGGCGGACAAGATCGGTGAACAGGCCGGCCGTGGAGTCGGACTCGATGTCGTCAACCAGGTGATCGAAGGGATGAACGGCCACATCGACGTAGAGTCCGTCCCGGGAGTCGGCACGAAATTCACGTTGAGCCTTCCCCTGACGCTATTGATTGCGACGGCTCTGTTGGTCCGCAGCGGGGAGGACCGCTACGCGATTCCGTTGCCGGGGATTCGAGAGGTCACCCTGCCGACGACGACCAGTCTGCAGCAGATGGGGGATCACGTGGTGCTCCAGGTGGGCGAGGAAGCCATCGAAGTGCACTCACTCCGGAATCTATTGCAACGGACGCGCGGCGAGGTGAACCCGGTGATGCCGGTCGTGATCGTCCGTGCGGCATCGGGACCGATCGGTTTGGCAGTGGATGAGCTTCTGGGCCGGCAGGAAATCGTCATCAAGACGCTAGGCTCGTTGAAGCCCTTGGAAGACTCGTCTTTCGGAGGGGCAACGGTTGATGCGGACGGACGGGTCATCCTGGTCATCGATCCCAGCCGCCTGATGGCTCGACGATCGGCGCTTGTACCCGCGCTTGAGGCTCCGTCTCGGGCGGCAAGTGTGGCGACGGGCGCACTCCACGCTGGAACGGACCCGGACGAACAGGGTCAGGCGGTCATTCTGTTGGTTGACGATTCATTGAGCGTCCGCAAGTTCGTCGGGCGGATGCTGGAGTCGGCCGGTTACCAGGTCGAGACGGCGGTCGATGGAGAGGATGGCCTCAGAAAGGCGTCTGCCGGCAACTATCGCCTGATCATCACCGACCTTGAAATGCCCAAACTCAACGGGTTCGAGGTTGTCCAAGCGCTCAGAAGCCGCCCGCAAACGCGACAAACGCCAGTCGTCGTCATGACGACGCGAGCCGGTGACAAACACCGGCAGATGGCGATCAACATGGGGGCGAATGCGCATATCGCCAAGCCGGTGGACGAGGAAATCTTGATCAGCGAGGTCCGCCGTTGGGTCGGGCAGTCCCCTGCGATTCGCAAGTAAGTGTGCGAAATAATTTGTATTGATTGACGAAGGGATGGCTGTCGCGGAGAATGGGGCGAGGCGCTTCCATGGGTCTGCGCGGACAGAGCAACGGGCCGACATCAGTCGTGCCCACGTTGCGTCTTCTCGTTGCCACGCTGGGATCCAGGACGTTGGCCTTTGAGGCAGATTCGGTGGACGGACTGCTGACGGTCGAGGTGGGAGGGAGAGCCGGCGTGGTGATCGTGCAAGGTGTGGCGTATAGACCGGTTGATCTCGCAAGGCGTCTGTCCCTGCAGGCCGAGGAGAATGGCCCCGACCGCCGGGTCCTGCTGCTCTCTCATGGGGGTCTGCACGGAAGCGTTCGAGTGGCTCAGGTGCAGGGGCTGAGGGAGGTCGGACTCTCTCAGCTCGTTCCGATCCCCCGGCAGTTCCATGGCGAAGAGCAGCACTGGTACCGGGGCCTGATTGCGCTCGACGGAGACCTGGCGCTGGTCCTCGACATGGCCTGGGTTCTTCACGAAATAGGAGAGCGTCGGGGAGAAAATCCTCTTGCGTGGTACGAACGCGGTCCTCGTGTCATCAACGACGATTCCGATCAAGCCGCAGGTAGCGCGCGGAAATGCTGAGGACGGCTTTGAATAGCCGGCAGAAGGCCGCGCCCAGTTCATGGAAGCTTTTGGTGTTTTCCGTAGGCGGACGGAGACTGGCCGTGAAGACCGACGAAGTGGCCGGGATTTCGCAGTGGAAGGACAGCGCTGCGGTTCCCAGTCAGACGCCGTTCGTTTCATCGGTGATCCGCAACAACGAGACTCTGTTACCGGTCTTCGATCTGGCGGGGCTTCTCCGTGTGTCAATCCGGGGAGCGGACCCCTTGTGTCTGACTGCCAAACATCCGCGCGGCCCGATGGCGATCTGTATCGACGGAGAGATGCCCGTACTCCAGACGCTTGACCCCGCTTCCATTCGGCCGTGCCAGGGAGAAGCATTCGATTCTCTCGGGAGTTTCGCGAGCGGGCTCGAGGAGGTGCCGATTATCGCGCTCTCAAAACTCGGATCGTCCGATCCGGCCTGAATGCGTTCCACATTGGACAAATAGAAGGGTACAGGTATGCCGAAGATTCTGGTTGCAGACGATAGTATCGCGGTTCGAAAGGTCGCCGAGCGATTGCTGACCGAGGCGGGACTCGGCGTAACACTCGTCGCCAATGGAGAGGAGGCATTGGCCTTTCTGTCAAAGGACCGGCCCGACGTGATCGTGTCGGACGTGATCATGCCCGACAAGAGCGGCTACGAGATCTGCGCCTTCGTGCGCGGCAACTCCAGGCTGGCAAGCACCCCCGTGCTGCTGATTTCCGGGATTGTCAACGATGAGGTGACGAAACAGGCTGAGGCCTGCCGGGCCGATGGGATTCTCAAGAAACCGTTCCAAGGCACCTCGTTGAAGGACCGCGTCCTGGAATTGCTTGCCAGGCGACAGCCGCAGACTCCGGCTCCAGGGCCGGCAGCGACGCCTGCTCAACCGGCGGGATACGCACATGTGGCCGACCAGGGTCTACGGATCGCATCGGAGGGACCGGGCACTGATGGCCAGACGGCGATGAAGCTCAACGAGGTTGAGGAGCAACTGCGCACGGAACGGACTCGATCCCAACAATTGGCCAAACGGATGGCCGAGCTGGAGGGAGAAGCCGGACAAAGCAAAGAAACGAAAGCGCTCTTGGAGGCCGAGCGACAGCGCACCGACAATTTGGAGGCGGCGTTGGAGGCCGAGCGAGCGGCTGCGGCGCAGTTGGCGCAACAGCTGACCGACTTGCAGCGGAAGGCCCACGTTGCGGAAACGGCTGTGGCCGCTGAACAAATGAAAGTGAGTGAACTGCGTGAGAAGGTTGCGGCCGCCGAGGCAGTGACGCAACGCAAAGGAGAGCTTGAAGTCCTGCTGGCGGCGGAACAGCATAAGAGGGCGGAGAGCGAGCGGCGGCTTGCTGAAGTGGGCGCCGGTGCGATGAAGGCACAGGAACTCGAGGTTCTCCTGGCGACAGAACGCGAACGGAACGGATTGCTTGCCCGTCGGGTGGCGGAAGCCGAGCTGGCAACGCAGAGTGCCACCAAACGGTTTGAAGACATGGCCAGGAAGCTCGGCGAAATTGCGGGATTGGCGTCCCAACTGGGTCACGGGAAGGGGCAATCCTGATTCAGCCGGCCGGAGTCTCCGAATGGTTGCGTATTCGCTGAAGGACCGAGACCGATGTCTCTCCAAGGGGAAGATGAGTTTCAGAAGGAGCTGATCGAGGTCTTCGTTCAGGAGGCACAGGAGTGGCTCGAACAGATTCATGTTGCACTTGATGAACTCCAACAGGACCCCGCCCCCGATCACCGTCTGAAGCTCGTACAGTCCATCAAGGCCGGCCTCTCAAATTTGGGAGGATCCGCGGCCACAGTCAATCTCAACGACATCGCACAAGCGACTTTTTCCACGCTTCCGTTCATCGAAGACCTTCAGGATCCAGCGCGGAAACTGTCCGCCGACGACTTCGTTGCGCTCTGCAAACAGCTGGGGCACATCAGCGCCGGTCTCACTCGGGCGACCGCTGCGACCGTTGTGGGCAAAGGAGGGGCGGCCGGTTCCCACGCGCTCCCGACCACGATGCCGGCGAATGAACTTCTCGCCGCCCTTCAGCAACTCCAGGCCAGCCAGCCCAAGTCCGGGACCATCCGTCGAAACGTGCTGCAGTCGGTGATCGCCCAGATGGAACAATTGAAACGCAGCGGGGTCGGGGAGTGCGATGTCGCTTCGCTGCGCGCCGCGCTCTCCCAGGCCGGTGCAGGTGAGGAGCGGTTCCTGCAGCTCGTGCAGCAGCGCATTCCGGCTGTGATTGATGAAGTGGGACGGCTTAAAGACGGAGCGGCGACGACGGGTCCGTCTCCCGAACCACTCAAAGGTGTCGTGGAACTGGTGGCACAATTGTGGTCGACCGCCCAGCAAATCAACGCCACTCAAGCTATGACATTCTTCAAAGGGCTCCACAGCTTTCTCACGTTGATCATGCAACGACGGGTCGTCGTGGCGGCCACGCGGTACGAGGCCGTGGAGACGCGACTTTCCGATTGCACCAGCGCCATTCAAAGCTGGGTAGAAAGCGGGCAAGCAGAACGTTCAGCCATCGGCGGCCTGTTGCCCGGTTGAAGAGAGAGCCTATCTGAGAAGAGGTCCGTTGTTCGATGACCTGGTATCGTGAGGCAGAACGAGAGTTGACCGACCTTGCGGCCGCTGTTCAGAGCCAGCGCCCGCTTCGCGTGGATCGGGTCGAGTCGCTCGCGACGTCCCTCGTCTCGCTGTTGAAGCAGGACGATCAGCTGGTCGTCGAAGCGCTATCCGGTCCGGGCGGTTCGTCCCTCATCACGAACCTGATCAACGTCGGAATTCTTGGAACGAAAATCGGGATCGGTCTCGGATACTACGGGAAAGAGTTGGAACGGTTGGCGTTTGCCGGGCTCCTTCATGATATCGGATTGTTTGCGGTGCCGAATTCGCTGATCACGAAGGCAGGCCGCCTGACTCACGATGAACGGGCGTTGATCGAACAACATCCTGAACTCGGGTATCAGGTCATCCATCGGATCGGAAGCGAGTACCACTGGCTCGCGCAATTGATCCGTCAGGCCCACGAACGATTCAATGGGCAAGGCTATCCGAAGCGGCTCAAGGGGCGGCAAATCAGCGAGATGGCGCAGATCCTCGGTGTGGTCGATGTGTTCGACGCGCTGGTGAGCGAGCGCCCGTATCGCAAGCGCCTGCTGCCGTATAAGGCCGTCAGGGAACTATTGGTGGCGGAACGGAGCACTTTCCCACGCGAGATTCTCAAGGCCCTTGTCGAGCAGCTCTCAGTCTATCCGCTGGGCACGACTGTGCGGTTGACGACCGGAGAGGTGGGAACGGTCGTCAGGGTGAATAGCCGCTATCCTCTTCGTCCGGTCGTGAAGGTTGAGGAGAAGAACGGAAGCGACGGACCCGCACCACGCCAGGTGGACCTCAGCCTGACCCCCTTGGTATCGGTGGTTGAAACGCTCGATCCTCCAGCGGTGGGCAAACTGACCTTTCCGGGCGCACCGGTCAGGGCAGAAGCGGCCCCGGCGCCGGGCGTGGCCTCCGATCACTTCACCTCATTGCTCGAGAGCCTCGATGCGATCGCGTCCGCGATTCAAGGAGTCGTCGAGACGCGAATCGTCGGCCAGCCTGAGGCGCAGATCACCGCAGGTGAGATCGGAAGGGGACCGGAATGGCCGGGGCAGGGCGATCCTACGTTTCGCAACGAAGTCGTCGGGTTGTTCGCGCTTGAAGCCCGAGAATGGCTGGCTCATATCCAGACTGCCCTGAAGAAATTGGGAACGGGCGCCGAAGGGCCGGTGCGCGCGAAGCTGTATGGGTTCATCCTGAACGGAATTACCAATCTGGCTCGATCCGCCTCCACGGTTCAACTGTCAGAGATCGAAGCGATGGCGTCCGAACTGCTGCCCATGCTGCGGGATGTCGGGTCGGCTGAAATGGAATCGAGGTCCGAGACCCTTCGTTCGCTTCAGACGGGGCTCGACCGAATCGCGATGGCCGTGCATCGTCTGGCCGGAGAGCAGCCTGAGGCCGAGTCTCCGATGGACCTGGTCCAGGAGCGCGAATCGATCCAGGAAGAGCCGCAGGATGATTCCGCAGCACACGATCACGCACCGGAGCCCACGTCAGAGTCCCCGGCACGCGTGGCCTCCTCCATTCCGCTGCTCAAGGCGCTGCGGGAGCTGCAGCAGGCTCGCGCGCGCACGGTTCAGCCGGTCCGAGACATGTTGGAGGCGGTCATCGGTCGGGCCTCGGAGGAGGTCGGGGAACGGCAGGATGACATCGCCGTCGAAGCCGTCGAACGCATCCTGCGCGATCTCGACCGGCTGGACGACGAGTTCCTGAGGGAGGTGCAGGAACGGATACCCGCGATGGCAGGGTCGCTCATGTGTCTGCGTGAGCAGGGGCTCGCGGATTTTGTGACGGCGTCTCAGCTTGATCCGATTCTCGCGGATGTCGAATCGTTGCATGATTGCGCGAGAACCGTGCACGCCACGACCATCATGATGTTTCTGCAGGGGCTGAAGTCTTTTCTGATCGGAACCGCCTACCGAAAAGTTGAGGCTTTGCCGCAGCGATTGCATGCCTTTGAAGAACGGCTCATGGCATTGATTCCGATGGCTCAGCAGTGGGTCACGCTGGGCCGTATCGAACGGGCTTCCATCGAAGACATTCTCCCCATATAACTTCCACATTCAGTCGGTTCCTCTGCGGGTGGACAGGGTCTTACGGACGACCTGTCCTGGTCGGCGAGACCCCTAGGGATTGTAGGCCCCGATTCCACCCTCCCCAAGCGACATAACCTCTCTAATCCATTGGAAAAAGTCTGCCTAACAAATTGGCAGAGGGGTTGAGGTCGCTTGGTGACAGGATACAAGTCGTCAGTCCACACGAATATCCACAGGTGGCACACAGATTTTGTGGACAGGGCCGACGCCGGTCACAGCAAAGAATCGCGAATCACCTGGACCGGCAAGTTGAATTGTCGCCGAGCAAGAGTTTCCCATCGGCTGGAGCAGGCATCACGCGCGCCGGATGAATTTCGCCAGGGAAGAGAAGGCAGATCCTGCGCGGCCCATTCCGGCATCGCTCCAGTATTGAGTGTCCGTGATCACAGCCAGGTACGGCTGTGATTGTGGGCGGAAGACGCTGCGGGTGAAAGGAAGGCGCTAGGGATGATTCTTCGAGGGCACAAGAGCCCTATAGTCCGCTTTCATGCCGGGGGATGGATCGTTATAATGCCGTGCGGCAGGAGATTCCGCCCGCAAGCCAGGAGAGGTGTTCATGCCCCGACTTGTCACGGTTCACCGGGCCGATCAGATTGTGCAGTTGGCGCATCAGTATGTGAAGACCTACATCTTGTTTCCGTCTGGTCTGGTCGGCCTGCCTTGTTTGATCGGCGGAGTCGGTGGACTGGGGTATCAATTGATCGCCACGGACAGCTACACCTGGCACACCTTTTACCAAAGTTCGGGGCTCGTCGTTCTGGGGGTGGTGATCGGTGTCGTCCAGACCCGGTACCAGCAGTATCTGCTCAAATGCTTCCCGGAGGTGTTCGCCGCCCGTATCCGGGACCGGCTCACCCGACGGAGGGGGAAGGCAAAGAAGGAGTCTCAGTCGACAGATTTCGACCACCCGGGACGCCCATGGATCCCATTGGCGTATTTACTCGGTGTGGCGCTGCTCGTAGGCAGCGCCCTGACCGCATATCTGCAGGGGGAAGTGAGCGTGGTCCCGGCGCTGTTGCTGCCCTGGGCGGGGTTCTATTGGGCGCGACTGTTTTTCTGGCGAAGCATCATCAAATAGAGGGACCGGCGGCTCATTTCTTTGGGGAGCGTCTTCTCGCGAGCGCGCCCGATCGCCCCGCCGGATGTTGCGCCTGCGATTCAAGCGTCTCCACCCGCTGTTCCAGACTCCGTACCAGTTGTCTCAGTTCAGGCAGGTGGTTGACGACGGCTTGAATCCTCAATGAGGTTTCGTGGGGCAATGCCGGAGCCCCCGACATGATCCGGTTTGACTCGACATTGCGACTGACGCCCGCCTTGGCGGCAATCATCACCTGGTCTCCGATCTGAACATGATCGCCGAGGCCGGCCTGCCCGCCGATCATGACGTGATGGCCGATCGTGGTGCTGCCGGCGATCCCCACCTGAGCGACGATGATCGAGTGGGCTCCGACGGTCACGTTATGGGCGATTTGAACCAGATTGTCGATTTTCGTGCCTTGCTTAATCACCGTGCGGCCCATGGTGGCGCGGTCGATCGTTACGTTGGCGCCCAGTTCTACGTCGTCCTCGATGTCCACACCGCCGAGCTGCGGAACCTTGTGGTGCCGGCCTTGATGCTGAAGATACCCAAACCCGTCGGACCCGATCACGCATCCGCTATGCACGATCACCCGTGCACCCAGTGAACAGCCTTCCCGGACCACGACGTTGGGATAGAGGACGGAATCGTCTCCGATTTTCGAATCGGATCCTACGAACACACCGGGATAGAGGGTGACGCGGGCTCCAATCGTGACGCGATCGCCGAGCGTGACGAAGGGCCAGATCGACGCATCGGCTCCGATCCTGACATCCGTTCCCTGCGTCACTTCCTGGGCGATGCCGCGCGGAGCGGCGGGACGGACAAAGAACTTCTGGGCCACCTGCGTGAACGCCAGGAAGGGATTGCCTACCACGATCTGGGGAACCGCGAGTTCCGCAAGATGGCGGTGGACGAGCAGGGCCCCGGCAGGGAGATCCTTGTGGGCCTTCAACACTTTGTCATTGGCGATGAAGGACAGGGCCCTGGGATTGGCCTCGCTCAGGCCGGCCAGCTCCGACACCGTCGTCTGATCGTTTCCGTGAATCGTGCCGCCGACGAGCCGATGGATCTCCGCTAGGGTGATGGGACCAGGCGTCAGCGGTGCGCTCATCGACTCGCTACTTTCTTCTTTTTCTTGGGGGTGGCGGCGCGCTTTGTCGCAGCGGCCGTCTCCTGCTTCTTCGGGGTCTTGGCGGCGGCGGGTTTTCGCGAAGGAGCCGACTTCTCGGCCGGAGCGGGTTTCGGTGAAACCAGCCGTTGGTGTACATAGTCCGCCACCGATCCGACGGTGCTGAGACCAGGGAGGTCTTGATCGGGAATTTGAATTTTGAATCGGTCCTCGATCTCAAAGAGCAGTTCGATGACCGCCATCGAGTCGAGCCCGAGATCGTCTCGCAGATGATGGGCCTCCGTGATGGAGGCGGGATCCCGCTTCAGATAGTCGGCAAGGGCTTGAATGATCTTGGAGACAATCTCGCCATGGGTCATTACTGATTCTCCTTCATAAGGGATGACGTTCGTTGTCATAGACCACGGGGTAATTGCTACAAGAGTCCTGCCGGAATCGTCGGGACGTTCGAGAAAGCAGACAATAGGCTGATCGAAGGTCGCTCACGCGACAAATTTCTTCAGCACGACCGTTGCATTGTTGCTGCCGAATCCGAAGGCGTTCACCAGCGCGGTGCGAACCTTTCGCTCCTGCACTGCGCGCCGGATCCCGTCCAGGCGACAGGCCGGGTCCGGGTCATCGTAGTTCGCCGTGGGATGGATCTGACCGGTGTGAATCGCGAGAGTCGATGCCAGAGCGCCGATCGCTCCTGCCGCGCCTAACGTATGGCCCACCAGCGACTTGGTGGCGTTGACGGAGATCTTGTCCGCACGGTTCTTAAACAGAAGCCGGATCGCCTTGGTCTCAACCGCATCGCCGATCGCGGTCGAGGTGGCATGCGCATTGATATAGTCTACCTGCTCGACTGGGAGGTCGGCCGACTTGAGAGCCAGCCTCATCGTGGTGCAGACTTCTTCACCATCTTCCCGGGGAATCACCATGTGATAGGCTTCGCTGGTGGCTGCGTACCCCACGAGTTCAGCATAGATCCTGGCCTTACGCTTCTTGGCGTGCGCGAGTGATTCCACGATCAAGGCCCCGGCGCCTTCGCCCATGACGAATCCGTCGCGTCTACGGTCGAAGGGCCGGGACGCCCGTTCCGGGGTCTCGTTGAATTCGCTGGAGAGGGCGCGCATCGAACAAAACCCGGCGAAGACCAGCGGTGTAATGCTGGCGTCGGCTCCGACGACGATGATGACATCAGCCTGGCCGGTTCGAATACTGTGCAGGGCCTGCCCCAGGGCATGCGCGCTGGAGGAGCAGGCGGTGGAGATCGTCAGATTCGGACCTTTTGCGCCGTGCGCCATGGCCACAATACCGGAGGCAGAATTGAGTGTAATCGTCGGAATAAAATTAGGGTGCACACGATGCGGTTTCTTATTCAGATAGAGCTGCGTGATCTCCCGCTCTCCCATCACCATCCCGCCCATGCCGGCTCCGACGATCACGCCGACACGATGCGGCGGTTCTTTCACCATGAGCAGATCGGCATCGGCAAGCGCTTCCTTGGTGGCGACCAAGGCAA
The DNA here is from genome assembly GCA_052388075.1 of Nitrospiraceae bacterium. GTDB lineage: Bacteria > Nitrospirota > Nitrospiria > Nitrospirales > Nitrospiraceae > Nitrospira_D. The sequence goes on from JBQTIO010000118.1 coordinate 15,828, forward strand.
ACTGGGCGTAGCGGTCGACACGGTCACCCTGGCTGGCGGGCAGATATTGTTTGGGAGAAAAATTATGGACCTGTCCGGCCACCTTTGAGCGGTAGTCCATCACCGGGAAGGGATCAAGTGATTGGATGGCAGTGACGCCCGATCGACCGGTGAGGGCTGCCTTCCAGAATTCGCTGACACCGATACCGATGGAAGACACGACTCCCAAACCGGTAATCACCACGCGCGAGCTCATGCCATTTCTCCTTCCTGTGACCCGGGAACGGCTCTTACTTACCGGAAGCGGTGCGAGCAGTCAACTGGGAATCGGCCTGTTTCAATAGCGGACTTTGAGCAGGAGGTAGAGGGCAAAGCTGAGAAACAACAGATTAGCCATCCAGCCGGCCAGCATGGGTTCCAGGGCTCCTCCGCGCCCGAGCGCAATGGCAACCGAATGGGTCGTCCAATAGCAGAACCCGATGATGAACGATTGGCCGATGCCCAGGGCCATGCTGCTTCCTCGCACTCCGCTTCCTCGCAAACCTAGTGCGATGCCGACCAGTACCATCACCACCGTGACCAGCGGAAATGCGAGACGGCCGTAATAGTCCGTGAGCAGGCGGGAAAACGAAATGCCCTCATCTTGAAAGCGGTCGACATAGTTGCGGATCTCCCGAAAGGTCATGCTCTCGGAGTTGCCGGTCAGCGACGAGGAAAAATCGTCCGGGATCAATGCGATATCCGCCCGCTGCGTTGCGAAAAGCGTCAAATCCACGGTTTTGTCCGGTTGAAACAGGCGTCGATTGCCATTGAGGAATGTCCATGCGTCTGGGGCATAGCGGGCTTCGGCCGCTTCGGTCAGTTGATCCAGCCGGAACGCCGGATCGAAGTGGAACACCTGTATTCCACGGAGAATCGTACCGGAAGCACCGATCTCTCTGATCCGCATGATGGCATCAGCACCGATACGAACCCATGGCTGAATGGTCTGGATGGTCACGGGCGTCGGCCTCTTCTCGATCTGGATCAGGCGGACCTCTTCCGCTTTTTCCGACGCGAGCGGAATAATCGTCGAACTGAACGCGAGTAGAACCAGGGAGACGCCGGATGCAAAGAGGAGAAAGGGCGAGGTCATCCATAGGAGGCCCACCCCACAACTGCGCAGCGCGGTGATTTCATTGCTGCGTGAGAGCAGACCGAGCGTCAGCAGTGTGGACACCAGAATGGCGAACGGAGCGACCTGGTAGGAAATCGAGGGAATTTTGAGGGCGAAGTATGTGAGTATGGCAAGGACCCCGGAATCGAAGCGGAGAAACCGGCGGACTTTTTCGAAAAAGTCGATCACCAGATAGATCGTCAGCAAGCCAGAGAAGCACATCAAAAAGATCTTGGCGTATTCGCGCAGGATGTAACGGAAAAGAATGGTCATGACCGTTATTGGCGGCTCATTTTCATGAAGAGCGCGATCGTGATGAGGACAAACACGAGGTCGGGGATCCAGGCCCCGGCAAAAGGTCCGATCACCAGCGCGGTGACCAGGAAGTCGCAGGCGACGTTGACGAAGTAAAAGGCGACGATGATCAAGACGCCCACCGCAAATCCGCCGATCCGGCCCGACCGTTTCGAGACGATGCCGACCGGGACACCCAGGAGACAAAACACCAGTGAGGCCGTCGGGAAGGCCAGATCCTTGTAGTATTCCATCAACCGGCGCAGAGCGCCCCCATCCTTTCCGTTGGTTTTCGCCAGCTGTGCCATAATCTGTTCGTAGGACGGGCGCTCCTCCGTGGCCGCATAGCTGCTTTGATTGAGATTGAGCTTGATATCGTAGCTTGTGAAGGAAATCTGGCGGTAGCGATCGACCTGGTCCGGCCGGCTGTGGATGACTCCCTTTTCCAGGCGGAGAGCGACCTGGTCGTGTGCCGCATCCATGAGCACCTGGTATTGCTCGGCAACAATCACGCGGGGTTCCTCGGCCGTCCGCTCATCCGAGATGAAGATTCCGCTCAGGGGCCGGTCATTCGAGCTATCCGGTACATAGATCATTAGGCGCGGAATCGGCTCATTAAATGTGCCCCGCTCGAGGGCGAGGATGAGCTGATCTTTCAGCAGATTAAGAGCCACCCGCTTGAGATTTAACGAGCTCCACGGCTGTCCCCATTGGGACAGCACCAGCGTCAGCGTGAAGACGGCGACGGCAAACAGCAGCACCGGTTGTGACAGACGGAAGAGACTCAACCCGGCGGCCCGCATGGCCACCAGTTCCTTGTCAAACGACAATCGGCCGAAGGCGGTGATCGAGGCGATAAGCCCGGCGATCGGAAGCGTCAACACCAGGCCCGAGGGAAGGAGCATGGCGATGACCTTCAAGACCGCCCACAGTCCGACTCCTTTCGAAACCAGGAGTTCGACGAGCCGCAGGAGTTCTCGAGTCAGCATCACGAAGCAGAGCGCTCCGAGGCTGAGGCCGAACGGAGAGAGCAGCTCGGAAAAAATGTAGCGGTCGAGGAGCGTTCGTAGGGTCACGGGGCACTTGAAATTGGAGACCTACAGACACTATAGGGAAGTCCCGCTTCCTTGTAAACCGCACGGAAGAATCCTGCCTGGCAAAGAATTGCTTGACAGCGCGCGCTCTCCAATGCTACATGCAGCGCGATTCTTCATCTTCAAGATGGGTTCCGTGAGCTATTCAACAGTCCGCAGGTGCCCGTCCGTTTCACCCGCCGGTTTCTTCTCTCGTCTTCTATCCGGTGTTCCGATACACGGCTCAATGGGTAGGCTACGTAACTCCGCGTAGTCGTTGAGGAAAGGAGGAGGTTCGTGAAGACAAAAGGGACAGTCAAGTGGTTCAACGATCGGAAAGGGTTTGGATTCATCCGGCTCGATAGCGGCGAGGACGTCTTCGTCCACTATTCAGCGCTACAAGGGGAAGGATTCAAGACCCTTAAAGAAGGCGAGAACGTTGAGTTCGACATTGTGCAGGGAGCGAAGGGGCCTCAGGCGGCCAACGTGTTGAAGTCAGCCGTGGCCGCAACCTAACCGGTATCGTTTCTCGTGTCAAGCGGCGACGGGGCCTGTCTTCCCATCCGGAGGACAGGCCTCTGCTGCGTTCAAGAGACGGCCACCTGATTCCTCCATTTTCTAGACAAAACCCATTGATACTGCTAGCGTTTGCCTATTCTCGCTCCACGAGGTGTGAATTGGCCGTGGACCGCAGTAAAGTTCTTCAACAAGCTCAACTGCTCGCATCGCGCGGGCAGTATGACGCCGCAATCGAGGAATGGAAGAAGCTGGCGCAGGATACGCCCAACGACGGCAGCATCCACAACTCCATCGGCGATCTCCACCTCAAACGAAATGCTTCAGCGGAGGCCGCCGCCGCGTTCTTGCAGGCCGGAGAGGCGTTTCGGGGGGAAGGGGCGACGCTGAAGGCCATCGCCGCCTTCAAGAAAGTCCTCAAGATCGATCCGACGCGGTACGAAGTCTATCGCTATCTGGGAGACCTCAATGTTGAGCGTGGACTGCTGAGCAGTGCGGTTCAGGACTACCTTACGCTGGGTAAGTACTATCTCAAAGAGCGCAAGGGAAAACAGGCGCTTGAGATCTATCGGAAGATCGTCAGCCAGGATCCGTCCAACCTGAGCGCCCAGCAGCGTATGGCTGAGCTCTGCGTTCAGGAGGATCTGCAGGATGAAGCCACGAAGATGTATCTCCAAGTCGGGCGTGAGCGCTCGGCCCAAGGGCGATATGACGAAGCGAAAGATGCGTATCTCGCAGTCCTGAAGATCGATCCCAAGAACAGCGAGGCGTCGCAGTTCGTGGAGGGGGCGCAAAAAACCGGAACCGGAACTTTTAAGGCGGTGAAACCGGGGACGCCGCCTCCCGCGCAAAAATCCTCCGACCCGCTCGACCTGCTGGCTGAAGCCACCCGGAGGATCGATGAGAAGCAGTATGCGGGGGCTGAGGCAATTCTCAACCAAATGCTCACCAGGGAGCCGGGAAACCCGCAAGTGTGCCAACTCCTTGCACGGCTGCATTTGCAGCGAGGCGACGTCCAGATCGCTCTGGGCGAGTACCGGTTCCTGGCGGGGGCGGCCCTGCGCGCGGAGGATTTTGTTCTCGCCGGATCGTTGATCAAGGAGTTTCTATCGGCGCAACCGCACTCCGTACCTTTGCTGGAGCTGTACGGAGAACTGTGCGAAGAGCAAGGCGACTGCGCGGAGGCGGCCCAGCACTATGCCAAGGCGGTGGAACTGTTGCTGGAGCATCCCGAACCCGGCCTGGAAAGCCTCCACGAAGAACTCTTCGAGAAGGTACGGTCGCTTTCGACGGACGCTACGCTGGTCGAGCGTCTGGGGGCGAGGCTGCGGGGGGAGCCGGCTGCTACAACGAGCGGTGTTTCCGCAATCGATTCGGAGTTGGATTCTGCTCAGGAACAGCCGACGCATGGTTCTCCATCGGCAACGGCCGGCGGGTTTTCGGTTGCCGGGGCCGAGCCAGACGATGTCAGAGTCACGACATCGAAAAGCCGGCCCGAGCAAGACATGCAATTTTCTTTGGAAGGTGCGGAACCTGACGGAAGCCATGTGTTCGAGAAGAAGATTCCTGCACAGGTGGGCAACTTCTCGCCGGCCAACGCCGCACCTGACGGCAACGGAGTGCGTGGCACGGCCAGGGGACGAAAGGATGCCGCGACCCATCAGGTGGCCGCGCAGCCGACACCGGCCGGACCAGCGCCGGATCACGAAGCGCATTTCATGCTCGGCGTGGCCTATAAGAACATGGGGCTCTATCCGGAGGCGAGGGAGGAATTTGAGGTCTCAAAAACAGGAGAGGCCTTTTATCTCGATTCCTGCCTCATGACGGCCGTGTGCCACAAAGCCGAGCGCCTGTTGCCTCAGGCCATCCAGTGCCTTGAATCGCTACTGTCGGATCCTCGCTGTCAGGGCGCGAAGGGACAGGCCATTCGTTATGAACTTGGCCTGTTGTATGAGGCTCAGGCACAATGGGACAAAGCCGCCCACACGTTCAAGTCCATTCCATCCTTCCATGATGTGCCGCAACGACTCGAAGCGTTGAAGAAACGGAGCGGGTCGGGTCAGGCGGCTCTTCGCCGCGCCAGTTAGCCGTTGCGTCAGGTAATCCGGTTGGGTGGCGGCTCGCCGGTGAACCACGCGGCAATGTTTTCCAAACAGATCATCCCCATTCGGACACGGGTCTCTTGTGTGGCCGATCCAAGATGCGGGAGGAGTACGACCTGCGGCAGTACCGAGAGCCCCGGGTGGAGGATCGGTTCTCGTTCGTAGACATCGAGCCCGGCTCCGGCAATCCTGTGCGCCTGTAGCGCGGAGACCAGCGCGTCCTCGTCGACCACCGCCCCGCGAGCGGTATTGATGAGGAACGAGCTCGGCTTCATCATGGCCAGCTCGCGGGGCCCGATCAGATGGCGCGTGGCCTCGGACAGAGGGACGTGCAACGAGACGAAGTCCGCTCGCCGGAGCAAATCGGAAAGAGGCAGATACGTCCAAGGCGCAGCCGTGCGGGATGAGAGGCAGGGCTGCCGGGCGGCATACACCACGGGCATGCGAAATCCCTCCGCGCGCCGCGCCACAGCCTGACCGATCCGTCCCATGCCGACGATGCCCAGCGTTTTCCCCGTCACTTCCGTCCCCAACATCTGAGTCGGCCGCCATCCCGTCCATGTCCCGGTTCGCAGCCACGCATCTCCCTCCGCCACCCGCCGGGCTACGGCCAGCAGCAGCGCCCACGTGAGGTCGGCAGTAGCGTCGGTCAGTACGTCGGGCGTGTTGGTGACGACGATGCCGCGTTCACGTGCTGCAGCGAGATCGATATTGTCATAGCCGACGGCGTAGGTGGCGATGATTCTCAGGCGAGGGGCACCCGCCAGGAGTGGCGCATCGATGCGGTCCGTGAGCGTGCAAATCAGGGCGTCGGCCTGTGCGAGGGCCTGCCGAAGAGGCTCGGGTGCGGGAGCTTCGTCTGTCGGCTCTGCGATCAGCCGGTACTGTTGCCGGACAGCAGCCATGACGGGATCCGGAAGCAAACGCGTCACGTACAGTCCAGGTCGGGTCATGAACTCCTCGCAGGTGAGCGGGCATTGTAAGAGATTCGCCTGGCACCCACAACCGCGCCCTTGTTCTTCTCGCGGCGGGCCGTCTAGAATGCGCCACCGTATATTATGAGCGCGCCCACCCTCATCCTTCCGGAACGATCCCGTGCGATTGCGGCGGATCTTCGGACCCGGCTCGGCTCGGAGAAAGTGAAAGACGACGGGCCCACCCTGACGGCCTATGCCGTCGATGCCAGCATGTATCGGCTGGTGCCGAAGGCTGTCGTGCTCGTGGAGTCCGAGGCCGATATCGAAACGACGATGGAGTATGCGGTAACCCGCGGCATCCCGCTGACCCCGCGCGCCGCCGGCACGAATCTCACAGGCTCGGCCATCGGGTCCGGGATCATCCTGGATGTCTCGCGACTCAATCGCATTCTGGAGGTTAACCGCGAGATGAAATGGGCGCGCGTGCAGCCCGGAATGGTCCTCACCGAATTGAACAAGGAGCTCGGTCGTCAGGGCCTGCTGTTCGGACCGGATCCTTCCAGCGGCGATATGTGCAAGCTCGGCGGGATGCTGGCGAACAATTCGTCCGGCCCCCACACGCTGCGCTACGGCGCTGTGAAGGATAATGTCCATCGCCTCCGGACCTGCCTGACGTCGGGCAACTGGTTGGAGGCGCAGCCCTACCGGCTGGACGATCCGGCTTTCGAACGGATGCTCAGCACGGTTCTGGCAGTCCGTGACGTATTTGTCCTTGTGCAGGCGGAGGCGGGCCTGATTCGCGGCAGAAAGCCGACCGTCAGCAAGAACAGCTGCGGATATAACCTGTTCGGTCTTGTCGATGGACTTGCGGATGGGGTGTTCGATCTGCCGAAATTGCTGGTGGGGAGCGAAGGGACGCTGGGGATCGTCAGCGAAGCCACGCTGAAACTCGTCGAAAAGCCGAGCGCGACGCTGACAGCGCTCATCCATTTCCGCCATCTCGAGGAAGTGGGCGATGCCGTGCCGCGCCTGCTGGAGCTGGAGCCAAGTGCGCTGGAAGTGATGGATGCCAGCACGCTCGATCTAATCGGTCGGGCCAAGCACGGGGTGCCTGCAGATGCGGCGGCGACCTTACTGATCGAACTGGACAGCGACTCGGTCGACGTGGACCTTCGCGAGCGAGCAGAGCGGATGGCCGCAGTCTGTCGTGCATTCAAGCTGGCTGCGGAGCTCACTCTGGCGTTCGATCCGGTACGACGAGAGGAATTGTGGAAAGCGCGGAAGGCCCTCTATCCGACCCTCTATCGATTCGACGCGCGGAAGAAACCGATCAACTTCGTGGATGATGTGGTGGTCCCGGTTGAACGGATGAGCGAGCTGATTCGTTATCTGGAACGATTCTTTGAAGGTCAGCGAGTCCCGGTGGCCATCTTCGGCCATATCGGCAACGGGAATGCTCATATTGTGCCGCTATTGGATCTCAATGATGACAATGAGTTCAGTAAGATGGTTCAAGGCTATCATGAAATTCACGGTATGGTTCTGAGTCATTTCCGCGGATCCATTTGCGGCGAGCATGGGGATGGGAGGGTCCGGGCGGAATACGTGAGGAAGATGTTCGGCGAGGATCTCTACCGTCTTTTTGTGCAGGTCAAGAAGTGCTTCGATCCCGGCAATATCCTCAATCCGGGAATCAAAATCAGCGATCGGCCGTTCACCGAACAGATCGATTACACCAGACTGTCCAAGTCCTGTGCGACCTGCGCCAAATGCAATTCTGTCTGTCCGGTCTATGACGTCTTTCAATCGGAGGACATGAGTTCCCGGGGCTGGTTCGAGATCGTGACCGCGAAGGATTATAGTTACCTCGAGTCAAAACGGGTGGTGGAAGCCTGTCTGAATTGCAAGTCTTGCCGCACCATCTGTCCGGCCGGCGTCGATGTATCGGAGCTGATTCTGCAGAAACGGGCCGAACATCCGAATCGGCTGACCGGCTGGATCTTCCGATGGCAGGCGAGTGGAGCGGCGTTTGAATCGTTCCTGCGATTCATGGGAAGGACTCAGCACGTCTGGGATCGACCGGTACTGCGGCGGTTGCTTGATTGGGCAACCAGACCGATCATGAAGGGGTTGGCAGCCACGGCCCGGTTACCGCACGATCTCGTGCTGCCGAAGATCGCGACAACCCAGTTGCGGGAACGTCATGCCAGCCTGATCCCCTCCACGGCCGGGCAACCGAATGCGGGAGGTGTCGCCTATTTTCACGGCTGCGCGGCGAACTATTTCGACGACGGGGTGGGCGATGCGGTGATCGGCGTCTTGCGGAAGCACGGGGTGGAGCCGGCACTGCCGCCCCAGCGTTGCTCCGGCACGCCGATTCAAACGTACGGACATCAAAATCTTGTGCGCGAGGGTGCGCGGTTCAACCTCCAGTCGTTCGCACCCTACGAAACGGTCGTAACCGGCTGTGCCTCCTGCACCCTGATGCTCAAAGATTACCCCACGTTGTTCTCTGACGGCGAGGAGCGTCGCCAGGCGGAACAATTGGCCAGGAAAGTCGTCCATATCACCGAGTTCGTCGCGCGCTCGTCTCGCCAACCGCCGATGGCGCAGGTTCCCGGAACGACCAAGTGTGTGACGTACCATTCCTCCTGCCACTTACGGGCTGCCGGTGTGACGAAGGAGCCGCGCGCTATTCTGTCGTCGCTGCCTGGAGTCACCTTTGCTGAAATGCCTGATGCCGATCGTTGCGCCGGCGGCGCCGGCACCTTCGTGGTTAAGGATTACGAGACGTCCAAGAAGATCTTTGAGCGGAAGGCGAAGGCGGTCGAGCAGGTTGGAGCCGATGTCGTGGCCACGAGTTGCCCCGCCTGCATGATTCAGCTGAAGAACGGGCTCCGCGAAAGCGTGGAGGTCAAGCATGTCGCGCAGATGCTGAACGAAGCGTACCAGGCAGCGGAACGTCCGGTACCGTCGTGACAGCTTTTCCTCGCGCGAGACGACACACGATGGACGAATAGCGAGGAGTCAATGGTGACTGTGCTGGTCTACGGCAATACGCTGCGCGCGGCTGTGGAAGAAAGCGAAGTTGAGTTTGAAGTGCCGGGCCCGACCACAGTGAAGCAACTGGTGGAGACCAATCAGGCGCAACTCGGCGGACTGCTCCGGTTCATCAACAACCGCGAGGCGCTCATCACGGTGAATAGAAAGATCGGCACGGCCGATTCGTCGGTCAACGACGGCGACGTGGTGAAGTTTTCATTCCAATCCCGCGTCTCCTACGACGGTACGAGGGACATTCCAACGTAGTAAGGGCACTCTCCATCCACTGAGCACCGGAATTCCGCACTTCCGAGCGCTGTACCCCACCACCTAGCTTTTCGGTGAACGTGTTTTCTCGCTTGAATAACGTGTAATGGGACGGGGGTATCCGGGTCGATCTTCATTGCTCGCGCACCGCGCACACAAGGTCCAT
>JBQTIO010000119.1:0-4063 GCA_052388075.1 Nitrospiraceae bacterium
GCTCCCACTGGGACAGCGACGAAACTCATGACGCGACAGCCCCCCGGAGAGAGATCTCGCAGTTCTCCATCACCGGCCACGGTCCGACCCTTCAATGAAAAGTGGCTGGGCAATCGAACGGCTATCCGGACATGCTGACGGGTGTGCTTCCTCAGAACCCGTGACGCCTGTGGACTGCAGTACGTTGGCGTAGGGTCTCGAGGTTCCCTCTGTTGGCTCATGTCTCGGAAACTGAGACTCTGTTGTCGGCCCCCTCGAGGTGGTGCCAGCCGGTTCGAATACTGGCTGAACGAGTGCCAGGCCTGTTCTAGCAGCCACAAAACCGGGGGTGTGAGTTGCTGCCCGAATCTAAGAATGTCTCCGACGATGGACTGGGAGGCTGGCCGACGCCGGGGGAGCGGGCCTCGTCGACCTGAGATCAGATGTTTAATCCTGTCCTGCACGTCCTGGAAACCAGGGTCTTCTTTCCTGGTCCAGCCATAGGCCTCCAGCGCTTTCGCATACCGGCCGAGTGATTCTAAGGTCTGTCCCAGGACATACAAAATGTGCGCTCTTTCGTTGGGCGAGAACGTGCCAACATCAAGGGCTCGGCGGAAGGCTGCGACGGCTGCATCGGCACGATCAGTCAATCGCAAACACAGGGCCATTTGCACATGAGCTTTCCCGGCAAGCTGCGGATCCGTGGCCGCTTGTTGGAACTCGTCGAGTGCCTCGTCGAACATTTTGTTCTGCTTGAGCACGCGCCCACGCTCATAGTGGTCGAATGCGGATTTTGGCTGGTCCATGTTGGATCCTCCCCATTCGTCGAGGAGACAAATTCTGGCCGATAGCGAGGTGAGCAAGAATAACGCCCAGCGGTCGGTCCAAGGGGGGCCGCAAATCAATCACTTCCCAGCCTCCATCGTGGACGACTGGAGGGAAGCGCCTAACAAGCTGGCCAGAAAGGGACGCGCCACCGGCCGGAACAGGGTCCCGTGAGGAGGCTTGACAGCACGCACAACGTTCCATATGAGGCATCGTGACTTTGCACGCGGATCAGCATTGCCAGGGCTATTTAGTCTCCATTTTTCGCGCGTTCCGCCGGCTCAGCAAGCGGAGCCCCTCTTCATTGCCGCCGCCGGATAGATACCTTCTGTCATCCCCTTAGTAGTTTTCTGCGAAGGGGGCAGTCACCGGTAGACATTGAATGGTCGCATCCCCTATAGTCTTGTCCTCGTGTTAATCTTCCAAGGGTCCGATATAGCATGCGTTGGATCGTTCGTCCGCGCCTCCTTGCCGGAGTCTTCCTGGGCCTGATCAGTCTCTACGCGCTGATCGGATTCTTTCTCCTTCCCTACATCATTGAAGCCTACGGGATTCCCGCCGTGGCGGAACGTCTCAAGCACCCCGTCGTCGTGCGCGAAGTGGCGCTGAACCCGTTTGCCCTCTCGCTCCGATTGAACGGGCTGGAGGTGCGGGAGTCCGACCAGAGGCCGATCATCGGCTTCGAAGAACTTTTCGTCAATCTGCGCGCCACGACCTTGTTCTGGCAGACGATCGGTTTTGACGAGATCCGCCTGGTCATGCCCTTCGTGGCGGCCAGGGTGAATCGTGAAGGGAACTTGAATTTGCTGGCGCTGGTGCCTCCGTCGGATGAACCAGCTGGTACCGCGCCAACTCCGCCGCCGGAGGCTGAGTCCAAGAAGATGATGCCGGTGGAAATCGGTCTCTTGGAGATCGACAAGGGGATTCTGGAATACAGGGACGAGTCGAAGTCCAGGCCCGTTTCGATGGACATCGTGCCCATTCACATCCTCCTGCGCAATTTCAGCACCGTTCAGGGAAGTGAAAACGCCTATGCGTTTACGGCCGAGATCGGCAAGGGCGAGGCGGTGGCATGGGAAGGCACCATTTCGCTTCAGCCGGTGGAATCGGACGGGAAGGTGAGTCTGTCCGGCGTAAAGCTCCTGACGCTCTACCAGGCGGTGCAGGATCGGTTTCAATTCGATGTGCAGCAAGGCGAGCTCAAGCTATCCGCTCTCTATCACTTCGACCTGCGCGGGCAGGCCCCTCGCGCGACGGTGAAGGATGGCAAAGTGTCCGTTCGGGATCTGGCGATCGGAGAGCGCGGCCTTGCCGAGCCGGTCGTGACAATTCCCGTGGCTGATGTCGAGGGGATCCAGTTCGATTTGGAAAAGCGGGCCATCCGGGTCGAGAAGGTGCACACTGCCGACGCCAGATTCGAGGCCTGGATGGATCCAGGCGGGGTGCTCAACTTTCAACCTCTGTTCATGCCGATCGAGAGCGGCAATGCGGCGGGGCAACCGGCGCCCGTCACCAAGCAGGAGGCCTCGCCGAAGCCCTGGTCCGTGGCTGTCGATCAGGTTGAGATTCGGAACTATCAGGCGAGGTTCGAGGACCGTACGCTCGCCAAGCCCGGGCATGCGGAGGTGCAGGCATTGGACGTCACGGTCAAGGATGTGCAGATCCCGTTCGAGAAGCCGCTGCCTGTCGAATTGTCACTGAAACTGAATCAGACAGGCCTGGTGGATGTACGGGGTCAGGTCACCGTCGAGCCGATGGCCGCCGAATTGGACCTGACTGTCAAACAAATCGCCCTCCGGCCCTTTCAACCGTACCTCGACCGGTTTCTCAACGTGGATCTGCGGAATGGAACGGTCGATCTGAACGGATCCGTCCGTTATGCCAAGGAACATCCCAAGATCCCATTAATCCGGTTTCAGGGCAATCTCGCGGTCAATCAGCTCTCGATCACGGATCGGACGGAGTTTCAGGATGTGGTCTCGTGGAAATCGCTGGCGGTCAACCGGTTGGCGCTGGATGTCGAACCGACGGCCGTGAAAATAGCCGAAATCGTCTGGCAGGAACCGGCGGTGCAGATGGTGGTCGAAAAGGACGGCGGAGTGAATCTTTCCCACCTCCTCGCGGCACAGCCCAGTGAAGCGGCGCCGGCCGAACCGCCACGCGAGGGCAAGAAGGTGCCGGGCCAGCCGTCCGCACCGGTACCAGTCACCGTGGACCAGGTGAAATTGGTCAAACTGGCGGCGACCTATCGAGATCTGTCCATCGAGCCATCTGTAAAAACCGGGATCACGCAGCTCAGCGGGAGGATCAAGGGGTTGTCCTCCAAGCAGATTGCCAAGGCCGACGTGGATCTGACGGGCAAGGTCGATGATGCCGCGCCGCTGAAGATTGCCGGGAAGATCAATCCCCTCAGCGAGGATGCCTTCACCGATCTGGTCATCACGCTGGGCGGCATGGACTTGACGCCTGCCGGCCCCTACAGCGGGAAATATGTCGGCTACGGGTTGGCGAAAGGCAAGTTGTCGCTCGATCTAAAGTACAAGGTCGCGCAGAAGCTGCTCGAGGCGGAGAATCTGGTGCTGGTCGATCAATTGACGTTCGGCGAGGCGACGAATAGCCCGGATGCTACATCGCTGCCCGTTCCGCTGGTCGTGGCGTTGCTCCAGGACCGCAAGGGGCGGATCGAAATCGATCTGCCCATTCGCGGCGATCTGAACGACCCGGATTTCAAGTACGGCGGAGTCGTCATCTCGGTGCTGGTCAATCTGCACGGGAAGGTCGTCGCGTCGCCCTTTACCCTGATCGGCAAGCTCATCCCCGAAGGCGGAAGCGAGGAGGATCTGCAATTTGTCCAGTTCCAGCCAGGCAGCGCCAATTTGTTCACGGACGAGGTGAAAAAACTCGACGCCTTGGCCAAGGCGCTGGATGAACGCCAGGGACTCCGGCTCGATGTGACCGGGACCGCCGATGCAACGCTCGATCGGGATGCCGTGCGTGCGCGCAAGTTCAAGGATCAACTGCTGGCGCTGAGACAGCAGGAGCGGGGCAAGGAGAAGCCGGAGCAGGAGGAGCTGTCCGCCGAGGATGAGCAACGGTTGGTGACGCAGTTGTTCGCCAAACTGCCTGCTGCATCACCGGCACCGCCGGCCGGCCAGCCGGAGGCCGACGAGCAGAAACCTCCGACTCTGGATGAAATGAAGCAGCGGTTGCTCTCGGCGATCCCTGTGTCGCAGGCCGAGCTGGAGGCCCTGGCCCGGCA
>JBQTIO010000120.1:0-9207 GCA_052388075.1 Nitrospiraceae bacterium
AGGAGTGGGTGGTGGCGTTTGAGAGCGACAAGCCGGAGGACTTTTTGGACCTGGTGATGGCGCTGCGGGAGACGGAGGGGTCGCGCTACACGTTGCGGGACACGCCGATCTTCACCTGTATCCGCCGTAGCCTCAAGGAAGCCCTCGAGACGCTCGGCGGGTAAGTGGATTGTTGAGAGTACCGTGACAAGGCCTTCGGCTATCCGGCCGAAGGCCATTGTTTTTTCTGGAGCCAAGGAGGTGCATTCATGGCGAAGGAACCGAAATACAGAGGCGAGGTTCCGCTGCATGACCGATACGGTCCGGAGGCGAAGTATGCCGTCGAAGCGGAGGCGCTGATCCCGACCACGAGACACGAGGTGGAAATAGTCCGGGGTCTCGAATTGGGCCTGCCCGGTGCTGATTCTATTAAGGATCGCCGGATTCCCACGTTCAGTCGGGGAGAACTCCCACATTTCGCCGGGATCAACACGTTTGTCAAAGCCCCCTACGTGGAAGACGTCCGCAAGTGCGGTCAATACGACGTGGCTATTCTCGGGGCGCCGTTCGACGGCGGCACGACGTATCGGTCAGGTACGCGCTTCGGCCCTCAGGGCATTCGCAAGATCTCGGCTCTGTATGGAACTTATAGCTTCGAGCTGGGTGTAGATTTGCGGGAATCGATCTCGATGTGCGACCTCGGCGATGTGTTTACCATTCCCGGCAACATCGAAAAGACATTCGACCAAGTCAGTAAGGGCGTGGCGCACGTCTATGCCAGCGGGGCGTTCCCAGTAGTGCTCGGTGGCGACCATTCGCTTGGCTTCGCGACCGTGCGGGGAGTGGCCCAACATCTCAACGGAGGCAAGCTCGGCATCATTCACTTCGACCGGCATGTGGATACGCAGGACACCGATCTCGACGAGCGAATGCACACGACTCCCTGGTTTCATGCGACGAACATTCCCAACGTGCCGGCAAAAAATCTCGTGCAGATCGGAATCGGCGGCTGGCAGTCGCCGCGGCCCGGCGTGAAGGTCGGGCGTGAACGTAAGACCACGATCATGACCGTCACCGATTGCGTGGACATGGGGATCGAGCACGCTGCCAACCGGGCTCTCGAAGTGGCGTGGGATGGCGTGGACGCGGTTTGGTTGAGCTTCGATGTGGATTGCCTAGATGCCGCCTTCGTGCCGGGAACCGGCTGGCCGGAACCGGGCGGGTTCCTGCCGCGTGAGGTGCTGAAGTTTCTTCAGATCATCGCGGATACCAAGCCGTTGGCCGGTATGGAGATCGTGGAGTGCGCGCCCCCTTACGACACAGCCGAGATCACCAGCCTGATTTCCACTCGCGTCATCTGCGACGTCCTGGCCTGCCAGGTGCGCTCCGGCCATCTGCCTGGCCGAAAAAAGCCATGAAAAGCACGTTGAGTCAATACGCCTGCCTCATCCCCATGCCTGTTTGTAGGCTCAGGCCGAGCCATCACGCTGCCTCAGGATCTACCCGAGCAGAGCGAACAGCCCTACAGGGTCAAATCGTGGGTTGAGCCGCTGGCCTTCGGCGGACCGTCAGCCCCTAGCGCGCTGAGGGCGGCAGCCCCGTCTGCCAGCAGGTCCTCCACGTCGGCCGACTGGGCGGTCTCGCGCTTGGCGTCCTCCAGCACCAGCCGAAGGTGCCGGGCGCTGGCCTTGCGCCGATCCTCGCTTGTTGCGCTACTGCAAACATTTTTTAGGAGTTGGATCAGGCTCCGGACAACCGTTGGCTCCTTAGCCCCGAACCGGCGGATCTGCGCGGTGCCAAGCTGCAGGTAGTCGGCAAAATCAGGGAACGGCATGGCCACGCGCACCGTGCCATGCTCGTCACGGCACAGCCAGTCGCCCAGCTGCCGGCGAGCCAGGGTGCACAGGATCTCCGACAAGTGGTGCACCGCTTGGGTCGCCGTGTAGGGGTCGTTGATCGCTGGAGACAGCGCCTTGTTGCCGATATCGACCAAACGGCGGATGCCGAAGGGAACATCCTGCAGCATGGTCCGCTCGAACCCGACCCAAACCGAGTTGTCTAGTGCCTTCCGCAGCATGGGCTCGGGTGGCGCGTGATCGGCCGACCGGTGCCAGGCCCAGGCGATCGGGGTCCCGGCGACGACGTGGTCACCCACCATCCTGACGAACCGGATGACCAGGTCGTGCCGCGTCGCAGCTTCGACGAGCGCTGCAGGTGCGACCTCTTGAATGTACCCGGAACGGTCGGATGGCAGGATGACGGCCCATGCGGGTGGGTCCGGGCAGCGCTCCTCTGATTCCGGGTAGCCGAGCTGGTCAGGGTAGAGGTCGTCGATGACCTGCAAGGTCTCGCGCACGACCACGCTCATAATCGTGTCGAGCTGAATCGAGGAGGAAAGGTGGTGGATGAAGTAAATGAGCACGCCCAAGCTGGCCAGCGCGAGCCCAAGCGATCCGGAGACGGCCAGCCGGGGCATGAACGCTGCCTCGTCGGGGTTCTGGACGCCGACGGTGTGCAAGCCGGCCGTGCTGTAAGCGAAGGCGCCCACGAAGATGCTCAGCACGAACTGCGTACCGCGGTCGCGCATAAAATTGCGCAGCAGCCGTGGCGAGTACTGTCCCGAGGCGATCTGCAAGGCGATGATCGTAAGGGCAAACACCAGACCAGTAACCGTGATCATCGTGGACGATACCACGACAAGCAGTTGACGGGCGTCCTCGGGCGTACCCTGGAAGGCGAGCCACCGGAAAGGGGAGTCGTCGCTGATTGACACTTGTGACACCAGCGCCCCCGCCACTAGGAAGATCAGGACGGACAGGGTCGGGAGGACCCACAGCGCGCTGCGAATGTGATCCCAGAAAACCCGACGCTGAACTCGCACGCTCATATCGCGGCCTCCGGTTTGAGTGGACTCCTACGGGAAGTGAGGTATGACGCAATGAAAGATCTGCACCTGCCGGGCTGAAGTAGCATGCGGTCTGGATGGACCATGAAGCCAAGGCTCCAAGGGCGCCCACGCCGGGAGATGGAGGGTACAACCACTCAACCAGAGGTAGAGCGGGAGTCAGTATATCGGGATTGATCTGCGCAAAGCAAAATCCGTCGTAATCCCACAGGCGGTGGGGAAGCCGTGTCGCGCTGATCCATTCTTTCTTCTCACGAGGATGGTTCATTCAATTCAATCGCGGAGATTTTATCGATCAGCACATACAGCGTGGTGACACCTAAGATGCTGCCCAAGACGAGAGGTACTGCCCATAGCTGCCACCATGGCGCATCGGGTGATACAGCATAGTCACGCGGCCAGGCGATGTTGATGAATTCGAACACCGACCACAGAAACGCTACTACATTGATCGCCAGCCCCCAACGGCCGAGTTGCAAGTGCCCGAGCGCCGGGTTCCAGCGTCCTGCAAGTCGGGCGTAGAGCCCGACTCCCGTCGTCATCGTAAACATCGCATACAACCCGCCGGTGCCGAAGGCAATGATCGTGGCGACTGCCTTGTCATTCAGCCCAAACAGTAGTCCGAGCCCCGCCAGCAGCACAGTAACGAGAATCGCCAAGCGCGGAATGCCGCCCGCTGTGACTCGGCTGAGCGCCACAGGCATGCTGCCCTCCCGTGCCATGGAGTACACGATGCGCGACGTGTATTTCACGACCGATGCGCCGCAGGCCAGAAACGCAATCATCACAATTGCTAAGAACGGCTTTTCCGCCCACAGTCCGAAGCTGCTCGTAATGACGGGGGTGACGGGATCGGACGCGACAGTCGTGTGGATCAAGGTGGTGCGGTCGAAGCTCAGGGTGAGTGCCGCGGAGTTGAACAGTACCACGCTGCCGACCATGCAGAGGGAAAAAAAGACTGCGCGTGGCACCATCCGCTTGGGTTCATGGGTTTCCTCCGCGATGGTCGAGCAGGCATCGAAGCCGATGAAGGCCCAGCCCGCGATAGCCAGCGCCGCCAGAAACGCAGCCGTTTTGCCGGGGGCCGTCCCTGTACCCAGGTGCCGGAACAATTCTGAAAAGTCATGCTGTCGAAAGAAGAGAAACAAGAGGAGCGCCACACCGAACGATCCCACCATCTCAGCGTACACCCCCATGGTGATAGTCAGCTTGAACAGATTGACGTGAGCCAGGTTGAGCAGCGTACAGATAGCCAAGAATACAGCGCCCCACAACACTAATGTGGCTCCCCCTCCATCCGACGATCCGAAAAAAATGGAGAGCCAGACGCCTCCGGTGTAGGCCGTGGTGGTCAGCATCGCGATCGTGGAACTCACATAGATGACTCCCGCGAATTGTCCTGTGATGTGCCCTCCCAGGTGGCGGGCCCATTTGTAGGCGCCCCCCGCGATCGGAAACTGCGAAGCCAATTCGGCGTAGACCGTCGCCACCAAGAGCTGCATAAGCAGACAGACAGCGAGCGCAACAGACCACCCGCCTCCCGTCACGGCCGTCTGGACGCCCATGATGGCGTAGAGTCCTACGACCGGCGAGACGACGGCAAAGCCGAGAGTCAGGCTGTTCCACAAGCTTAGATTGCGATGCAGGGTCGCGACAATGGGGGCGGCGATGGCAGGCGACAGGCTCTCCTGACTGTCTTCAGTTGGTATGCGGATACGGGTCATCTCTCAGACGGCCCATCTCATCGTGGTAGGAGACATGGAGTAGAAGATGTGTGGGGCCGGCCGATTCATTCGGCAGGACCAAGGCGGTGCGCCGGGACAGGGCCTGCGACTGATGGCGTTTCGCTTCGCAATTGTCGGAAGAAGCTCTGCAAGAGCATCTGGCTTTCCTGTTCGAGAACACCGCCGACGACTTCGACTCGATGGTTGAGCCGGCGCTCGGCTGGAATGTCGAAGATCGATCCACAGGCGCCGGTTTTGGAGTCCCATGCGCCGAACACAAGTCGCCCGATGCGGGATTGGACGATGGCTCCCGCGCACATGGGACAGGGTTCCAACGTCACGTAGAGCGTGGTGTCAGTGAGCCGCCAGGTTCCTAACTGCTCCGCCGCGTTCCGGATGACGATGATCTCTGCGTGGGCCGTCGGATCCTGAGAAATCTCCCGGTGGTTATGAGCTGCCGCGAGCACTGTGCCCTTATGGACGAGAACCGCGGCAACCGGAATCTCTCCGATTGCGGGTGCCAGCGCCGCCTCCCGGAGTGCCAGTTGCATGTAGTGATGGTCTTGATCGTGCTGCTGCATAAAATGCGCGAGCCGAATGCTCGCTGGCCCGCATGGTAGCACAACGCGCGAGGCTGAAGGCAGTGCTCGTGGTGAAGGGATGGGTTCCGGGGTCGGCTATGATCGGCTGACCAGGTAGAGCGGGCCTGTCGGTTGGGAACGTCCCCCGGGGGGTTCGAGGCTGACGGCGAATTTCTTCGCGCCGGTGAATGCCGGCAGTTGCTTCACCAGGAGGTGCGCGGTTGTTCCGCTGTCCATGTGGAAGATTCCGACGCTGACGGGTTTCTCGTGAATCGCCCAGAGCTGATAGGTGGTGCCGTTCGGACATTCGGGGAGATTCACCGAGTAGAACCAGACCTTCTGTGTTCGTGAATCGTACAGGAGCAGACCGGCTGCCTGTTTGGCCATGTCGGTTCCTGCCAGTGAGATGGCAATGACGTTCGGTGTGCGCAGGAGTGCCGCCAGCTCGTCCTGCGGTGCGCTTGTCCGTTGGCCGCCTCGCTGCGCAAGTTGCAGCTTCGCTTCTTCCAGTTCGGCTTCCCGCTGAATCAACTGATCTTTCAGATCCGCCATGTCCGAGGCGCGGCGTTGCAGATCTTCCCGTATCTGAGTCAGCGACCTCTCGCGTTCGCTGAGCTGCTGCTGCAGGGCGACCAGCCTGGAGCCGGCAGCATCGGCCTGTGCTTGCAATTGAGCCAGCTTTGTCGAGTCTTCGGCGATTCTCATAGAGAAAGTCCAGGCCAGATAGCCGCCGATGGCCAGGACGGCTATGGCGCCTAGTCCCAAGGCCCATCCGAGCGACCGGGCACGGGGAGTGGTTTCCGGCGGGAACAGGTGATTCATCCATTCGCCTGGTTCAAGACTCGGTTGTGCAGGTGGTTGAGCCGTCGGTTCCCCTACTGACGGCGTTCGAGCCGCCATGATCTTTGCCTTCAAGACACGGGGGGGAGCCGTGAGATTGAGTCCGAAGGGGACGAAAACCGCCACGGATTGATATTCTTTGAGCGCGGTGTGGCAGGAAACGCAACCGGAGAGCAGATGCGCCTCCATAGCCTGCCGCTCGACTCGTTCTAACGCTCCGACGGCGTATAATGGTACGGCGTCTTCCAATTCTTCATGCGTCATGTCCGCTCACCCTGTTCCCAGCAAGGCCGCAACAACTCACGCAGTTTTGACATGCCGAGCTTGATGCGGGTTTTCACGGTACCCAACGGCTGATTCAGTCGTTCGGCGATTTCCATATGGGACAGGCCCTCGTAGTAGGCCAACTCGATCGCCTGTTGCTGCGCTTGCGGCAGGCTTGCCAATGCACTCCGGATCTTGGTCCGCAGTTCCTGATCCGCATGCGCTTCAAAGGGGCCGGGGTACCGGTCGGCGACCTGGTTGGTTGGCGTGCCATCGAGCGGCTCGCCGACCTGGTGATGGGCGCGTGAGCTGCGCGCGCGCAGGTGATCGATGGCGCGACTGCGTGCGAGCGTGATGAGCCACGCGATCGGCGTTCCGCGGCCCACATCATACCGAGCCACTTTTCGCCAGACTTCGAGATAGACCTCCTGGAGGAGCTCTGACGCTTCCTCTCGGTTACCGAGAATGCGCAGCACCAGGCTGTACAGGAGCGTGCTCGACTGGTCATAAAGCTGGCTGAACGCCTGGTGGTCTCCCTTGACCACGCGGGCGAGTAACTTCGGATCAATCGTTGAGGCGGCTGGTTGCGGCGGAGCGTCCATACTATAAGGCGTCACCAACAGGGAGCTGAGAGAATCCAGCAACCCGCCACAACTATAGCACTCTACGGACGGAGCGGGCAAAAGGATGTGCAAAATGCGAGACCGGCTTTCCATTGAAAACCAATGAGTTAGCACTCGCCGCCCTGCCGATACCTTCAAGCGGTTTCTCGTAAGAGCTTTCGGATGAATCTGGCCGCCTCTTCTGCGCCTGTGACCGGCGGTGGCCTCAGTGTCGGCATGGGAAGCGCACTGACCCGACGGAGCGCAGCTTCCCACCGGCCCTCCATGAAGTCCTCCAGCGAGAGTTGCACGCCGCGCCCGTACTGATGGAGGTGATCGACCAACGACGGCTCATCGCCGAAATTGAATCGTCGCACGTACACAAACGGCTGTCCTAACGCCACTGCTTCGACCAGGGTGCCGTAGCCCGGCTTCGACATAACGATATCGACGGAGGCCAGCAACGTTTTGAACGAAAAGGGCAGAGATTTGATGCACAGGGATCGCCTGCTTTCCGGTGGAGTCGCACCATCGAAGAGAAAACGATACCCGGTCAGTCGCTCCAGATTCGCGAAAGGGAGCCAGGTCAAGGGAATCCCGCCGAATCCGACGAGGACGGTCCGTTCTCCCGGAGCAAGCCCGAGGACGGTACTGAGTTGCTCGCGGGCGGAGGCGGCGGGTTCGGCGATCGGGCCGATGTCAATGATGCGCGCGAAGCTCTCGAGCTTCGGCGCAGGAGTGATCCGCAGAGCGACATCGGCCCGGGCGTAGGCCTGGCGAATGGATTGGAGGAGAGACTGGCGGTCGATGTGCGGCGGGGCCGGGTAGTCCGAGAGAATGAGGTCCCAGGTGAGGCTGGCGAGGGCGACCGCTGGAATCGCGGCCTCCGCTCCCGCTGCCACGGCCAGATACGGCGTATCGGCCAGGATCGCAGCGGGCCCCTCGGCCCGCATGGCCTGGACCTCCGCCTGAATCCGCTCCGCCCATGTCGCATGAAACCGCGCATGTTCAAGCCAGGTTGCCTCCGTATCGATCGCCAGCGGCCCGTTCTGAATACATCCGATGTCCTGTTGGACGGCGCTCAGTTCCCAGGGAATTTCGAGACGATCCTCAAAGAACGAAGCGGGGACCGTGGTTCGAAGGAACACGCGGAGGTCGGGCAGGAGTCTGCCCAACACATTGAGCACCGGCACCACTTGCGCGGCGTGGCCGAACCCGTGCGCTGAGATGGCGGCCCAGATTAGGGGCATGCTTGGAAGAAGTTGAACGTCAAGAGTCGAAGGTCGAAAGTCGAAAGTAAAAAATAGAAGATTGATGGCGAAAAGGGATGCGGGAGGGCACGTGTACTTTTGACCTTACGACTTTTGACCTGGTTTAACTATTCGAGTGGTCCGATTCCATCGGGGCGATGTTATAGGTCAGTTCAAGGTCGAATTCCTCCACCAGTTCGTTGAACGCGCCGGCCCCAAGATCGGACCGGACTTCAGCCATGACCAAATCAATCGCGGGAGCGGCATGGTGACCAAACTGGGTGAGGGCCGATTCAATCCGTTTTCTGGCGTCGTCAAGGTTCATCAGGGGCTCCCTTTTGGTTCACGGCAGCACTATAGCATTGAAGGAGCGGGATCGGCCAGCTGGAAGACCATACAAGGAATGGAACCCGGCGAGCAGAATGGTTACCCGGATGGCCGCAGTTTGGCCAGATGGGCAGAGTCTGTTTCGTGCTCTGCCAGTTTGTAGCGCAGGTCGAGGGAGACTACTCGTTCAAGGCACCGGCGGGCGGAGACGAAGTCCCGACGCGATTCATAGACCTTGGCAAGGAGTCGGAGCACCGCAGCCTCAGCCGGCTCGTGCCCCAGCTTGATGTAATGTTCCGAGGCATTGTTCAGACAGCGTTCGGCTTGGACGAGGTCGCCCTGGTCGAGGAAACATTTGGCGAACTGGCTATAGGTCACTGCGAGTCCTTCTTCATTCCCGACGATCCGGTGATAGTCGAGCGCCAGCCTGAACGAGGTGTGGGCCTGCTCCCATTGGCCGTCGCGTGCCTCTTGCAGCGCGAGGTTATTGTAAAGAATGCCGAGCGCGCGGTCGTCCTTCAACTCACGCAGGAGGTCCAGCGCTTCGAGGTAGTAGGGGCGGGCTTTGTCGGGGCGGTCGGCGCCGATGTGGAGGTTGCCAAGATTGACCAGTGTATGGGCGATGGCCTGCCGATCAGGTTCCGCCCGTTGAATGCGGAGAATCTCGCGGTAGCACTCTTCCGCGCGGTCGAAATCGTCCATGAGCGCGCAGGTATTGCCGAGATTGCCCAGGGA
>JBQTIO010000121.1:0-4394 GCA_052388075.1 Nitrospiraceae bacterium
CGGCACAGATCCCGACTCACCGTGATTCCTCGTTTCTTGAGCGCCGCCACCCAGTTTCTCGGTTTCGACCCTTCATCGAACCCGATTACCGACGCATCGCTTGCGCGCGCCCCGCAGAGGACGTTCCGGACTCCGGACCACGGGATCGCTCCGTAACACATGGCGCAAGGCTCACAACTGGTGACCAGCTCGAGCGTCGGCATGCCTGCCGCACCGAGATCGAAATGTCCGACGGCCTGGTGTGCGTTGGCGAGGGCGACCATTTCAGCGTGGGCCAGCGAACAATGTGTCGATGCGACGAGATTCACGCCGATGGAAACGAGGCGGCCGGTCGTCATTTCGAACACGGCAGCACCGAACGGTCCGCCGGTTCCCATGTCGATATTGGTGAACGCCAGCTGTATGACGAACTGCATGCGGTTGCGCGACAACCGGATGGGCTTCTGGTGACCCCCTGCAAGTCGGGCGGCCCAGGGGGGAAGCCTGAACGGAGGTCCGCTCAATAGACGTGGGCTCACGACGGCAACGAGCTTTGTAGTGCCTGGAGATTCTTCGTCACCATGGCGTCGCCATTCTTGGTGGACACCTCGATGCCGGTCAGGCAGACCGCGCGGCATTCCTGGCTGCGTCCGAGTTTGTGGAGCGACTGGGCGAGCGCGAAATAGGCGGCGGAGTAACTGGGCTTCACCGTGACACATTGGGCAAGGGCCTTGGCGGCGTCCTCGAAGTTTCCATCCTCCATGTAGGCTTTCCCCAGACCGAACCAGGCGACCTCGTCCTGTGGGTCGATCGCCAGGACTTGCTTGAGCGGTTCAATTCGTGGGTTCGGCATTCATTCCTCCGATTCAATGAACGATAGCAGCGATCAGCGTTCATTGTCTATGCCATTTCCTGCATGATAATCTGATAGCCATCTCGTATATCGAAATGTGTGTTCATGTAATAGGCGCCGCGAGACGTGCGGGACAGGCGAGAAACGCAAGACTGGATGAGCCTCTCATCAAATCGAGTCGCGCCTTTCTCGCGAGTCCCGCTTTTCCAGCGAGATACGCGGTACACGTTTCACGCTTCACGGGTTGATCGTATGGGTAAGACTGGTTTCATCTATCATCCAGCCTATCTCGACCATGACATGGGAACCGGGCATCCGGAATCCCCCGACCGGCTGCGCGCAATCTTGCGGCAATTGGAGCAAAGCGGGACGGCGGCCCGCCTCACCCGGATCGAACCGCGAAAAGCGGACGATGAGTGGATCACGCACGTCCACACCCCTCACTATGTGGCGGCGCTCAACAGGCAGTCGCCGGCGAGCGGGCGGGTGTCGCTCGATCCGGACACGACCATGTCTCCCGGCTCACTGGCTGCCGCCTATCTGGCTGCAGGCGGGGTGCTGGCCGGAGTCGATGCGATCATGACGAAGCAGGTGGACCAGGTATTCTGTGCCGTGCGCCCGCCTGGTCACCACGCCGAAGCAGGCCGGGCGATGGGCTTCTGCCTGTTCAACAATGTGGCGATCGCTGCGCGCTATGTTCAGAAGAAGTACGGTCTCACACGGGTGTTGATCGTCGATTGGGATGTCCATCACGGGAACGGGACGCAGCACAGTTTCGAGGACGATCCCTCCATCCTGTTTTTCAGCACGCATCAATATCCCCATTATCCTGGAACCGGTCGCGCCTCGGAGCGAGGGAAAGGGGCCGGGGAGGGGTTCACCATCAATGTGCCGATGGAAGCCGGTGAGGGGGATAACGAGTATCGTGCAGTCTTTCATCAGGCATTAGTACCGGCGGCCGATGACTTCAGGCCGGAGTTCGTCATCATCTCGGCCGGATTCGACGCGCACCGGGATGATCCCCTCGCGAATATGGGTTTGACGGAAGAGGGCTATGCGGACTTGACGGGAATCGTGGCCGGCATCGCCAAGCGCCACGCGCAGAGGCGCATCCTGTCGTCACTGGAGGGCGGCTATAATCTCAGAGCTCTGGCAGCCTCGGTGGATGCGCACATCAAGGCGTTACTGGATTCTTGAAGAGGTGGCTGACAGGCTGACAAGCTGACAAGCTGACACGGCGAACAGGATCGGTAACTTGTCAGCCTTCCGCTCTGTCAGCGTGTCAGCTCGTAGACTGTGAGAACGTAGATGCAAAAATCGTGGAAGATCGTCCTCGGTGTGATCATAGTCGCTGGTGTTGTCTACCTGTACTACACCGAGATCAAGCCGGTCGTGATTTTCGGACTCCGCTCCGATTACGCCCATGCGATTCCGTATCAGAAGGTTCCGGAGGGGCTGACCAGCCTGAAGGCCGAATCCTGCGGCGAGTGCCATCGAGAGATCTACGATGAATGGAAGACGAGCATCCATGCCCATGCCTATGACGATCCCTTCTTTCAAGCCTATTGGAGGAAGGATAAGAACATCTGGGTTTGTCTGAACTGCCACACCCCTCTGGAGAATCAGCAACCCACGTTGATTAAAGAGATTCCGCGCGGGCGCGTGGAGAAAGCGATCCAGGAACCGAATCCTCAGTACGACCCCGAGTACCAGAAGGAATCGATCACCTGCGCGGCGTGCCATGTGCGCGACGGTGTCATTTA
The DNA here is from genome assembly GCA_052388075.1 of Nitrospiraceae bacterium. Taxonomy (GTDB): domain Bacteria; phylum Nitrospirota; class Nitrospiria; order Nitrospirales; family Nitrospiraceae; genus Nitrospira_D. The sequence continues at coordinate 2,596 of JBQTIO010000121.1, forward strand.
CGGTCCGTTCGAGGATTCCGCCGCGCCGCACCCCACGAAATTCGACCCGAATTTCCGGACTGCACAAATCTGTTTCCGCTGTCACAACGTCGTGTCCGGCCCGGCCCAATTTTATGATGTGGGGCCGTGCGGGACCTATGCGGAGTACGAAGGGAAGTACTTCATGCAGGAGCGGGGTTTTATTTGCCAGAGTTGCCATATGCCGGAAATCGACAGACCGGCGGCCGTCAACGGACCGATCCGTCGGGGTCGACAACACTTGTGGCGAGGCGGGCACGATCCCGGCATGATCCAGCGGGCCGTGGCGGTTCAGGTGAAGGCCGATACGACCTCTCCGAAGCCAGGGGACCGAATGGGTGTGACGCTCACCGTCATTAACGCCGGGGCTGGCCATAAGATTCCAACCGGCGACCCCGACCGGCATTTCACCATCGAATTTTCCGTCGTCGATCGGCAGGGACGCGTGCTCGATCAACAGAGCTCCGCGATGGGACGCTGGATCCTCTGGCAACCGGCGATTCTGGAAGTGTATGATAACCGGCTGTTGCCCTTGGCGAGCCGTGAATACCGATATGACTATCGCCTACCCGAGCAACCTGAAGACTTGATTCTGAAGATGCGGGTGCAGTACCACATTCTGACCGATGGGCAGCACGAAATGCTGCGGGCAAAATACGGGCTGACCGGAACCGATCCCTATCGGTTCGTGATCTATGAGCGGCAATTCCCCTTATCCGAAGATCTCAAGGCGGCATTCGCGAACGAGGGCCATCAGCTCTCAGCGGTCAGCCGTCAGCAGGATGGGAACAGTTGCAAGGCGATGGCTGATGGCTGAAGGCTGATCGTCGACAGCCAGTGAATAAAGAAAGCATCATGACGCATCCTCTGCTGATTGGTACCGCTACCCTCCAGGAGAGCCTGGGGCAGCCTGGCCTGGTCATCGTGGATGTACGCGGCAGGGCCGCGTACGAATTCGGCGGGCATATTCCTGGCGCGGTCCATACAACCTGGCATGAGTACAGCGATCCGAAGGCCGTGCCGAAGGGACTTCTCAATCCGGATCTGGGCCGGATCGAGCAAACACTCCGGCGGCTGGGAATCAGCCAGGAGAGTGATGTGGTGATCTATTCCAATCCATTCGACAACTGGGGCGACGAGGGGCGGATGTTCTGGATGCTGGAATATCTCGGCCACAAGAAGCTGCGCATCCTCGACGGCGGGTGGGTGAAGTGGACGGCGGAAAAACGGCCGTTTGAGCATGGACCTGTGACGCCCGTGGCAGGAACATTCAGGGCGCAACCTGTGAAGAGCCTGACCATCGAAAGAGAGGCGCTGAAAGACCTCGTCCGGGGTCCGCACCCACAGGCCGCGATTCTGGATGCCCGAAGCCTTGAGGAGTATCTAGGGAAAGAAGTGCCCGGCATTCCGAGGCCCGGGCACATTCCATCGGCGATTCATGTGGCCTGGAATGTGTTCCTGAACAAGGATGCGACGGTCAAGGATCTGGACGCCATCAGAGAGACGCTGGACGCGAAGGGAATCCAACGCGATCAGGAGCTGATCTGCTACTGCACCGGCGGGGTTCGTTCGTCCTGGCTCTATGTCATTCTCAAGCTGGCCGGCTATCAGAAGATCAGAAATTATCCAGGATCATGGTGGGAGTGGAGTCGCGATTTCGCCTGTCCGGTTGAGAAGGATGTTCACGCGCTCCAGAAGATCCTCGGTTTCGATCATGCCGGGAAGCCTTCTTGACAGGCTGCGGAGTGCTGTGTAAGGTGAATTCACGAACGATCAGTCTG
>JBQTIO010000122.1:0-29399 GCA_052388075.1 Nitrospiraceae bacterium
GAGGCCATCCGCCAGCTCTCCCCGCTTAGAAAATACCTCGAATCGGATGTCTGCCTGTCCGCCACCCTGAAAGGCAAGGCCGTCTACATCGAACACGCGAAGGGCATCGTTCAGAAGGAATGGGAACGGCAAAACCGCAAGCCCCTGTTCCAGTTGACCGCCGACGATCAGGAATATGGACGGGAGCAACTGGAAAAGGTCGGAATCCCGCGGGATGCCTGGTTCGTGAGCCTTCATGTCAGGGATGCGGGCTACAAGACGGGCTCCTACCTGGCCAACGACGCGTATGATTCGTATCGGAATGCAGACATTGCGAGCTACAGGCTGGCTGTTCAGGAAGTGGTCAAGCGGGGAGGGTATGTCGTCCGGGCGGGAGACCCCCAGATGAGGCCGTCCTTCGAGATGGAGGGATATTTTGATTACGCGCTCAGCGGCATCCGCTCGAACAGGATGGACATTTTCCTGTTCTCGCAGTGCCGTTGCTTCGTCGGGGTGTCGTCAGGCCCCGTGCTGACCCCCGTTCTGTTCGGCGTGCCTGTCGTGATGACGAATTTCGTTCCGATGTCCGGGCGTCCGCACGCCGGGAACTGCCTGTTTATTCCCAAAATGCTTCGGCTCAGAGGGGAGCGCCGGTACGCGACCTTTCGCGAAGTGCTCTCCTCCGATCTGGGGCGCATTTTCACCTCCCACGGATATGAAGAGAAAAACGTCGATCTCATCGACAACTCGCCGGAGGAGATACGGGATGTCGTCGTTGAGATGCTGGACCGGCTGGACGGCGGCACGATCTATACCGGGGAGGACGAGAAGCGCCAGAGCGCTATCTCCGAGCTTTACCGGAAGTACAGCGGATACGGGGACATGGGACGGATGGGAAGGGAGTTCACAAGGAGCTATGCGAACCAGGGCCTGCTCTGAACGCGTGATTCGAACATGAGCGCAAAATACACGAGAGAATACCAGTACCAGTTCATGATCGAAATGATGAAGGCCCGGGGCCTCTCGGCGATGAGCCTCAGGGCCAGCGTCATGTGGCGGCTCGATCCCAAGTTGCTGGGCTTTACGCTGGCCCGCCACAAATTTGTCTCGAAAATGCTGACCGGCTATTCGCGCGTGCTGGAAGTCGGCTGCGGCGACGCCTTTGCCAGCCGCGTGCTGCACCCGGAGGTCGGCGAACTCCATGCGGTCGACTTCGATCCCGTCTTCATCGAGGAGGCGCGCAAGCATCTCGAAAAAGAATGGCCGGTCACGCTCGCCGTGCACGACATCCTGACGGGCCCCTATCGTGCCGGAAAGCTGTTCGACGCGGCGTTCTCCCTGGATGTGATCGAGCATATCCCCAGGGAGCTCGAAGACACCTACCTGAAGAACATCTGCCTTTCCATCAAGCCCGGCGGGGTGTTCATCTGCGGGGCCCCCTCGCTCGAGTCGCAGGCCTATGCCTCCCCGCCGAGCAAGGAAGGACATGTGAATTGCAAGACCGGCCAGGATTTGAAGAAATTGATCAATAAATATTTCGACCATGCCTTCCTGTTCGGCATGAACGACGAAGTGCTGCACACGGGGTTTGCACCGATGTGCCACTACCTCTTCGTGTTGGGAACGGGGAACAAGGTGAAATCCTGATTCGCGATGTCCGGGATTAAGCGGGTCATCATCCTGGGGCATTCCGGCTTTATCGGCTCCCACCTGGAGCGGACGCTGTCAGCTTCCGCAACCAGGGAAGTCATCGGCCGCTCGCTGCCCGATATCGACCTGGCGGACCCGGGCAGCGCGGCCCATCTCAAGCCCTATCTCACCCGGGAGGCTGTCCTGGTGCTGCTGGCCGCCGTGAAACGGCAGTTCGGCGACACGCTGGAAGCGTTCCGCCAAAACATGGCGATCGTGGAAAACGTATGCCGCCTGCTGGAAGAGCACCCTGTCGGCCGCGTGATTTTCCTCAGCTCGGCCGCGGTGTATGGCGAAGAAACGGAAAATACCTCTATCAGCGAGGAGACGCTGGTCAACCCGACGTCCTATTACGGCATTGCCAAGTACAGCGCAGAGCGCCTCCTGAAAAAGACCTGCTCGGGCGATCATCAGGCTTCGCTGGTCTGCCTGCGCCCGCCGCTGATCTACGGGCCCGGCGACAAGGGCAGAACCTACGGACCAGCCGGTTTTGCGGCCGCAGCCTTGGAGGGCTTGCCCATCACCCTGTGGGGCGACGGAACCGAACGGCGGGAGTTCATCTATGTGCAGGATATTTGCCGCGTGATAGAAGGGCTGCTCGACAGCGACTTTGCGGGCGAATTGAATGTCGTGAGCGGAACCAGTTATTGCTTTGCCGATATCGTCGCCGCCCTGAAGGAACAATTCCCCAACCTCGTGGTCAATTCCAAGCCGCGGAGCAAGCAGAAGGCCGACAATGCGTTCGATGCCCGCAGGATCAAGTCTTTGCTGCCGCCCGGGTTTCAGTTCACATCCCTGAAGGACGGCTTGTCCCGCATGCCTGAGCAGGGCAGGGGACTCTCTGATTAAATCCCGCACTGCGCACGGCTGTCATGTCCCGGTGATGGATATCTCCCGGCTCAAGCATCTAGAATCCTCCGGAGAACTGCTGATCGATCTCGGGCTTCAGCCGGTGTCCAATCGGTTTCTGCCAGCCGATGCGATGACAGAGGCCCCTAAATTTCCACTGCAACTTCGTCTTTGTCCGGATACAGGTCTGGTGCATTTAGGCCATCCCTTCCCTGTTGAAGAACTGAAACCACGCTACGACTGGCTGAGCTGCTTCGAACCGGAAGCCCACCTCGATGTTCTGGTCGAAAAGCTGACCGCTCTTCCGGGCATAACCAGAGAGTCGGTGTTCGGCGCCTATAGCTTCAAGGATGATTCAACTCTGCGGCGGTTGGAAAATCGTGGTTACGCCAAAACCTGGCGCATCGATCCCGAGCAGGATCTTGGCATTCGAGATGCCTGTGCAAACGTCGAGACATACCAGTCCATCTTTACACGGGAAAAAGCCGGGCGGATACGGGAGCGGCATGGTGCTGCGGATGTGTTGATCGTGCGCCATGTGGTCGAACACGCGTACAACCTGCCCGAATTCATTCAGGCCATCAGGCGGCTGGTCAAGCCGGGCGGGTACATCGTCTGGGAACTACCGGACTGCGAGCGGGCCCTGGCGGGCGGCGATTGCACGACCATCTGGGAGGAGCACGTCTTCTACTTCACCAGCCTGACATTCAAACAGCTCCTGCATGCCTCCGGCTTCAAGGTCGTTCATTTTGAATCCGTGCCCTATCTTCTGGAGAATTCCATCATCGCCATCGTGCAGGAAGCTCCGGCGGATGACGCCGCCGGCGTCAGCCCCCATGCCGTGTCCGGTGAGGTTGCCCGCGCCCGCGCATTCGCCGAATCCCTGGCGCGCCGCCGCGTGAGCATCCGCAGGAAACTGGAAGCGATTCGGCGGAAGCGGGGTCCGATCGCCTTGTTCGGCGCGGGGCACCTGTCCGTCGCATTTCTCTCGCTGATGGAGGTGGCGGATCTCATCGGCTGCGTGATCGACGATAATCCCCATAAGAAGGGGATGCGCATGCCGATCGGCGGGCTCGACATTGTCGGGTCCGATGCCCTCTACCGGGGGGACATCCGCGTGTGCCTTCTCAGCCTCAATCCGCAGAACCAGCCCAAGGTGCTCGCCAATCACCAGCGCTTTATCCAGCAGGGGGGCGTGTTCGCCTCGATCTTTCCCGGCAGCCCGCTGGATCTGGAACGGATGTCATGATTCTGACCCGCAAGGAAAGCGACGAAGTCCTCTACCCTCAGGAGGAGGTCGTGGTGGTTGACTCCACGGACCTGAAGGAACTCAAGCGGCTCGCGCTGCTCAATCCACGCCAGAGAATCCGCCTCTGCGCCCACCGTTCGCCGGGCGATCACCTGCACGAAATGTTCATCGTGCACACCTCGGAGTGCTATGTCCGCCCGCACAAGCACCTGGGGAAAGCGGAATCCATGGCGATCCTGGAAGGGGAAGTGGATGTGGTGCTGTTCCGCGACGATGGAACCGTCCGCCAGGTCGTCAGGATGGGCGACCGGAACTCGGGGAAGCTCTTTTATTACAGGCTGTCCGGGCCGATTTATCACACCCTCCTGATTCGAACGCCATTCCTTGTGTTCCATGAAATCACGGAAGGTCCCTTCCTGCGCGAGCACACCGTGTTCCCGGATTGGGCTCCGGACGAACGCAGCGACGGACGCGATGCGTTCGTTGCTCGCATTGAATCGCTGATCCGGAAGGCATGAATTGTCCATGAGCCGGGACGTCCTGCGCCACGACACGCACTGCCGGGTGTGCGGAGGCCGTTCCACCGAAACCGTCTTCCGCCTCAACGAGACGCCGCTGGAGGACCAATTCGTCAGGCCGGAATCCAGGGACGTACGCCAGCCGGTGTATCCGCTCGAGCTGGCCCTCTGTCTGGATTGCGGGTATGTTCACCTGCCACACGTGGTAAGTCCCGAGGCAAGCTACACGGATTATGCATACGTCAGCGGAGTCACCGTCGGTCTGAGAAATCACTACGACGATTATGCCAGGGACATCATCAAGGATTTCGATATTCCGGACGGCTCGCTTGCCGTCGATCTGGGCAGCAACGACGGATCGATGCTGGCGTCATTCAAGCGGGCGGGCATGCGGGTCGTGGGCGTCGAGCCTGCCGGGGTGATCGCCGGGCAGGCTAATGACGCGGGACTGCCGACGATCAACGACTTTTTCACGGACGCGGTCGCCGGGAAAATATTGAGCGACCACGGGCCGGCCGGGGTCGTGACGGCCAATTACATGTACGCCAACATCGACGATGTCATGTCCTTCACCAGGTCCGTATCCAGGCTGCTGGCGAAGGACGGAATCTTCGTCGTGCAAACGGGGTATCACCCGGAGCAGATGCGGATCCGGATGTTCGATTACATTTACCACGAGCACTATTCGTATTTTACGGTCGAGGTTTTGAAGAATATTTTTCAGGCGTGCGGGCTGGAGCTGATCCGCGCGACGAAGACATCGCCGAAGGGCGGGTCGATCCGCGTGGTTGGCCAGTTGCGCGGCGGTTCCAGGGCCGCCGATGCGTCCGTAAGCCGGATCATCGTCGAGGAGCGCGCCGGCGGGATGCGCGCGGCGGCCACCTACCAGAAGTTCGCCGCGGACATACAGCTTGCGAAGGAGCAGGTGCTGGAGAAGCTGCGCAGCCTGAAAAATGCTGGAAAAAGGATCATCGGGTTCGGTGCTTCGCACAGCACGACGACACTGACCTGCCATTTCGAACTGGCGCCGTTTCTGGAATATCTGGTGGACGACAATCCGCTGAAGCACGGACGCTACTCGCCGGGCCATCATCTGCCCGTCTACCCGTCGGAAAAGATGTACGAAGATCATGTGGACTATGTGATCGTGCTGGCCTGGCAGCATCAGCGAAGCATTCTGGACAGGCACAAGGCATTTGTGACGTCAGGCGGCAAGTTCCTGGTGCCGCTTCCTAATCTGCGCATCGTCGACGCCCAATAGCATGAACACAAACGTCAGTTGGTGGAGAACCGGGTTCAACAACGGCGAATCCGAGGCCATCGCCCGGGCCATCGCCCAGGAACACGTCAGCCAGGGGCCGATCGTGGCCGAGTTCGAGCGCCAGCTTGCGGCCTATCTCGGCGTCCCCCATGTCGTCGCGACCACGAGCGGGAGCATGGCACTGCTGATGAGCTTGTGGACATCCGGGGTGGGGCCCGGAGATGAAGTCATTGTCCCCAACAGGACCTGGATCGCGACGGCGCACGCGCCTCTGCTGCTGGGTGCATCGGTCAAGCTGGTCGACGTGGAGCCCGGGCGGCCGATTATCGATGCGAAGCTGGTCGAGCGGGCTATCACTGAGCGGACGAAGGCGATCATCCCGGTGCACATGTGCGGCCGGTCCGCGGATATGCGTGCGATCAACGAGATTGCCCGCCGCCACCGCCTGGCCGTCATCGAGGATGCCGCGCAGGCGCTGGGCTCGCGCAACGCGGACGGCTTCCTGGGGACCCAGTCCGACATGGGCTGCTTTTCGTTTTCGGTGGCCAAGATCATTTCAACCGGGCAGGGGGGGATTATTGCGACGAGAAACAGGGGAACGTATGAACGGCTGGTGGCGATGCGCACCCATGGCGTCGGCGACATCGTCAATGCGGCATGGGATCGCCCGGGTTTCAACTTCCGTTTTACCGACATCCTGGCGGCTATCGGCATCGAACAGCTCAAGCTGCTGCCGCAACGAATCGGGAAGGTGAAACAAATCTACGAGGCCTATGCCAAGGGACTCTCGGGCCTTCCGTTCATCAAATTGATTCCGGTGGACCTGGATGCCGGCGAGGTTCCCATCTACATCGAGGCGCTGTGCGAATCCCGGGAGAAGCTGATCGAGTTCCTCGCCGCAAAGGGTATCCAGTGCCGGCCGTTCTACCCGGACCTGAACCATGCCCGGTACTTCGACACCGGCGGGTCGTATCCCAATTCGGAGCCCTTCGGGAGGGCCGGCGTGTACCTTCCCGCGGGGCCGGACCAGCCGCTTTCGAATGTCGAGAAGGTCATTTCGGCTATCCATGCCTTCTCGTAAGAACGCGGTGGCCATTGTCGGGTACTTCGACGGGTCCGCCGGGCAGGTCGAATCCTGGTTCGAAAAGGCGACCGGCCTGAAGATCGCCTGCTTTGTCACCGATACGGACGCGTTTCCAGAGGTCGATGTTGCCGGGGAGAACAGGAAACGGGTCTGCAAGACGACCGATTTTCCGCAAAAGGGAATGTTCAAGGGACACCCGCTGATTGCGTCGTCGAATTGGGCGGGGAAACTCGCAACCATGGGCATCAGAAAGGTGCTGTGCCTTGAGTCGGACAATCGACGACGCCGGGCGCATGTTGCATCGGCGAGGGAGCACGGTCTGCAACTCGTGTCCGCCATCCATCCAAGCGCGCTCATACTGGCCGGCGCCCGTGTCGGCGAAGGCGTCTGGATCAATGCGGGAGCCATCATCGGATACAAGGCGGAAATCGGGCCGGGAGCCATCATCAATACAGGCGCCCAGATCGATCATCATAATGTCCTGGAAGAGTGCTGCCAGGTCGATCCGGGTGTTGTGACCGCCGGAAACGTGGTCTTGCGGGAGTGCTGCCACATCCATACCGGCGCGATCCTGATCAACCGCGTGGAAATCGGAGCGAATTCCATCGTGGGCGCCGGCACGGTCGTGCTCAAGAATGTGCCGCCCAACTCCACCGCGGTGGGTGTTCCGGCAGAAGTCATCAAGTCGGTTGATCGATGAACAGCAAGCGCGTGACGGTCGATTTTTTAATCAACAAGGCGGACAGCGATATGATCGTCAACGATCACATCAAGCTCGCTCCCTTCGCGAAAATTATGAATTCCAGTCTGTCGGGGAATATGTTCCTGGGGCTATCCAGTTGCATCAATCGAAGTGAAATTGGACGGTACGTCGGGGTCGCCTACTTCTCTTATCTAGCCGACACCCTTTCAGGGAATTATTGCACGTTTGGCTCTAGGGTTTCGGTCGGGGCGTTCTCGCATCCGACGGACTCCCTGACCGTGCATGAAGTCGGGTATCGAAACACGACGGAATCGTACGGTGAGACCATGCTGGCCCAAGATTCGAAACATTATCTCGAGGCGAGGGCAATCAAGACTAAGATCGGCAACGATGTCTGGGTCGGAGATAATTCCGTTATTATCAAGGGAATTGAGATCGGCAACGGCGCGATTGTGGCGGCCGGATCCATCGTGACGAAGGACGTTGCTCCATTTTCAATCGTTGCCGGCAATCCCGCAAGAACCATCCGCATGAGGTTTCCAGACGACATCATTAATAAGATTCAAGCCGTCAGGTGGTGGGATCTCAGCATGAAGGAATTGCAGGGAGTCTCGTTTCAGAATATCGATTTGTCCCTGAAGACCCTGGAGGAATTGAGGTCGCGACGGGGCGGGAGATAGCTTCGGGGTTTCATCATGGAACAGGGCGGCAAAGTTTTGCGAACCACACTGGCGGCGGATTATGGAGCTCGTTCAAGAGTTCTGGCGAATGCAGGAGTTCTGAGAGTGCCGGCGTTCATTCATAAAACGCGCGACGTAATAAAGCGGGCAGTAAGAGCGATTATCACATGGATTCAGGCCGTTGCCTTGTTGCCCCTTGTAGCGCTTGTTGTGGCGTTGCGGCCATTTGTCTTGATTCGCTTTGGGGTCATGGATGCTTCCCGTATTGGCCATCTGTGCAACACGGAAGGTTATCTGTGCTTGCGTGATGTCGAATCATCCAGGCGCCGCGTTTTAGATTTCATCGGATGCTCAACGACGGTATGTAACCGGCAATTGCACGCCATGTTTGCGAGAACGCTGAGCATGTTCCCGTGGGCAGGATTGCTGCGTGGCCTGGCACGATCCTGCCAGGTCTGGACCCGGAGTGACGTGCATTGCCTTGAGTTTGGTCCCCGGGATCTCCAATGGCTGGAGGCTGTCGAACCGCATCTTCACTTTACGGAAGAGGAGCATAAGCAGGGGCGGAGACTTTTGGAGCGGCTCGGCATTCCATCCGGCGCGGGCTGGGTGTGCATACACAACCGGGACTGCGTATACCTTGACAGGACCCAGGCAGGGCGGGACTGGAGCTATCATGATTTTCGGGATTTTAGTGTGCAAAGCATGCAACCTGCTGCGGAAGAATTGGCACGCAGGGGATACTATGTCTTGAGAATGGGGTCATCGGCCGAACATCCTCTGGTGGCAAATCATTCCAGGGTGATTGATTATGCCAATCACGCCGAGCGGAGCGATTTCGGAGATATTTATTTGCTTGGGAATTGCCGTTTTTATGTGGGCAGTGAGTCGGGAATATTTGCCGTTTCGACTCTATTCAGGAGACCGTTCGCGTTTGTAAACTTTCCGGTGCCTCAGCCCTGCTACGACCTGTATCACTGGAACCCCATGCCGTTCATTTTAAAGCGAGCCCGGCATAAGAAAGGAGGGCGCCTGCTTAGCCTGCGCGAGCTTTTTGCGCTTGGCCTGGCAAGCGCTTACACGACCGAAGCGTTTGAAGCCGCAGGTGTTGAGCTTGTATGCAACACTCCGGATGAAATTTGTGATTTGGCCACAGAGGTCGATGATCGATGCCATGGCCGTTGGCAGTCCAAGCCTGATGACGAAGAGTTGCAGAAAAAGTTCTGGGAAATATTTCACCAGCACAACCCGCATGCCAGAAACGTTGTCAAAGCCCGCATTGGGGCGGCGTTCTTGCGCAAACATGCTGACCTGTTGAAATGATGCCCGGATGTTCCTCAATCGCCAGCGAAAGCAGTTCGGTCTGTGTGCGCCAGTAAGCCATAAATCCCTCGCCGTCGATCCAGCATGAAAAGAACCGTATTGATCACCGGAGGCTCCGGGCTGCTTGCCCTCAACTGGGCCGTGGCATCCCGGAATCGGTATTCGGTTGTGTTAGGCCTTCACAATCGTCGCGTGGCACTTGCCGGTGTTGAGACGCGGCAGATCGACCTTGAGTCTGTGGATCATCTCGTCCGCACGTTCGAAACGGTTCGGCCGCAGATCGTTATTCATACCGCTGGTCTCACCAACGTGGAGGAGTGTGAAGCCAGGCCCGGTCTGGCTCAGCACGTCAACGTGGATTTAGCGACTAACGTGGCGCAGGCCTGCGCCACGCTTGGGGTATCGCTGGCGCATATTTCCACAGACCATCTGTTTTCCGGGGACGCTGCATTGATGGATGAGACGAACCCCGTCGCGCCCCAAAATGTCTACGGACGGACAAAAGCCGAAGCCGAGGCGGGTGTTCTTAAAGCCCATGCCGGGGCCCTCGTGATTCGCACGAACTTCTATGGCTGGGGGCCGAGCTATCGCCGTTCGTTCAGCGATGTGATCCTCGGAGCGCTGCGCTCGGAGAAAGAGTTGAATTTGTTCAAGGACGTCTTTTACACTCCGATCCTTATCGAAACGGCCGTGCAAGCCATCCATGATCTGATCGGCTTCAAATCCACCGGCATCTTCCATGTGGTCGGGGACGATCGCATCTCAAAGTACGAGTTTGGGCTCAAGATCGCGGAAGGATTCAATCTTCCTCCAGACAGCATCAAACCAGGATTTCTGGCCGACCGCCATGAGCTGGTCCGGCGGCCTCTGGACATGAGCCTGTCCAACCGGAAGGCCTGCCGCGTGCTGGGCAGAAAGCTCGGCGGAATTGACGAGCACATCGCCAGGCTTCTCGGGCAGGAGCAAACCGGGGTGGTCAAGGAAATACAGGCGCTATGATCCCGTATGGAAAGCATCATATCGATGAAGACAACATCCAGGCCGTTGCGGATGTGCTGAGAAGCGGTGCGCTGACCCAGGGTCCGGCCATCGAGAGATTCGAGCGGGCCATAGCCGAATATGTTGGCGCCAAATTCGCCGTGGCGATATCGAGTGGCACCGCCGGCCTGCATTTGGCCGCCCTGGCCGCCGGAGTGGGTCCAGGTACCTCGCTGATCACTTCGCCCATTACCTTCGTGGCCAGCGCAAATGCTGCGCTCTACGCCGGCGGGAGGCCGGTCTTTGCGGACATTGATCCCGGCACCATCAATATGTCCCCGGACAGCCTCAAGGAAGCTCTTGCAAGAAATCCTGATGCTCGCGCAGTGGTGCCTGTCCATTTTGCCGGCTTACCGTGCGATATGCCCGCCATCAAATCGGCTGCCGATACGGCAGGCGCTGTTGTGATCGAGGACGCCGCCCATGCACTCGGATCCCGGTACCCCGACGGCCGGCTGGTCGGCTCATGCGCGCATTCGCTCATGACCGTCTTTTCCTTCCATCCCGTGAAGGCGATTGCAGCAGGCGAGGGGGGCGTGATTACTACCAATGACAAGCCCACCTACCGCAAACTTCTGCGGTTGCGCAGCCACGGCATCAACAAACTGGATGATCCGTTTCAATTGCCGGATGAAGCCGTGACTGACGGTGTGCAGGCTCCCTGGTACTACGAGATGCAAGAGCTGGGATTCAACTACCGCATCACCGACATTCAGTGCGGCCTGGCGCTGTCGCAGTTCAAAAACCTCGACAGGTTCCTTGCGCGTCGGCGTGACCTCGTCAAGGCGTACGACAAGGCATTTTCGGGCATGCGCCATTGCCGCCCAGCCCAGGTAGCGGGACGCGACCAGAGCGGGCACCACCTGTATCTGCTTCGCATTGATTTCAAAGCGTTGAAATTGAGCCGGGGACGGCTGATGCAGGAACTGAAGTCCCGGCAGATCGGAACCCAAGTGCATTACATCCCAGTGCCCGCGCAGCCCTATTACCGCAGGCTGGGATTCAAGCCTGAGGATTATCCCAACGCCTGGAACTATTACCAGGAGGCCTTGACCATTCCACTCTTTTATGACCTCACGGACGATCAGCAGAACCATCTCATTGCGGCATTCAAGGAATTGCTAGCGTGAAGCTCGCCCTTGGCACCGTTCAATTCGGCCTCAATTACGGCATCGCAAACAAGCAGGGCCAGGTTTCGCACGAAGAAGCCCGGTCCATCATCGATCGCGCAAGAGCCAGCGGCATGAATACGATGGATACCGCGATTGCGTATTGCGACAGCGAGAGGCGGCTGGGTGAGATCGGAATATCGGACTGGCGGGTCGTGTCGAAGCTGCCTGCCGTCCCGGACACGTGTGGGGATGTTTCCCAGTGGGTGACGGACGCCCTCCACGGCTCCTTGCAACGGTTGAAGATCAAACGCCTGTACGGCCTTCTGCTGCACAAACCGCAGCAGCTTCTGGAGCAAGATGGTGACAGCCTCTACCGGAGCTTGCAGCAACTGAAGCGCGACCGACTTGTTCAAAAAATCGGCGTCTCGATCTATGGACCCGAAGAACTCGAAACGCTCTGCAGCCGGTATCAGTTCGACATCGTCCAGGCGCCGTTCAACATAATGGACCGCCGCTTGATCGATTCGGGCTGGCTGCCGCGCCTGGCGGAGCTGGGCATCGAATTGCATGCGCGGTCGGTTTTTCTCCAGGGGCTGCTTTTGATGACCCCGCGGGACAGGCCAGGGAAATTCAATCGGTGGGCATCCCTCTGGTCGAACCTGGAAACATGGCTGACGTACTCCAAGTTGACCCCATTGCAAGCCTGCCTCCGTTATGCCGTCTCGTTTCCTGAAATCAACAAAGTCGTCATTGGCGTCGACAGCCTGAATCAGCTTGAAGAGATTCTTCGGGCGACTGCTGGTCCGATGCCACAGGTTCCTCCTGACTTGCAAACCCGCGACGTTGATTTACTGAATCCGGCCCGCTGGGCGGCGCTATGAAAACCATTGCCATCGTTCAGGCCCGCATGGGCTCCACGCGCCTTCCCAACAAGGTGATGTGCCCCATCAACGGCGTGCCGATGATCGAGCTGTTGCTGCGCCGTCTGGCCAGGGCCAGGCGCATTGACCGGATCATCCTGGCAACCTCGGATGATCCGCGCAACCAGCCCCTGGCCGATCACGTGCGCGGTCTCGGCTACGAAGTCTTTCAGGGCAGCGAAAACGATGTGCTGGACCGCTTCTACCGGGCGGCGAAACCCCATCAAGCGGAAGTTGTCGTGCGCATTACGGGAGACTGCCCGCTGATCGATCCGGATCTGGTCGATCAGGTCATCGCCGCCCATGAAGAACAGGGAGTCGACTATCTCAGCAACACGTGGCCGCCTACCTACCCGGACGGCTTGGACACGGAGGTGTTTTCCTTCCGTGCGCTTGAGCAGGCTGCCCGGCAGGCGACAAGGCCCGCCGAGCGCGAGCACGTCACGCCTTTCATTCGCGAGTCCGGGCGGTTCAAGGCCGGGAACGTTGCGAACGCGGAAGATTATTCGATGGAACGGTGGACGGTGGATGAAGCAGCGGACTTTGAAGTCGTTGCAGCTGTATTTAACTACTTCCACCCACGCCACGACTTTAGCTGGCAGGAAGTGCTGGCGCTCCGCCGGGCGTGCCCCGCGCTCTTTCAGGCCAACCAGCATCTAGTCCGCAACGAAGGAGCAACTCTGGGCGCCGGGCAGAAACTCTGGAAGCGCGCCAAGCGGGTGATCCCGGGGGGCAACATGCTGCTTTCCAAGCGGGCGGAGATGTTTCTGCCCGAGCAGTGGCCGGCCTATTTCAGCAAGGCGAGGGGCTGCCGTGTGTGGGATTTGGATGGGCGTGAATACGTCGACATGTCCATCATGGGGGTCGGCACCAACACGCTGGGCTACGGTCACCCGGAAGTCGACGAAGCCGTCCGCCAGACCATCGCCGCCGGCAACCTGTCCACCCTGAATTGTCCGGAAGAGGTCTATCTGGCCGAAAAAATGATCGCACTGCATCCCTGGGCGGAGATGGCGCGCTTCGCACGCTCGGGCGGGGAGGGAAATGCCATTGCCATCCGTATTGCCCGCGCCGCGTCGGGCCGTGACAAGGTTGCCATCTGCGGCTACCACGGCTGGCATGACTGGTATCTGGCCGCCAACCTGGGTGACGAACAAAACCTGGCCGGTCATCTGCTGCCCGGCCTGGAGCCCAAGGGTGTTCCGCAGATCTTGCGCGGCAGCGTGCTGGCATTTAACTACAACAACTTTCCGGAGCTGGAAGCGCTCGTGCGCGACCACGATATCGGCGCAATCAAGATGGAAGTCTCCCGCAATATGGGCCCGGAGAGGGGCTTCCTGGAGAAAGTCCGGAAACTCGCCTCCGACAAAGGCATCGTGCTGATCTTCGACGAGTGCACATCCGGTTTTCGCCAGACCTTCGGCGGCCTGCACAAGCTCTACGGCGTCGAGCCCGACATGGCTATTTTCGGCAAGGCGCTCGGCAACGGCTACGCGATCACCGCCGTCCTCGGCAGGCGCGCGGTCATGGAGGCCGCGCAGAGCACGTTTATCAGCAGCACCTTCTGGACCGAGCGCATCGGCCCGACTGCGGCGCTCAAGACGCTGGAAGTCATGGAACGCGCCAAATCATGGGAATATATCACCCAAACAGGGCTGGAGATAACCGCCAAGTGGAAGGCTCTGGCCGGCAAGCACGGGCTTTCCATCGCCACCAACGGCCTGCCAGCGCTGACCGGATTCTCACTCAACAGCCCCAAGGCATTGGCTTATAAGACCCTGATCACCCAGGAGATGCTGGCCAAAGGCTATCTGGCCGGGACAAGCGTGTATGTATGCACCGAGCACACAGCCGAGGTTGTGGCGAAGTATTTCCAGGCGCTGGATTCCGTTTTCGCGCTGATCAGGGAATGCGAAGAGGGGCAGGAAGTCATGAGCCTGCTCAAGGGGCCGGTGTGCGATGCCGGGTTTAAGAGGATGAATTGATGAACAAGTCCATTCTTATCGTTGCCGCCCATCCCGACGATGAAGTTCTCGGCTGCGGTGGGACGCTGGCACTACTGGCCAGCCAGGGCGCGCAGGTGCATGTGGCCTTTTTGGCCGACGGTGTGTTCTCCCGTGAGCCAAGCCCCAGCCGGCATGCCGAGGTGGCCTCGCGTCGCACAGCCGCTCAAAAAGCTTGCGATGCGCTCGGCGTGAAGTCCGTGTCCTTCGGAGATTTTCCGGACAACCGCATGGACACCGTTGCACTGCTCGACATCACCAAGGTTGTGGAGGATCTGATTGCCGCACGCCGGCCCGACACCATTTTTACGCATCACGCCGGCGACCTGAACATTGACCACCGGCGCATCCACGAGGCCGTGGTCACAGCCTGCCGTCCGCAGCACGGCCACCCGGTCAAGACTCTTCTGTGCTTTGAAGTGCCGTCGAGTACTGAATGGCAGTTGCCGGAGAGTGCGCCTGTCTTTGCCCCCAACTGGTTTGTCGACATCTCGGCCACGCTCGATCGTAAACTGGCCGCGCTGGATGCGTATGCCGCCGAGTTGCGCCCCTGGCCCCATCCGCGATCAAAGCAGGGGGTGGAGCACCTGGCCCGCTGGCGCGGCGCCACTATCGGTGCCGAAGCCGCCGAAGCCTTCATGTTAGGGAGACAACTGGTATGAAAGTGGTCTTTCGCGTCGATGCGTCGGTACGCATGGGCACCGGACACCTTATGCGCTGTCTGACGCTGGCGGAGACCTTGCGGCGGCGCGGTGCGAGCGTCAGTTTTGTCTGTCGCGCGCATGCAGGGCACGCGATTGACATGCTTCGAAATGCAGGAATACCGGTCGCCGCGCTGCCGACATCAAGCAGGGCTGCCGGGACCGCCGAAGATTACGCTGCGTGGCTGGTTGTCACCCAGCAGGCAGACGCCGCCGAAACCATTGAAACGCTCAAGGGAGCCAAGCCGGACTGGTTGATCGTGGACCATTACGGATTGGATGCTCGGTGGGAGCATGCACTGCGCCCGCACGCCGGCAAACTGCTGGTGATCGATGATTTGGCCGATCGTCCGCATGACTGCGATGTCCTGCTCGATCAAAATTATTGGACAGATGTCGAAACCCGGTATCGGAACCTGGTGCCGGCAGGCTGCCGTCGCTTGCTGGGGCCTCGTTATGCCCTGCTACGCCCCGAATATGCAGCCTTCCGGAAGGCCACGCCTTCTCGCGATGGACATGTGCGACGCGTTCTGGTGTTTCTTGGGGGGTCCGACCTTGACAATGTTACCGGAATGACACTGGAGGCGCTCTCGGCTCCCGAATTGCGCGAGTTGCAGGTTGATGTCGTGGCGGGTGCCAATAACCCCCACCGCGAAGCCATTGAGCGACAGGTGTCACAAAGGCCGCGCACCGCTCTCTACGATTCCCGGCCCCATCTCGCGGATCTGATGGCGCAGGCCGATATGTCGGTGGGTGCCGGTGGCGCCACTACCTGGGAACGGCTGTGCCTGGGGCTGCCGTCACTCGTGGTGAGCATGGCCGGGAACCAGATAGCCGTCTGCAAGTCACTCGCAGAGTCACGCTTAATCAATTATCTCGGACCTGTTTCAAATCTTCAACCCGAGCAACTACGTCATGGCATTCTTGCCATGGTGCATGACTCGCATGGCTTGATGGATTTCTCCTCCCACGGACATGCCCTTGTGGACGGGTTGGGAGCGCAGCGGCTTGCGGAACTGATCGATCCCTCGACCGAAACGCAATTGCGCCTTAGGCCTGCGCAGCAGGAGGATGCGGCACTCTACTTTGGCTGGGTAAACGAGGCAGAGGTGCGCCGGCAATCGATCAATCAAGACCCTATTCCCTGGAGGGTTCATCAGGAATGGTTTCGTAACAAACTTGCCGATGGTGACTGTCGGTTGCTAGTGCTTGAAGCATCAACGTTGCCCGTTGGACAGATCCGTTTTGATATTGAAGATGACGAGGCCCATGTCGATTATTCATTGGACCCTTTCGTGCGCGGCCGCCACTGGGCTGTAAAGCTGATCACGATGGGAGTCTGTATGGTGCGGGACAGCCTGCCGGGCACGCTTCGTGCCGACGTGAAGGAGACCAACCAGGCTTCCTGCGCGGTGTTCACGCGGCTTGGATTTACAGCCCAGTCGTCCTCTTCCAAGGAGATGCGTGTTTTCCGGTCTCAACCCTCACGAATCGCAGCAGCCAGCTCAGAGCATATTTGCCATCCCGCGTTACTCTCAAGCGGGTTGAAGCAAGGGTAAGACGCTGGAAGCGTTCGCTGCTTACTGATCGGAGGCTATACAAAAGCAAACCAATGATAGGTACTGGTCATCTTCCGCATGAAGAATAACCACCATGCGAATCCTGTTTACAGGGGGCGGTGGGGCGGGGAGCGAAGCGATATGGCGCTTGTTGAAGCATCGCTACGTGCTCCATTTCGGCGACGCCGATCCGTTGGCTGTCGATCCTGCGATACCGGAAGATCGTCGCCATCAACTGCCGTGGGCATCCGATCCGGACTTTCTTGGCAAGATGGCCGATTTGTGCCACCGGCTGAGCATTGATCTTTTGGTTCCGGGCGTAGACGAGGAGTTGCTCGTACTGGCGCGGGGAAGGGATGTGCTGGCGCCCACCCGTTTGCTTCTGCCCCATGCGGGCTACGTGGGAACGATGCTGGATAAGCTGTCCATGGTCAGGGCTTTGTCAGAGAAGCAGGTTCGAGTGCCATTCAGCCGGACCCTGGCCGACGGTCTCGATGGCCTTCGTTTTCCCTGCATTGCCAAACCACGGCATGGTCGGGGGTCGAGGGAGGTTCGGGTGTTACACTCCAGCGCAGAGGCAGTGGCATTGGGCCTGACAGAGGGCAGTGCAGCGGAAAACACGCTGCTGCAGGAAAAAATCGAAGGCACCGAATACACTGTCCAGATGGCTGCCGACGCCGAGGGCCGCCTGCGGGCTGTCGTGCCTGCCAGGGTCAGCGTTAAACGCGGCATCACGCTGCGCGCAGAAACCGAGGCGGAACCACGGGTCATTGACACCTGCCGGGAAATACACCAGGCTGCCCCGGCCAGCGGGTGTTACAACGTTCAATTGATGCTAACCTCCGAAGGGAACGTCCTTCCCTTCGAAATCAATCCTCGTGTCTCGACCACGTTGTGCCTGACCGTGGCGGCGGGCATCGATCCCATAGCCGTGTTTCTTGGCCATGTTCGGTGTGACGATCTTCAGCCGTTTGCCGTGGGTGTTCAGTTACGGCGTCATTGGACAAACTATTTCTCGAACAGCATCAGCTTGTAAGATTCAAAGCCCGGCATGATGAGTTCGTTTTGAGAAGTTGAGATGAGCAGGGAACTCAAGTTCGAGATTGTTCCTGGCCGATGGATCGGGGATGGTCAGCCATGCTTCGTCGTCGCAGAAATCGGTTCCAATCACAACCATGATTTGGGTTTGGCGAAACGATTGATTGACGCTGCTGCTGAGGCGGGTGTCGATGCCGTCAAGTTTCAGACCTTCCGTGCCAGGAGCCACTACTCCAAAAACACTCCGGGATTTTCCTATCTAAACGATCGCAACACGTTTGATCTCATCGAGAGCCTGGAACTCGATCGATCGTGGCATGCTCCCCTCAAGCAGTATGCCGAGAGTCGCAATCTGCTTTTCCTTTCCTCCCCATGCGATATCGAGGCGATTGATGAACTCAATCAACTGGGTGTGCCGGCATTCAAGGTTGCCTCGTTCGATCTCACCGACCTGGCACTTATCCGCCATATGGCGAGAACAGGGCGGCCTGTCGTACTGTCGACGGGCATGGCCGACTGGATGGATATCCAGCGCGCCGTCGCCATATGCAAGGAGGAGGGGAACGAGAACATTGTTTTGCTGCAGTGCACGTCTCTCTATCCGGCCCCCGCACCTCTGAGTAATCTGCGCGCCATGCGCGTCATGCGCGACGCGTTTGGCGTTCTCACGGGGTATTCAGACCACACCGAGGGTGACCATGTGTGTCTGGCCTCGGTCGCCCTGGGGGCCTGCGTTGTTGAAAAGCATTTCACGATGGACCGAACTATCCCGGGCCCCGATCACCCCTTTGCAATTGAGCCCGAGCCGCTTAAACAGATGATGCTCCGCTTGAGAGAGGTTGAAGCCGCACAGGGCGATGGCGCGAAGACAGGCCCCCGCCTGGAAGAGCTTGAAATGTTTAAAAAGGGCAGGCGCAGCCTCCATGCTAAGGTCAGAATCTCTAAAGGCGAAGTGATTACACCGGACAAGATCACCGCCAAGCGTCCCGGATTGGGTATTCCTCCACATCTGGCCGATGCGGTCGTCGGCCGGGTGGCGCGCACCGATATTGAAGAGGATCAGTGGATCACGTGGGAAATGATTTAGTGCGCATCCTGGTGACCGGGGCGGCCAGCTATCTAGGACAGCATGTGCTGGCCAATTTGAAGGGGAAGCGTCTGGCGTGCGTCGCCACCAGCCGTAGCGGCAGGGTTGGGGCGGCCTGCGATCTTGCCGACAGGGGAGCGGTTCGAGATTTATTGGATCGGGTCAAGCCGTCCGTCATCATCCACTGCGCCGCCGTGGTTCCTAAGTCAGCATCCGACTATAACGATGCTCAGGCAGCCGAGCTCAGTGTCGCAATGGTTGAATTGATCGCGGAGAACGCAATCTGTCCTGTTGTTTTTGCCTCGTCAATGACGGTCTATGCGGGGGCCACGAATTTCCCGGTTCATGAGGATGATGCGCAGCCACCGGTCGTATGGTATGCCCATGGCAAGTGGCGGGCCGAGGAAGTCTTATTCGCTCGGAATTGTTCCGGTGACGTGGCCTTGCGCCTTCCGGGACTCTTTGGGCTGCCGCGGCGTTCCGGTCTGCTGTATAACGCAGCAAAATCTTTTCTGACTCGTGGACAATTCGAGCCGATGGTTTCACCCGGCATATGGGCGGCCCTGGGTGTCCAGGATGCTGCCGAGTATCTGGTCAAGGCAGCCGTGGCCCCACATGACCGTCCGCCTCAGGCCGTCAATATAGGGTATGAAGGTGAATTCAGCGTGTCGGCTGCCGTTGCCGAAGTTGCAGCGTGTTGCGGACTGAACCGGGAACTGCCGCCGGCGCGTGTTCAACCGTTCTCAATGTATCTGGAACGGCTCAAAGCTAGATATGGGATGCTGGCGGTGACTTTTCGTCAGCGGATCAGAGAATTGGTCGAGATTGTTCAGCACGACCTGCAAGCGGCGAGGGTGCGGGGCTGAATGCGCGCTGAACTGGCCATGGCCTTGCAGCGAGTCGGAGCCAGCATCATGGAATGCCGTCGTAAAGGCTATACGGACGGCAGATGGGAAGGCATGCAATACAAGACGGCTGCCGACCTGATCGCTGATGAGAGATTAAGCGCTGAACTGCGACGGATTGCCGATATTGCCATTGTCAGCGAAGAGCGTATCGGCTCACAGAGCGAGGGCCGGCCTCAGGAGTACTGGTTGATTGATCCGATAGATGGCACGGCGAGTTTTGCTCATGGTTTTCCCGGGTTCGTTTGCCAGGCGGCTTTGATTCGGGAGGGCGTGCCCCAACTGTCCGGCGTATATGCCCCGGCTCTGGACAAGCTCTACATGGCCGTGCGTGATGATGGCGCGACGGTTAACGGTTGTCCCATGAAAGTCCGGTCGGTTAGCCGGCAACGGCTGACTATGGTCGATAACTATCCGCAGCCGAGAGGGGTTGCTCACCACCTGTTTCGCGACTTGCATTGCACGGACTACCTGGAAAGCGGCAGCATCGGACTCAAGATATGCCTCGTTGCCGAAGGAGTGGCGGATGTTTTTGTCAAGGATGTGCGTATAAGGGACTGGGATGTTGCCGCCGCGCATCTTGTGCTGCAGGAGTCCGGCGGATTGTTGACACAGTTCACGGGGCAGAGCTTCGACTACCGTGGCGGCTATGAGAAGCACGGCTTGGTGGCTGTCCGCTCCGCGGAGTTGCTGCATGAAATTGACAGCGTTGTGGCTTGGTACAGTCCGAGACCCTAATGAGTAAATCGAAACTGCCATGATGCTATGGTTGAAATTGCCACCGAACGCTTTCTGCTCCGTGAGCTGACCGAAGACGATGTCACGCAAAGATATCTCGGCTGGCTGAGTGATGCGGAAGCCAGGAAGTTCATCGCCGCCTCAACAACTGTGCGCAAGCTCTCTGACCTCAGGCAGTATGTGCTTGAGCGAATTGGACGAGACGACATTCTTTTCCTCGGCATCTTCGAGAAAGCCTCCGGACTGCACATCGGCAATATCAAATATGAACCGGTGGACTCCGGCTTGGGCTACGCCATCGTGGGCATGCTGGTTGGGGATCCTGCCTATCGGAGCAGGGGGGTGGCGTCGGAGGTTCTCCATGCAAGCGCGCAGTGGCTCAAAGAGCATCGCAATATCAGGCAGATTTGGCTGGGTGTCAGCAAGGATAATATTACAGCCGTGAAGGCGTATGAGAAGGTCGGGTTTGTGGCGGCCAATACTCCCCATATTCAGAAGCCGATGCCCGGGGCAATCACCATGGTCTGGCGTCTTGAAAACCAGGAACCGTAGCTCCTTTGCCGGCGCTCCAGGCTATGCGGCATCTTACCTCTCGCATGAAAATACCTGTCATTACTGATTGGCTGCAACGCAGGGGGCGCCGACGTCTGAGGCGCATGATGCGGGGCTATCGGTTCCTGAAAGTATCGAACCAACTCGGCAAAATTACGGCTGTCAAAGAGGCCCTGACAAACACCAGGTTAAACCAATGCACACGCCGCGCTTCAAGGCGTATTTTCGGCGCCGGCTTGCAGGATGCGGAACTTGCCATCCGGCAGTATCTGCTGATTCGTGTGGGCGGGCCGAATCTCAACAAGGCACTGCTCTACGCGCTCGGAAAGCCCGGCTCCGATGTGGTTCACCCTGTGCCGCCTGAATGGCGTCAAATTGTCGAACAGCACGGTTTCAAGGTCGCAAAGATCCGCTCGGCGCTGGCATGGAACGGTTTTGTGGCCTTGCTCCTCGCGTACGGACTGGTGTTAATCGCACGACAACTTGCCGGCAGCGTTAAGGAAATAATCCGTCCCTCGTTTCGGGCACTGGGAAGGTTTGCGTATTTTGGCGCACTTGCTGCGGGCAACCTGCCCCAGCCTTGCAAGGACGGACGCAGCCACGACATCGTTACCTGGTACCGGCTATGGTCCGGCAGAGTTGGCGAACTCGATACACTCTGCCACAGTGTCGCAGGTGTCGCTCCGAGTGCCGTTGACGGCATGCCCGTCATCCCGGTGCCATCGGCTATCCCGCCATTGACTCACATCGGCGCTCTGGCACGCTTCATTGGGTGGAGTGCTGCATCAAGCGCACGTGCAATTTTCGATCTTTTGCGTGGTCGTTGGTGGCATGCGCTTATGCTTGGCGAAGCCTCTTTGGCCGCAACAATACGCATGCATGAGCCCGACAGTGTGGCCCGGGACTACCTGTTTCACAACTCTGGCTGGATCTACCGTCCGCTCTGGACGTACGAAGCGGAAAAGCATGGCTCGCGGATAACCTTCTATTTCTACTCGACTAATTGCGAATCTTTTAAGCGTCCTGACGGGTACCCGGCGCTCACGTACGGGTGGCAGGCCATGAACTGGCCTCACTACCTGGTCTGGGACGAATATCAATCGGATTTTATCCGCCGTGCCGTCGGCAAGGGCTCGCACATAAGTGTCGTTGGGCCAATCTGGTTCCAGAGCAGTGCTGTCGAAATGCCGCAACTGAACAAGCCCGGAGTCGTGGTTTTCGATATCACGCCTCACCGGCCATCCCGATACTGTTTATTGGGGGCCGATTACGAATTCTATGTTCCTGCCACCAGCGAAGGGTTTCTGGAGCACATTGCTGATGCCGCGCACCGGATGGATGCGGTGATGCTGTGGAAGCGCAAGCGAAAAATTGGCAACATCGCACATCCTCGGTACCGGCATTTTGCAGACAGGCTACCCAAGCGGGGAGACATTGTGTTGGTTGACCCGGACGTCGCTGCTGTGCGGGCCATCGAGGGAAGTTGCGCGGTGATTTCCATGCCGTTTACTTCGACGGCGTTAATCGCCAGGGAGCTTGGCAAGCCCTCCATTTATTATGATCCTACCGGTCAATTGCAGAGCGATGACAGGGCTGCGCATGGAATTCCTATTATCTCCGGACCAGAGCGGCTTGAGGCCTGGCTTTGTTCTCATGTCAATTTTCAATTAAAGATGGCACACCTTTAGATGGCTGGAATGGCGACATAATGAGAGCCCTGCTTCGCCGGTTCCTTTCCGCTCACCAGATCATCCGACTCCGCGCTCTTCGAGACAGCATGCGGAAGGCGGCAGTCTCCATCTGGTCGACGGTCTGTCACCTGCTACCCGAGCGCGTTGTGCTGTTTCTCAAGAGTCATACAATTCTAGTCAAGAAAATGGACTATGAACCAGCCGAGATTCTCCTACAGATAGAATCAGAAGTTGAGTACGGTACGCGCTTACAGTCTTGCGCCAAAGAGCCTGAAACCATCGAATGGATACACACTTGCTTCCAAGAGGGAGATGTTTACTTCGACGTTGGTGCGAATGTCGGAGCCTATGCACTGGTAGCGGCCAAACGCTTTGGAGGCAAGGTCCGCGTATATGCCTTTGAGCCGAGCTTTCCGACGTTCAAGCAGCTCTGCACGAATATCGTCCTCAACAACTGCCAGGAGTGTATCGTCCCGCTTCAAGTGGCGCTGTCGGATCGAACCGCGCTGGAGGTTCTTAACTATAGCTCTCTGCTGCCCGGCGGTGCGTTACATGCCTTAGGGCAGGCAGTTGATTACAAGGGAGACAGATTTCAGCCTGTCGTGAAGCAGTCTGTCTTGAGTTTTGCTCTTGATGATCTCATTCGGCAGTTTGCGCTTCCGCTTCCCACCCATATCAAGCTCGATGTCGATGGAACCGAACTGAGTATTCTGAAAGGTGCCAAGATGACGCTGGCCAGCGTCGCATTGAGAAGTGTTCTGGTCGAGATACTTGAGGGAGATCCTCATTCGGCGGAGCTGGTATCTCTTCTTGAACGGAGCGGGATGAAGTTGCACTCCAAGCACAAATACGTCCACGGGGGCGACAGTGGTCCGGCCTCACGGATGTACAACTATATTTTCTGCCGGTGACTGTTGATCGGGATGGACGTCGCGTGATTGTCGCGTTGATAGCCGGACAGAGCGAGGATCGGAAGTTCCCGGGGCGGAATACGTTCCCGCTGTTGGGCCGGCCAATGCTGGTCTACCCGATTCTCGCTGCGCAGAATGCGAAGGAGGTGGATCGAATCTTCCTGACCACGGACTCTCTCTCGATAGAACGGGTGGCTTCCGGGTTGGGTGTAACGACGCTATCGCGGAGTCCTGAGATCAGCGGGCCGTCGGTCCGTCTGACCGACGTAGTGATGGTGGCGGCCGCGCAGGTTGTCCAGGCTGTCGGCGAGACTCCGGAAGCCGTTGTGCTGTTGCTCTGCAATGCGCCTACCGTCACCGGGGGACTGATTGACCACGGCGTTGAAATTCTTCGGAAGGACCCCTCGCTCGACGCCGTGATGTCGGTTTCGCTGCGCAATGAGTTCCATCCGTCCTACGCACTACGTATGGGCGATGGCGGGCTACTCCGTCCTTATGCGGCTGACGGTGAAACGTCCCAAAAGACGGATGAAGCTTATTTCCCAGATGCGCTGCTGTGGGTGTTCCGGCCGCGCGTGCTAACCGCGGTTCAGAACAGGCAGGGACTGTCGGATTGGCCCATGGACTGCGCGAAGCATCGCGTCTTCCCGCTCGTCCATGAAGGGTATGGCGATGTGGATTATGTGTGGCAGGTTCCGGCTATCGAGGAATGGCTCCGTCGGCAGGGGTTCTCACAGGAGACAACGCCCTATAGCGCGCGCGATGCGCGTCCTATTTCTGCAGCGAGGCCGGAAAGACGACCTGAGGGGCGGCGGGCTCTGGTCACGACAATTCCGTTTGGCGACGTCAACCGCAAGCCGCTGGACCTACTCGATCAGGAAGGCGTCGAGTATGTCATCAATCCCATCGGACGCCGGCTGCGTCCGGAGGAACTGGCCAACATGATCGGCGAAGTAGACGTCCTGATTGCCGGCACCGAACCGATCACGGCTGCCGTGCTCGACCGTGCTAAGCGGCTCCGGCTGATCTCGCGCGTTGGCATCGGCCTGGACAGCGTGGACCTGCAGGCGGCCCGCCAACGAGATATTCTGGTGTCGTATACGCCGGATGCACCGGCGCCGGCTGTTGCGGAAATGACGATGGGGTTGATGCTGTCGCTCCTGCGGTCGTTGTCGCAGGCGGATCGGGCGATGCGCGGCGGGATCTGGCACCGCTTATTGGGGCGGCGCTTATCTGAATTAACTGTCGGCGTGATCGGCGTCGGGCGTGTAGGGAAACGGCTGATCCGACATCTGCAGGGGTTTGCTCCGAGGCTTTTGGCCAACGATCTGGCGCCTGATTGCGAATTCGGAATGACTCACCACGTTCAGTGGGTGGAGAAGGATACAATCTATAAGGAATCCGACATCATCTCGTTGCACATTCCGCTGACTCCGCTGACGAACAATTTGATCACGAGACGCGAGATGGACATGATGAAACCTGACGCTGTGCTCATCAACACCTCGCGCGGTGGAATGGTCAACGAGCACGATCTGGCGCAGGTTCTGAGACAGGGCCGGCTGGCAGGCGCCGCGCTGGATGTCTTCGGCCAGGAGCCCTATTCGGGGGAATTGGTGACGATCGAGAACTGCCTGTTGACTTGCCACATGGGTTCCATGTCGAGCGATTGCCGAGCGCGGATGGAATTGGAGGCCACGGAGGAGGCGGTGCGCTTCTTCAAGGGAGAGCCACTCCGTCTGTTGGTTCCCGAAGATGAATATCACATGAGACAATCGGGTCATGCCTGACGTCACGTATAAGAAGCAGGACAGTTTCGCCGGCATCCGTCATCATGGGCCCGTCAAGGATGTGCTCACCCGCGTCCGGGCGGTCCACGATGGCCTGGTGGGGCCCGGGTTGAATGCCTACCAACAGGGCCGGGTGCGTGAAGCGTGCGAGGAACTGCTCGGCCTTGCGCCTACGCACGGAGACGGTTCCCCCTTCGTTCTCCAGACGTATGTGATCGAGGAGATCAACCGGCTTTCCGATGACGAACTTCCCCGGTATCTCTTTTACCGTTACCGGTACGAGAAGTTCCCTCAGCGCAAGATTCTGGATGATTTTCCCCCTTGTCTCCAGATCGAACCGACATCCGTCTGCAATTACCGCTGCGTGTTCTGCTACCAGATCGACGAGGATTTCACGAAGAAGAGCGGCGGGCACATGGGGATGATGTCGTTGGACACGTTCAAGCGGGTCGTCGATGAGGCGGCCGGAAAATGCGAGGCAGTCACGCTGGCCTCCCGCGGAGAGCCTCTTATCTGCTCGAAAATCGAGGAGATGCTCGCCTATGCGACCGGAAAGTTTCTGGCCCTCAAGATGAACACCAATGCCTGGTTTCTCGACGA
The DNA here is from genome assembly GCA_052388075.1 of Nitrospiraceae bacterium. GTDB lineage: Bacteria > Nitrospirota > Nitrospiria > Nitrospirales > Nitrospiraceae > Nitrospira_D. The sequence continues at coordinate 25,981 of JBQTIO010000122.1, forward strand.
GGCCAAGTGCCATGCCATCTTGCAGTCGGATCTGAACACGCTGGTTTTTTCCGCTGACGCTGCGTCAGAACCGGCCTATAGTCAGTTGCGGGTAGGTGGCTCGCTTGACCGCGTGTTAAAAAATGTGAAACGGTTCCGCGAGATTCAGACGAAGCATTATCCCAAGTCGAGGACGATCACAAGAGTATCCGGCGTTCAGGTGCCGGGCACGCCCGATCTGGACCAAATGGAGAAGTTCTGGGGTGAAATGGTGGACCAGGTCGCGTTCGTCAAATATAATCCCTGGGAGAATACCTACGTGCAGCCGGTCAACGGAATCACTACGGCCTGTTCGGACCTGTGGCGAAGGATGTTCATCTGGTGGGACGGTCTTGTCAATCCCTGCGACGTTGATTACAAATCCACCATGGCAATTGGCAAGGCGACTGAACACGGACTGGGTGATCTCTGGAAATCGGATGGCTATCAGCATCTCCGCGAACGGCACCTGGAGAAGCAACGGTCGCAATGTTCACCTTGCAATCGTTGTACAGTGATTTAAGATGATCGTTGCATTGTTGCTGGGCCGGGATGGCAGCCTCGGGTTTCCGGGAAAGAACACGGCGCTTGTGTTAGGGCGGGCATTGATGGTGTATCCGCTCCTGGCCGCCCGCCATGCCAAGTCAGTGGACGAGGTCTACATCTCGACGGACTCACCCCGCATCCGCGAGATTGCGAAGGAGTATGGCGCCTCGCTTATCGATCGCCCGCCGGAACTCTGCACGGCTACGGCGCTTGGGGAAGACGCCTATGTGCATGGCTATTGGCACATTCGCAACGTGCTGAAGAAGGAAATCGAACTCGTGGTCCTGCTTTTCTGCAATGGCCCCACCATTACTGCACAAACGATAGACGAAGGCGTTGAAGTCTTGCGCCGCGATCGGAGTTTGGATTCGGCGGTGACTGTTTCCCGCTATAACATGTGGAGCCCCCTCCGGGCGAGGAAGGTCGGCTCCGACGGGCTGTTGCAGCCGTTCGTTCCGTTTGAGACTTTCGGCGACCCGAAGATGTTGAACTGCGATCGGGATTCGCAGGGCGATGTTTGGTTTGCCGATATGAGTGCATCAATCGTCAGGCCCCGTTGTCTGGAGGCCCTGCATCAGGGCATGCTCCCGCAGAAGTGGATGGGGCAGCGTATCTATCCGTTGAAACAGTGGGGAGGCCTGGATGTGGATTATGAATGGCAAGTGCCGCAGGTCGAATTCTGGCTGAGGAAACATGGCTTCTCAGAAACAACCACGCCCTACGACCGTTAACGCTGGTCAGCTTTATGGCAAGCGGGTGCTGATTACAGGTGCCAGCTCCGGCATCGGTGCGGCAACAGCTGAATTGCTGGCGGCCGAGGGTGCCGTGGTCGGTGTACATTATCATGGGAGGAAAGCCGACGCGCAGAAGTTGATTGAAAAAATCAGAACAGCGGGAGGCCAGGCGGAAGGATTCGAAGCCGATCTATTGAGCAGGGAAGCCTGCGCTTGTCTTGTGCCTGAAGCTATCGAACGGCTTCGGGGATTGGATGGCCTGGTGAATAATGCAGGGGCTGTGATCGGAGCGGTTCCGTTTCTCGATCTGGATGAGGTGGCGTGGGGGCAGACGTTTCTGCTCAACGTGGAATCACCGTTCTTTATGGCCCAGGCAGCCTTCAAGCACATGCAGAGAGCTGGTGGAGGGAGGATCGTCAATATTAGTTCGGTCGGAGTGAAATTCGGAGGGTCGCCGCGTTCCCTGCATTACTCGGCGGCCAAGGCGGCTCTGGAGGCAGTGACACTAAGTCTTGCCAAGGCCGGCGCCGCCCATCACGTGCTGGCCAATGTCATCCGGCCCGGTGTAATCGAGACGTCATTTCATACATTCAAGTCCAAACAGGAATGGGAGGCGCGCGTGGCGCAAATTCCGCTCAAGCGGCCCGGTTCGCCTCTCGATGTCGCGCGAATGGTTCTGTTCCTGCTGTCGTCAGCTGGCGATTTCATTACGGGCCAGACGTTCACTGTGAGTGGCGGTGAGTAGACCGTCTAGACGCCATCAAGTGAAAATTGGAGTTGGCTGGTGAAGGAACGCGACATCCGCCCCGAGGCGGTTTTTAATCAGTTCCTTGCTCTGGCCGAACGTGATACGAAGCTGTACTTCGGAGAGGTTCCGTTTGCTCGGATCAACTGCCCTGCTTGCGATGGCGCTGGAGCGACCGGTGCTTTTCGTAAACACGGATTCTCATACGAGACGTGCAGCGTCTGTAAGACCTTATTTGTGAATCCTCGTCCTGGCCAGGACGCATTCCGACGCTATTATCAGGAAGCTCCCTCGGTCAAGTTTTGGGCCACGGATTTCTATGAGAAAACCGAATCAGCAAGGCGGGAACGTCTCTTTGCTCCTCGAGCACTCGCCGTCATGGAGAAAGTTCGAAAGTACTCGGCCCGTTCGGCCAAGACAGAGGTGGGATGGATCGGAGATGTAGGCGCTGGTTATGGCGTATTCTGCGAGGAGATCGGGAAAATCGTAACACAGGCTCGCATCTTTGGGATTGAGCCCTCCCCTGAACTGGCTAGCGTCTGCAGACAGAAAGGAATATCCGTGGTGCCATTGTTTGTCGAAGATGCTGTGCGCACCGATTTGCCGATCGGTCCGGCCGAATGCGGGGCACTCACCAGCTTTGAGCTTCTCGAGCATGTCCACAATCCCAAGGCATTTTTGGAATCTTGCAAGCGCCTTTTGAAGCCCGGCGAACTCTTGATTCTGACAACCCTCAATGGGCTAGGCTTGGATATACAGGTTCTCTGGGAGAAATCCAAGAGCGTGCACCCGCCACATCACATCAATTTTCTCAATCCAGGCTCAATCAAGTTGCTTCTGGAAAGAACTGGGTTTCAGGTGCTGGAGGTTTCAACGCCCGGCAAGTTGGATATAAGCATCCTGGAAAACAGTCTTGGCAAAGTGTTTTTTGATCGGTTTTGGGAGAACTTTTTGGTTCAACTTAAAGAGGATGGGAGAGAGCAGCTTCAACAGTTTGTGGTGGACCGTGGGTTGAGCTCGCATATGATGGTGGTAGCGCAATGCCAGTAATGGTGTTGGGAGCAGTAGAGAAAGGAGTCGCTGACTGATGCGCGTTGCAGTCTTCGGAGGCGCGGGATTTCTCGGCAGTCATGTCGCTGATGCGTTGACGGCCTCGGGGCATGACGTGATCGTGTTCGATGTGAAAGACTCCCCCTACGTCCAGGGCACTCAACGGAAGGTGCGGGGGAGCATCCTGGATTTCGAGGCTGTGCAGCAGGCGGTGCGCGGATGCGACGTGGTGTACAACTTTGCCGGCCTGTCCGACATCGAGGAAGCCAACGCGCGTCCGCTGGACGCCGTGCAGGCCAACATTCTCGGCAATACCATGGTGCTGG
>JBQTIO010000123.1:0-2738 GCA_052388075.1 Nitrospiraceae bacterium
GGACCTGAATCATGAGGTCTGCGCGGACCAGCAGATGCTCGGCCTCCTCGCGCGGAAACCCGAGGTCACGGAAGACATTGCCACTGGACCGTGTCATCTTGAGCTTCATGATGCTTCTCCCTTTTCGTTCACTCGCCTCTCAGCGTTGTGCCATGAGGGCTTGATAGCGTTGCCTGGCAAGTTTCACATCATGCTGCGACGTTTTTCTGGTCCGTTTCTCGAAAGCATGGAGCACATAAATTGCTTCCGCGAACTTGGCCACGTAACAGACGCGGTGTTCCACCGCAGTATGAATTCTGATCTCGCAGGCACCAGGACCAATCGTCGGCAGCGGTTTGTAGTCGGCCGGTTCTAAACCCTGCTGGACCTGGCGGAGCTGAAAACCTGCTAACCGCCTGGCATCCTGCGGGAACGCCTGAAGATCACTCGGCGAAGACCCGAGCTGCACGATTGGCTTTTGGATCACGGCATGTAATACGCAAGTTTTAGTATATTGCTGTCAAGGGCCACCATTATGAAGCAAAGAACGGTGCCAGGAACAATTTCCGTCGGGTGAAATCGTCGACGACCTCGAATCCACCCGCGAACAATTCCGGTTGATTGCAAACGATCTCCCAAAGGAGGGGCTGTGATCCTGTAAGAGGCTAGATGGGTTTTGAATACCGAGGGTTAGGGTGCCTCCGAGCCAGCGATGGACGCAAGTCTTGAGAGCACGAGTGAGGCGGCTTTGTCGCCTGGTTTGAGGGCGGGAAGTATCTGCGGGCGCTGCTCAACGTTGAACTGTGATTTCGCCGCCCAGGCGACTTTCTGGCGCACGTACCAGGCAAGTTCTCCGAGCGTCACCGCTCGATCCCGATTGGTGTCGGCGTCTCCTCGCAGTCCCCGCAGCAGATAGTAGGTGAATAAACCGTGATGGTGCTTGTCGTCCTCCAACCCCTTGACGAATCCTTCGCCGCCAATCAATCCGATCGTGTGTGCCCCGCCGGGCGTCCAATTGGGCGCGACGGGTTTCGTGCCGGCATCGCTCTGGAGTTTCGATGCCCTGACATCGAACAGGAGGATGACCTGTTTCGTCTTGAGACGGGACAGCGCCGCCTCGATGTCTTTGAGCGGATAGAGCAGGGCTGGGACGGTCTGACCGCCTCCGTACGAAACCAAGAGGATCTCTCCCGTCGGGTCAACCATCGCCTGGCCTGAAAAATAGACGATCACCACCGCGTCTTTCCCCGCCCTGGACGGCAACCAGTCGAGCAGCGCCTCGTCGATTTCGTAACGGAAGGCCTTCCGATCCTGGAGCAACCGTATGTTGGAGGAGGGGACACCCCCAAGAGACCGGAAATAGCCGGCGACCATCTTGGCATCCACGGCTGCATATTTTCTGGGCTGGATCTGGAGGTCGCGATGGGTGCCGACCCCGATGGAGACGAGATAGGTATGGGGGCGATGAAAGCCCGCGGCCGAGAAGGGGATTTGATCGACATCGTCCGGTCCGACTCCGCTCGGCTCGATCGTCAGCGACAGCGTTTGGGACGGTGCCGCCGTTGTGCCGTCGGATTCAACCACGGCGACATGGATTTCCGCCTGTTGCGATTGGGCCGCGGGGGGCATCGTGGCGATGAATTCCAGCGATTTCGTTTCGCCGGGCTGTAGCGGCGGGATCGTCAATGTGGTGGTGGGGAACTGCCCGAGGATCGACGGTGTACCTGTGAGCGAGGCCGAGGCATTCTGAATCGGGTTGCTGCCGGTGTTGATCACATCCACGCGCACGCGCAGATGCTCACCTCCTTCCAGCACCAGGTTGCCGTTCTCGTCGAGCAGCATCGCCTTGAATCTCAGGGGCGACAGGGCGGAGGGCGCCGAGCGTGCGAGCGCCGCCGATCCGGCCCATGCGGCCGGTGGATTCTCCCGCCCCTGAAACGCGAGCCTGGTGTCCAGAAGTATCCTGGACGCAAATTCGACGGCGATGTCCCTGATAAAGGGGGTGATGAGATAGTTGCAGTTCTTGGCGAGCTGCTCGAGCCGAAGGCGCTCTCGTCGGGCGACCTGAATTTCCGTTTCGCGCGCGACGGCGCCTTTCGCATCGGAGACCCGCGCGATCGCGTTTAGCTGCAGGACGGTAGGGGCGCGGTCGTACAGGTCGTCCTTATTGAGGTCGAACGACCAGCCGAGGAGGTCAATGTTGAGTACGAGGTCGGACTGGAGATCGCTTTGCTGGTCCGTATCATAGACGACGGCCTTATATGTGCGTCTGGCCGCTTCGATCAAGGCCTCCTCGATCTGGGGTCCTACGGGGAGTTGTACCGGCTGACCACAGGAGTCGGTGTAGTCGGCCGTCAGATTTTTGATCGACTGGGCAATCTCCAGCCTGGCCGTATAGGGCAGCGGCTCTCCCATGGGCGGGAACTCCAGGGGGCTCGCGCATCCGGCAGACAGGAGCCCGACCAGCCCCGTGAGGGATCGACCTACCACGCACCATGTGGTCTTGATCAATTTCTTCTCGGAGGGGATCAACGCTAGGCCTATGGAGACCATCTCGCTCAGGGCGCGCGTCACCGTACCGGAAACACCGGGTGAAAGCAACCAGCCGGCACCGCAGCTGCCGGGGAACTATCCGGTGTGCGAGGTTCCGAGCTCAGTCGACGGGGACTTTTCCTCTTTGAAGCTCGAGGAATGATTAGTGTAGGATAGAACACTCGACCCTTGATGGCTGACGCAAGCAGGAGCGGACAGGCTTCGCC
>JBQTIO010000124.1:0-2247 GCA_052388075.1 Nitrospiraceae bacterium
ACGCCAACCTTCAGCCCGCAGCCCCGACACTCGGAACGGACAAACCAGGATGGCGCGCCATCCTCCCCGAGACGCTCCTCGATTCCCTCCGTATGCATCCAGCGCCCGCAGCTGCAAGTCAGCATGATGAGCTCGCGTGAAACGTGAAACGTTTCGGAATCTGCACTCATCGGTTTAACCAATCTTGCCCGGATAAAGGATGTAGAGCATGGTATAGGTGAAGCTGCCGGTGACGAACAACACACAGTAGATAACCATCGTGAATCGGCCCAGTGCGCGATGGCGCCTGGCCCCGTCAGGCCAGATCCGCTGAATCGTCATTTCGATCGCGAAGACGAACGCGACCAGGAGCAGAAAGGCCAGATAGACTTCCAGCTTCCGCATCGAAAACCCGGCCGTCGCGACGCGCGAGAAAAACAACCCCAGCACCACAACCGTGATCCCGCCCAAGAGGAGCCCGACTTTCTTCCAGGTCGTCTGCAGCACAGATTCCCGAAGGGAGCGCACGCCCTGGGCGATCTGTTGCGAACGAAAGCCCAGCACGACCATGTAGACCGCCATGATCAAACCGATAATAACAAGGATGATATGGAGCGTGAGCACGGGGATGAACACATAGTCATAGAGCGCTTGTGAGCCTCCGAACCCTTCCTTCCCTTCGATGGCCAGCACTCCGAGCTGTCGGAACAGATAATAGGCGATAAAAAAACTCAGCATGGAGATCATCCCGCCGAGCATCAACCAGTGATGGACATCGGCTTTCCGTTGACGCGCCTGCACCCACCCGAGCACGAACAAAACGGTAAAGAGTGTCGCCATCAACTGGCTCAGATCTGCTCCGGTCGTGGCATGCGTACCTAGAAAACCCGGGTTCCGCAACCAGTCCATTACTATCCCCCCTCGTCGCTCGTAACTTGTGCTTCCTGAATGTTGAGTTTTGAGTGTTTAGTCTTGAGTTAGATGCGAATTCAAAACTCAAAACTAAAAACTTATTTGAACGAACTGTGCTTCGCACCTCACGGTTTCAGGCCCTGCACCACGGCGGTCCGTTCTAATTCCACGGCGGAAGAAAATCCTGCCTTCATGATCCACTGCATGGCATCGCCGGTCTTGTAACAACCACCCTGCTGCGTGTTGACCAGGATGTGCAGGGCAAAGGCCGTTGTCCAGGCCGGACCCGTCCCCTCCTCATCCAGGAATCGATCCTTGATGATCAGCCGCCCGCCCGGTGCCAGATGATCGAACACCTTCCTGACCAGCGTCTCATTCGTATCAAAGGTTTGATAATGGAGGATGTCGGACATCAACACGAGATCGTACGGACCGCCCAGCTCGTCCTTATTGAAGTCTCCGGCACGGAACAGGATTCGCGATTCCAGCCCGGCATCCTTTACCGTCTTCTCCGTCATGTTCAGCGTGGCAGGAAGATCGAAGACTGTGGCGGTCAATTCCGGATAGACCTGGCAGAACGCAATGGCATTGGTCCCGGCCCCGCCCCCCAGATCCAGCATGCGCACCGGCCCGCTCAGTTGCAACCGCCTGGCAAAATCAGGTCCGCTTTGCCGCCCGATGCGATGGAGGACGGCCAGCACATGGCCGCCCAACTCCGGATCCGTCTCGAAAACATGCCGATCGACCGAGCGCCGTCCGGTTCGAATCGCAGCTTCCAGCTTTCCCCAGTTGTTCCACTCCGCATCGTGCAGGAGCAGCAGATGGCCGACGTACTCGGACGAATGGCGGACCAGATGCCTCTCCGCAGCTGAGGAGTTCCGGTACAGCTCCCCCTGTTTCGCCAGCAATCGCATCGCCACGAGCGCGTTCAGCAGGAGAGTGAGCGTCGGCTCATGGGCACCGATTCGCCCCGCAACCTCCCGCGCTGACTTGGGCTTTCCATCCAGCGCGGAGAAGACGTCCAGCTTGACCCCCGTCAGGAGAATCTTGGTTTCCCAGTAGTAACCCAGCTGGAAGATTTCTGCGAGCGAGAGTTCTCGTGACACACCACTCCCCTCAGCTCTTGGCTTTGAAAGCCTACATTTTATCTAGAGCGGAAACTGAAAGGCAAGGCGGCCGACCAGGCGGGACATGCGGCACAAACACAAAGGGCAGCGGAATCCTCCGCTGCCCTTCCGTGCGCGTGACCGCGACAATGGGAGACGCGGCCTACTTAATCTCAGCCTTGAGGTTGGCGGTTCCGCCGTCCGTCACATCAACCTCAAACTCGATCTTCTTCCCTTTTGCGGCAAACGG
>JBQTIO010000125.1:0-8421 GCA_052388075.1 Nitrospiraceae bacterium
CCGTCCAATAGCATGTTCCTCATCTCATTGACGAAGGGGCCAAACCGCAAGTTTATCACCATATCGGAGGACGACATCATTGACCTCCCGAACGAAGCAGATGTCCTGACCAAAGTAACGAAGACCATCAAAGATGCCATCGCGGCTCTGTGAGGCCATGCGGCGGGTGGAACACGCGCGAAAGGCGTGACGTGCCAATAACGGAATGAACGAATTTCTTCAACAAGTCACACATGTCCCGCGACTCCCGCGCGTCGTGCGGTGAGATCATGAAACAGATCCTTCCAGCCATCTGGCAATGGTCATGGTTTTCGGAGGAAAAACTGCTCGACTTCAACGGCCTGTTCCTCTTGGTCGGCGAGCACAAGATTCTGGTGGATCCGCCTCCGATGACGGCGGAGGCGAACACGTTCATCCGCCGCAACGGTCCGGTTGATTACATCATCGTCACGAACCGGGATCACGTGCGTGAGGCTACAGCCTGTCAAGCTGAGTTCAGCTGTCAGTTGCGAGTCCCGGAAGCCGATGCGGGGCAGATGGATCTGAAACCGACCCAAACCTTTCAGGATGGCGAGCTCCTGCCCGGCGGCATCTGGGTGATTCAGCTGAAAGACCAGAAGTCTCCGGGAGAGTCGGCGCTGTTCATCGAGCAAGGGCGAGGCGTGCTGATTGTGGGAGATGCCTTAATCGGCAAGCCGGCCGGGGCCGTCTCGATGCTGGCGGCGGAGAAGTACGCTGATGTGGCCAAGGCCAAAGTCGGACTCCGGCGTCTCTTGAACTACAACTTCGAGAGTCTCCTCGTCGGAGACGGTGCCGCGATCCGTGCCGGCGCCAAGCAACAGGTGGAGCGACTGTTGTCGGTGTAGCGATGACGCTTCGCAACGGCCTTTCCGAAGAGCTGAATCGACAAGGCAACGAGCATTTCTCGTGCGGGCACTACACGGAAGCATATGCCTGCTACGCCAAGGCGCTGGAGTGCGACCGCCTGACGGGTGATCGGCGCGCGCTTGCGGCGACGCTGGGCAATCTCGGCAACATCTGCGCGGTGAGTGGTCGGCGGGAGTCGGCGCAGGCGCATTATCAGGAGGTCTTGGAGCTGCAGAAGATTCTCGGCGATGAAAAGGGAATCGGAACGACACTGGCGAACCTGGGGAACCTGCGAGCCGATGCCGGTGAGTGGGACCTGGCACGGGCCTACTATCTGGAAGCGCTCGATCTCATGACCCGGACGCGCGATGAGGCGGCTGAAGCCGTCCTGTTCTCGGATCTTGGGCTGGTGGCGCGCGAGACCGGTCAGTTCGACGAGGCCATCCATTGTTATGAGCGGTCGCTGATGTTGATGCGTCGTCTCGGTAATCAGGGCGGAGTTGCGGACGCCTGGCGAATGATCGGGCGGACGTTCCTGCTGCAGAAACGCTACGACGAGGCCATTGCCTGTTGTCAGACGAGTCAGTCGATTGCCGAGCGGTTGCGCGACGAACTCCGCGCGGGCGGCGCGCGCTTCGTCCTGGTCCAGTGTTATGAGGAAACGGGCCGGTTGAGAGATGCGGCAGATCTGCTCGAACAAGTCGTGTCCATGGATCGCAAGTACCGGCTTCCGAAGCTCGAGGAAAATACCCGACGCCTGTCGGCCCTCCGTGCCCGCCTGGCGGAGCAGGATCACCCGGCGCCCTATTGAGAGACGCGTGCATGAGTGAACCGACTTCAGCGGCATGGGCACAAACCCGCGCGGTGCTGACACAATTGTTCCCCCAACTCGATGAACTAGAACCCGGCGGACCGCTGGTCATGGATCTCGGGTCCGACGGCTGGCTCTTGGAAGTTAAGCCCGAGGGTACCGTGCTTTGTCAGTACGGCGTGGCGATGGACGAGGTCATGGCGCTCATGTCCGAAGGAACTCCTGAGGATCTCGGGACCGATGAACTGGCCAAGCAGGCCAAGTACTTTCTTCAGCCGGCGGTATCGAAATTTCGTCCGCTGTTGCTGCAGTCAGGGTTTTCCGAAGAAACGGAAATGAATGACGAGTTCGTCGCGGTGACGTTCGCACGCCCGGTGGATCTGCAGAATCTCTCCCAGGTACAGAACCTCATCCGGTGGTGCTGTCGGCAGATCGGGGGCATGGGATGAGGCCGCGCATCTCCACTTTCGAGGAATTCCGCGATGCGGTCTCCGGCCATCGGTTGCCGCAGGTGATCATGGCCGGGTTGGAACTTGATCTCTTCACCGCGGTCGGCGTACGGACCTGGACGATTGCCGAGCTCGCCAAAGAGCTCAAGGTCAGCGAGCGGGGGCTGGCAATTCTCTGTCGGAATCTCGCGATGGCCGGCCTGCTGCTCAAGAAAGGCGCGACCTACAGGAACAGCCGGCTTGGGGCCACGGCCCTCAATGCCGGCCATCCGTCGTATCGCGGCGGCTATTTGGACTTGATGAAGAGCCACTGGGCGGACTGGTTTCGCCTGTTGGAATCCGTGCGCAGCGGGTTGCCGATCGACCATGATGTCCCCGACGGCCCCGATTATCGACGCCGGTTTACCTGGGCCATGCACCACCGCACGCTGGAGACGGCGCCGGCGATCGCCGAGGAGCTGAACCTGCGTCGGGCCAGAACCCTCCTGGATCTTGGGGGAGGTCCGGGAACCTATGCCATGGCGTTTCTCGCGAAGAACCCTGGGCTGCGCGCTACCGTCTGCGATCGAGAGGCCGCATTGGCTGTGGCGAAAGAGATCGCCGCGACTCACCGGGCGGGGAGGCGGGTGACCTACCTGCCCCTCGATTTCACCAAGGCACCGATCCCCGGCACATATGATGTGATCTGGTACTCCAACGTGCTGCACACCTATTCGCCGGAAGACAATCAGGCGATTTTCCGCCGGGCCCTGGCGGCATTGACGCCAAACGGGCGGCTCATCATTCAGGATGCATTTCTCCATGATCGCGAGGGGCTCTATCCGGCAGAGGCGAGTCTCTTTGCGGTCTCGATGTTGCTGTTTACGGAGGGGGGCGACACCTATTCGGCAGCGGAGGTCACGAGGTGGCTCAAGAGTGCGGGTTTCGCGCGGGTCACGTTGCTGAAGGTCAAGAAGCGCGCGGAGGACTGGGAGGACGGGATTCTCGAGGCGGTGGCGCCGGGGGCAGACCCAGAAAGGACCGTCCGCCGAACACGATCAGGAGGAAGTTCAAGAGTCCGCTGACTAGGCTGCTCAGCAGCGATGCAAACACGTCCGTATCTCTTGTCAGGATCTGGACCGTTGTCGCCAGATCGAGCGCTAGCCCGACCGTGGCGTAGATGACGCAGGCCATTGCGGTCCAGCGAACTTCCAGCCAGACCAGTATCGCCAGCCCGAGCGGCAGGAGCACCAAGAATCCGATCCACCAGGCCTGCGTCGGTACTGTGGCATCACCACTTCCCATCCACAGAGATCCCGTTCCAACGAGCAATAGTCCTGCCAAGAGGATGAGCATGGCGTTCCGGTTCATGGGGAAACTATAGACCGGAGGGAGCGCGCCGGCAACGGCCGGCTTGTTGCAGGTTGAGCGAGAGTGCTACGCTGCTTGCCTCATGTCCCTTGATGAAAAGGCAACCGAGCGAGGATCGGAACAGGCCTGCCTGTTGATTTATGACGGAGAATGCCGGCTCTGTGTCTCCACGAAACAGGCTCTCGAACGGGCAGGAGTGGGACAAACCGGGTCGGACATCCGATTTCTCCCCTACCAGAGCGATGAGGCCAAGCGGGTATTAGGGGAGAGCTACCGTCTTGGGCGCCCGGACATGGCTTTCCTGATCCAACCTTCCGGAGAAATTCGTCGGGGGCTCGATGCATTTCTGCCCCTCGTCCCCAGCCTGCCCGGCGGGCGGTTTCTGTTGTCGTCTCTGCGGATTCCTCTCGTGAGAAGCCTCGCAGTCTGGGGTTATCAACTCATCGCCCGTCACCGGTATCGTCTGTTTGGCAAAGCCCCACGCTCCCGTTCTTAAGGCTGATCAGGATCGTTTGCGCCCTTCCGCCGACCCCCCTCTTTCGGGGGGTACCTGCCTACAGTGGGGAATTTACTGGCAACTCAACCCCTTGGACAATGCGCCAACGCCTCAGGAGGTGCCATGTCGCTGATCCAGCGGGTGTCCCGATTCCTTGCAATCCCGATCGCTCGCTCATCTTTCCCCGCTCCAGTGAACGATCGGAAACCTTCCTGTCGCTGCCTTCACCGTGTGACGGCCATCGTCTTGCCGATCAGCGCAGGGTTGTGCTTCTCACTGGCCAGCAGCCAGGCGTCGGCCGGAATGGATGCTGAGAATAAGCCAGCGGAGAGCGGGACGGTCGTCGCGGCAGGGTTCGGGTTCCAGATCGGCGAAATATCCACCATTACGGTCAAGGTCTATGATGCGGCCACAGGTGAGGTCCTGTCCGAGGATCTCTATGAACTGAATGTGAAAGAAGGAAACGGCCCTGGTTCAAATGCCTCGCAGGAACGCATCTTTGCCGGGGGGGTTGGTCTGGGTGCGGCGGATCTTTCCAATTTTGTGTTGCGTGTCTACGATGCGAAAACGGGCACGTTCCAGTGGGAAGGGCAGCTGAATCTCTTGCCGCATGACAGCAGCGGGGCCGGACAGCTGGTCTCGGCGCTGGTGCCGCGGCGCGCCGTGATCACGAAGGTTCATGCTGCCGAACCATCCACGCAGCAGCCGATGTTCCTCTTGCGCGCCCTGGATGCCTCAACCGGCGGCCTTGTTTGGGAAGATGAGTTCTCAGCCTTCGGGATCGGGACGGGGTGGCGCCAACCGCTTCTGCCTCGGCTGATCAGCCTGGATGGGACTAATGCGGCGGCCTTCAACACGTTTGACTTCCGAATCCGCATGTTCGACCGCAGCGGGCGGACGATGCTATGGGAAGATCGAATCTCCCCCCAAGAGGCGGAAGAGGACACTCGCGAGGCCGTCGACGATCAGGCACGTATACTTCCGGTCTGGCCACGGGAACCTCAGCAAGGCTCACGCTCCGAAGCGATCTAGCGATTTCCACCCACGAATCCGCATCCAGCTGTGATGAACGATCTGATCGGTGCAAGAAAGGGCGCCGCTAGGTGCGGTGCTTCTCGAATCGCTCGAGCCACTGACGGTGGAATTGCTCGTACGAAACCAACAGTTTGTTCTGGAGGGCTGCTGCCACGGACTGCCTGGCCTTGAATGCATTCAGCAGTTCGACGACTCGCGCCATGCCCCAGCGTTCGATTAGGTAGCGGGTTGCGGAGTTTGCTTCCAGATAGGCCAGCGGCGCCGCATTGGTCGGCAACGAACCCCAGGGTCCTTCCAGATAATTCAGCGGAATAATGCGGACCTCCCCTGAGGTGGCCTGATCGAGCTCGGGCCAGGCGTCGCCGGCCAGTTGCATGGCCAAGCCCTCGTTCAGCCAGGTGGGCAGCGCGCTGCTGTTCGTCCCCTGACGCTCGTGCAACAACGCGTGGACGAATTCATGGCGCAACACGGCGGCGAGCCATTTCCTGTCCGTTGTTGCCCCGTTCGTCGGAAGCTGAATCCGCCCGAGAGTCGGATCATACAATGCGTCAGCCCATGTGGGACTGCCGATCGTACTCTGAAAATGCTCCTTAGTGTGGAGAACGACGGTGATGGGCTTTGAAGGAAAGTAGCCGAGCTTTTGTCCGATCTCCCGGTAGGCTTCTTCAAGTATCTCCAGGACGGCAAGCCAGGTGTCAGGGTCTTCTGTGCCATCGAACTTCACCAGGAAATGAGCAGTGCTTCTTGCCGTCATGCGGGCTTCGGCCGACTCGGTGCGGCGAACCTTCGCCGTCACGGCGATGAGGTAGGACTGCAAGGCCGGGTCCTGCCGTGCTCGAGCGGCGGCTCGTTCCAGGTGGGTCGCGGCTTCGCCGAGTCGATCCTGTTCTTGCAACAGGTCCGCCATGGCCAGGTGGGGAAACGGTTCATCCGGGACAAGCGCCATTAATTTGTTCAGGAGGTCCCCGTTGAGTGCGCGATCCCGCTGCTCCCAGTAGGCGTGGGCCAGGTTCATGAGGATGACGGGGTTGGAGTCATCGAGAGCGGCCGCCTTCCTGAAGGCCTTCACCGAGACTTCCGTGCCGTGGAGTTGTTCCTGTTGTAGCCCGAGGTTGTTCCAGAGGATGGCCACGAAGGGCCTGGCTGTCTCGCTCGATAACAGGGCCGGGGGGAGTGCCTCCAGTTTCGTTTCAGCCAGCGGGAGATTGCGTGCTTCGATTTCATCGCGGATTGCCTCCAGGAGCGATTCCTGCGGGGTATCGGGGATCGCGCTCTGGTCGAGCGCGCGGACCTGGGCGGCCGTTTCCTTGCGGGGGCCTGCACCTGGCGGCGGGGGAGGCGGAGCAACCGCCTCAACCGTCTCGTTCGGCTTCGTATCCGTGGGTGAGGGCGCGGGCGCGATGGACGGTTTCAGGATCAGGTGGTATCCAAACAGCAGCGCCAGCGCCAATCCGATTGGCGTGAGGATATGCGTAATATTGCGTTGGTACATGCAGACCTCAAGGCGAGTGTAGCACCGTGCCCAGAGCGGACCAAGCATTCGGGTGAAACTGAGCGGCCGGCCCCTGTCATTCGCCGTCCTGCCGCATTGAGCGGAGCAGAACGCTGTGCTACGATGCGCTGCGGTATGCAGACTCCCTCCGAGTCGGACCTCTCAACGCCCTTTCAGGATTGGTTGGAGCGCGTCGCGCGGCCTATCGAGTTTGCGAGGCGGGACGATTGCGCCCACCTGGGGGCGATCAAGAATCTGCGCACCTTCGTCGACCAGCAGGTCTTGTCTGTCCTGGCCCGGCAAACCTATCCAACGGCCATTGAAGCGCGCCTGGTCTCCCTCCGGGAGCTGTTCGTCGATTTTCAGCCGACCCTTCCCCTTGATGAACAGCGCCGCCGGCTGCAGGTTGCTGCAGCGATCGTGCAGGCGTTGCGCAGCGCCGCGCGGCAGCTACCGGAGCATTCCAGAGCAGGATCCGAACAGGCCGCGTCCGAGCCCGGTTCGGATGAGCAAGACCGGCGCGATCTCTGGACTCTGCCGATACGCTTTGCGAAGGGTGTGGGGCCCAAGCGCACCGACCTCCTGCAGCGCTGGGGAATCGAAACGGTGGAGGATGCGCTCTGGACCATACCGTGGCGCTATGAAGATCGGTCCGTGATGACGCCGATCGGTAACCTCGTCCCCGGCATGGTCACCTCCGTGTGCGGGACGATTGGCAAATGCGAGGCGAAACGGACGAGGAATCGGCGGTTGAGCGTGCTCGATGTCGGTGTAGAGGACCAGACCGGGCGGATGCAGGTGGTATTTTTCAACCAGCCCTATTTGGAGCAAGTGCTGGCGGTCGGTAGGCGCGTGATGATGAGCGGTCGGGTGATCGCCGGTCGCCAGGGCTGGATGGTTCCACGGATGGAGGTTGCGCAGTACGAAGTGGTGGGGGAAGAAACCGAGTCCACGCTGCATGTGGGGCGGATCGTGCCGATCTATCATGAAACCAAGGGGTGGACCTCTCGCCAGATGAGGGTGTTGACGATGAGCTTGCTGGAGGAGCACGCGATCGATCTGCGCGATCGTCTGCCGGTGTCGCTTCGGGCCCGTCAACGGCTGATTCCGATTCAGGAGGCGCTGCAGGACGTGCATTTTCCGAAGGCGGGGACCGATCTTCGGCTGCTGGAGCAGGGAAAGACTCCGGCTCATCGGCGTTTAGCGTTTGAGGAGCTGTTTCTCCTCCAGATCGCTCTGGCCACGAGACAACGCTCGATGCAGGATCGTCCGAAGGGGCTGCGTTTCAATCCGCGAACCCCGCTCGTGGAGAAATTGACCAGGCTTCTGCCGTTTCACCTCACGGCCGCGCAGGATCGGGTAATCCGGGAAATTCTTCGCGACATGATTGCTCCCAGGCCGATGAACCGCCTGGTGCAGGGCGATGTGGGATCGGGGAAAACCGCCGTGGCGCTGCATGCGATCGCCGTGGCCTGCGGGTCGGGGTATCAGGCGGCGTTGATGGCGCCGACGGAGATTCTTGCAGAACAGCATTTCCGGAATATTGCCGGGACCCTCAAGGCGTTAGGGCTCACAGTCATCCTCATGCGCGGCGGGGATCGGGCGTCGGTCAAGAACAGACAGTCTGCGCAGCTCGCGTCCGGCGAGATCCAGGTCGCGATCGGAACCCATGCGCTGATTCAAAAGGGCGTGGTCTTTAAGAATCTGGGATTGGCCGTCGTCGATGAGCAACACCGGTTTGGCGTGTTGCAACGGAAGACGCTGATCGAGAAAGGCTATCAGCCGGATGTGCTCGTGCTCACAGCGACGCCCATTCCCCGGACGCTGGCGATGACGGTCTATGGCGATCTGGACGTGTCGATCATCGATGAGCTGCCGCCGGGTCGGAAGCCCGTACGCACATTTCTGTTCGGCGAGGCGC
>JBQTIO010000126.1:0-3088 GCA_052388075.1 Nitrospiraceae bacterium
ACCGGTACCATTTCACCGGCCGGATCCGGATGAGATCCATAGCCGAGGACCACGTCCAGCAGAATCACCGCGACATCCGGATCCGCCGCCTCTTTGATCAGGCGTTCATTTCTCAGCCGGTGATCGATCATGGGATGCGGACGTCCCCGGGTAAAGAGATCGTCGCCCAGATCGATGACCGTGTGCTCACGACTGGTCCAGACATCGCTCAGGCGGTCTCCAGGTTCCACCGGGGTGTTGGAATAGACCTGTCCCAGCTCTTTTTTCAGCAGGAGCGAGGCTTCGTAACAAAACGTGCCCCCGCTGTACAAACCACGAATGTATCGCTGTCCCGGAGCAAGAGGCGACGTGAAGGAGAACGGCGGGCCTGGCGGTCTGCTGTCCCCGGGCTTCCTGCCGTCTGCGAGCGCGACTGCCGCTGCTGCTGCGTCCTCAAGGGTGGCGGCTGCGAGCACATTCGCGCGCCTGACGCGCGCAGGATCGGCGCCGAGAAAGGTCACCACTACCGGTTTTCCAGCGCCATCTGCGGCTTCCAGCACTCGTCCGGCGACTTCCGGTGACGGAGGCTTGGAGATGAGCACGATGACCGAGGTGGACTGATCTGCGGCCAGAGCCTTCAGTCCCTGGAGCATGGAAATGCCGCCCACCTCCCGGTGCAAGTCATGCCCCCCGGTTCCGATCGCCTGCGAAATGCCGCTTCCCCATCGATCGACCAGGCACGTCACTTCTTGTAGCCCGGTGCCGGACGCACCGACGACGCCGATCACCCCGCGTCTGACGACATTGGCGAAGGCGAGCGGGATTCCATTGATGATGGCGGTTCCGCAATCCGGTCCCATCACGATGAGGTCGCGGGCCTGCGCGAAGCGTTTGAGCGCGATCTCGTCCTTCAACTCGACATTGTCGCTGAACAACATCACGTTGAGACCGAGGCGCAGTGCCTTGAACGCCTCGGCCGCAGCATACTCGCCGGGCGTGGAGATCAATACGAGATTCGCTCCGACCATGCTCCCGAGGCCCATTTCTATGCTTCGGGGAGGAATCCCGTACGAATTTCCGTTGCCGGACGACGAAGGAGGAGGTTGCTTGAGCGCCGACTCCGCCGCGGCAAGCGCCGCGTCGAGCGCGTCGGCGTCTCCCTGAAGCGCAATCAGCAGGTCGTTGGAAGAGGCTTCGACTGGTTCGGTCAACAAGCCGGCTTCCTGGAGCAGGCCGACGTTGTTTGCGGAGGCCATGATGGCCGAAGCCTGTTCTACGCCGGGCAGTTTGGCAAACGTGGAAGAGAGCTGCATCAGCGAGACTGAATCACGATAGAAATTGCGGATTATTTTGCTCGCCCTGGCCATGTCCACGGCCTCCGCATTGACCCAGTTGCTCGGTCGGCTGGTGGCGTTCAACGTCAGGCGGGTGTAACATTCCCCGCCGATGTCTTACCAGGCGAACGTCAAATCCCGCAGCGTGATGCCTCGTCTGGATTGATGGTGCGAACCGTCAAAAGAACGTTTCGCCTTTTGAGTCCTGGGGTGTTAAGTCTGGTATTTCCAGGGCGCCCACTTGAACACAAAATTGTATACCCAGTCAAGAGTAAACTATGCGTCGAGTCCTGTGCGTAGACAATTCAACTCCACTCCGGGCGCCGCCCACCCGAGACAACCGAGCAAGAGTCCCAGGACGCCATCGGTCCCTGAGGTGTGGCCCACGGACAGGGCCGTCCGCGTTGCCGCCCGGATCCTCGCCGGGTCCTGTGCGTAGGCCAGCTGCTGGGCCAGCGTCGCGATCGGTTCAGAAACGTTGCCCCTGGCCGCGGAGTTGAGATAGGCACCGCTGATCGCATTGGTGGTTCCCGCGGCCGTGGACAGCCAAGCTCCCATCGCCGTCAGGAAGCTCACGCGCGATGAATCGCCGCCCGCGGTACTCCACAGGCCGGCCAGGTACCCAACGAGGAAATCGTCGCCCGAAGGAGTCAGGCCCGGGCCCAGCCCGATCACCGGCCTCATTGCGGTGACGGCGTCGTCGAGCCGGAAGGAGCGTGTGGCATCCAGAAGGGCCGCAACGGCCTGGCCCCCCCGCTGACCGAGTATCATCCTGGTGACCGGGGTGCGGGCCGCCCACGCCTCGTCCGAGGGAGCCTCCATCATGGCCGAAAATCCGTCACCGCACCGATAGGTTTCCAGTTCCTGCCAGGCAGTGACCCAGGCGTGAGCCATGGGGGGCCGCCGGAGATCGACCTGCAACGCCGTGAGGTCGATATGCCAGCGGCTCGCGGTTCGCAGATCAATGGCCAGGTCAGCACCGCCCATCCGAAGAATGCCTCCTCGGCAGGCAACCGGCTGCCCCACTCTGACCCGATCCAGGAAGGCGAGCAAAGGGGGGTCGTTCACGCGAATTCCCTGCGGAACGTTTGCCTTCTCGGACGGGAGGAGGGTCAGCAGAGCGTTGTGTTCGATGCGGAGATTGCACGCGTGTCGGAACAGGCTGTGAACAGTTCCGCTGAAGCGGTGGGTTGGCACCTCAACACCGACGGAAAGGGCAGGGAGGAGCATGGGGAGCACTCCGTATGGCGGCGACAAGCACCGGGCCTGCCCCGGCTCAATGAAGTACCACCGTCAGTTCGCAAACAGAATACCCGGAACACCCTGAGGACGCGAAGACGCACGTGGCGGGCGATCAGGTCCTAAAAAGAGTAGGCCCTCGCCAGTGCATCCTTGATCGCGGTATGGACATTGTCCCGTCCCTCTTCGATATTCCGTTGTATGGCCTTGCGCGCGCCCGCTACATCCCTGGCGGCGATACGTTTCAGGATTTCCAGATGCTGGCGGCACGTGCTCTCCGCCCGGTGTGCCTTGCCGAAATCGATCATGCGAAACAGCATCAGCCGCTCATTGATCGCACGAAGCTGCCGTAACAGAGACTTGTTCCCGACCGTATGTGCGAGGGTTTCGTGAAACTGAGTATCCAGCCGGGCAAGTTCCTCATCCTTCTTGGAAGACCCGTTCAGCAGAGCAGTCCAGGTTTGCTTGAGTGCGCTGATCTCACCATTATCCGGCGCGCCTCGTCTCGCCAGACTTTCGACGACGAAGAGTTCCAG
>JBQTIO010000127.1:0-7873 GCA_052388075.1 Nitrospiraceae bacterium
CGAAGTCACCGGAAAGGATGGCGCGCCGATGGTGCTGGTGCCGGCCGGTGACTTCATGATGGGGAGCGACAAGGGCGATGAAGACGAGTCGCCCATCCATCGTGTCCACCTGAATGCGTTCTACCTCGACAAGTTCGAAGTGACCAACGGGCGATTCGCGAAGTTCGTCGAAGCCATCCAGAGCGAGCCACCTTGGGGGTTTGCGGACAGAGAGACGCCCCTTGTCAATGCGGATCAACCGGTGCGCTGGGTGAGTTGGATGGATGCAATGGGGTACTGCCTCTGGGTGGGTAAGCGACTCCCGACGGAGGCGGAGTGGGAGAAGGCCGCACGCGGGACCGATGGCCGCGTGTATCCGTGGGGGAACGATCCGCCGACTCTCGCGCATGCAGTCTACGGGTTAAAAGAAGGCGGAGCCGAGGCGATCTCGGTCATCGGCGATCGTGACAGGGGAATGAGCCCGTACGGCGCACACGATATGGCGGGCAATCTCTACGAATGGGTCATGGATTGGTATGCCGAGGATTTTTATGTGACCTTTGCGAATAGCGCGGCGGTTAATCCGCGAGGGCCTGCCGAGGGTACTGCAAAGGTGCAGCGGGGAGGATCGTATATCAACAGCCCCTACCGCCTGCGCTCGTCCTTTCGTACGAAGGGCGATCCGGCCGAGCAGGATCCGCACGTCGGCTTCCGTTGCGCACAGGATGTCCCGAAGCTTCCTCATGACTCCAATCCTGTCATAACCCCGTCGCGGTAGGTGGGTCCTCGGCTCACGCTCCTCCTGGCGACCTCTTCCAAGCGCACCCCGTACGTTCCTGTCGTCCCCGACCGCCGGAATGGGAGGAACGCCACCTCAGTCAGTGCGATAGATCACGGTAAGGCATGACGACCGGTCCGCTTGCGCGGCTCGGAGAAATGGCGTAGAGGTTCCAGCGGTTCCCGGAGAATCGGCAAGCAATCCGGCTCAGCAGGAGGTCATAGGCATGAAACAGTATCGCATCTCCCCGGGTGCGAGGATTCAGATTGACAGGATGGATCCCGATGACACCGGTGAGTTCAAAAAGACCGATCAAGGCAAAGAGAAGGCTAAGGCCATCACGGCCCAGCTGATCGGGCGGCTGGGCGATCTGCAGGAACGACTCTATGCGAACGGCACAGAGTCGCTGCTCGTCGTGCTCCAGGGTATGGATACCAGCGGCAAGGACGGGACGATCAAGAGCGTGATGTCCGGTGTCAATCCGCAAGGGTGTCGGGTGGCCACGTTCAAGGTGCCATCCAACAGCGAACTCTCCCACGATTTTTTGTGGCGGGTCCATCATGAAGCCCCGCCAAAAGGGTACATCGGGATCTTCAATCGGTCCCATTACGAGGACGTGCTCGTCACGCGCGTGCACGGATGGGTATCGGATAAGGTGGCCAAAAAACGGTTCAACCAGATCAACGAGTTCGAGGAACTGCTGCACGAAAACGGGACAACCATCCTCAAATTCTTTCTCCACATCTCCAAAGACGAACAGAAGCAGCGGCTCGAAGAACGGATCCGCGATCCGGAGAAACGCTGGAAGTTCAATGAGGGCGACCTGGAAGAACGCAAATTCTGGAAACAGTATACGCAGGCGTTCGAGGATGTGCTCCGTGCCACCAGTACAGGTCCTGCGCCGTGGTATGTCGTGCCGGCGAATCGCAAGTGGTATCGGAACTTCGTAGTCGCGTCGACGATTGTTCAGGCGCTGGATGACTTGAATCTAAAACGCCCGCCCGAACCGGCCGGCGTGGATTTCAGCACCTTACGGATCGTGTGA
This sequence comes from Nitrospiraceae bacterium, assembly GCA_052388075.1. GTDB lineage: Bacteria > Nitrospirota > Nitrospiria > Nitrospirales > Nitrospiraceae > Nitrospira_D. Next base: position 1,803 of record JBQTIO010000127.1, read on the forward strand.
GTCCCCGGTCGACGGCCATCGCGAATGTGCCGCCCTATCCAAGTCTGTTCGCGAGCGAGGCACGGTGCTCCGATCTATGCTTGCTAGAGTCTGTCGCCTGTTCATCGGAGGGATCCTGCTGGCCTCTGCGCTCGGCAAGTCGCTGGACCTGGCGGGCTTTGTGGACGTCTTGATCACCTACCGCGCGATTCCGGAGTCGCTCCTCTGGCCTGTGGCCCTCACGATCACGGGGCTCGAATGGCTGCTCGGAGTCTGGGTCCTCTCCGGCTGGCGATTGGCGACTGGGGCCTTTGCCGTGCTCGTTCTCTACCTGATCTACACCATCTGGATGACCATCACGCTGGTCCGTGGCCTGGATCTTCCCAACTGTGGTTGCTACGGTGTCTTTTTCCCGCAACCGCTACAATGGTATTCACCAGTGGAAGACGCAATAGTGGCTGGCATGTGTTATGCGTTATGGAAGTCGGCGAGCCGGACGAGCGCACCCCATTGACAGCATTTCCTAATGGGCGTAGGAGGACAACAGCGGCCCGTGTTTTACAGAGGTACGGGGGATCGGACAGCCGCCGAGGCTGTCATCCAGGTCTCTCGGAGACATCATCGGGAGAGAGGAGGGTGGATATGAGCGACGCAACGCCACCTGGTCCGTCAGGCCCGCCGATGCGAGGGCGGGTTTCTCGTCGGTCGTGTTAGCCGGTTCTCACTGGCTGTGCCAAATCGGCACCTCAAGTCCAACGGGACTAAAAGCCATAACGTGAGTGGGGTATCACCGGCAGCACGAGGAACACAGGCGCCTGGGATCGACGAGGTCTCCCCCGACTGGAAACCTGTCACACCGGACATCGTGCGGGTCCTGCGGGCCGCGACAATTCAATCATGATCCCTATCGGCGTCCTGAGCGCCAGCCACGGGCGACCTCCTACCACAGTGCAAGGTCGCCCGTGGTGTTTCTGGATCAATGTCCACTGAGAGCGGTCCCGTGCTTCCCTCGGTTTTCCACGCAGTCAGCCCCCTTGCCAGAGATTCTGTGAATGCGACTCAGGGGGCTTTCTTTTGCCTGTCAACTCTCCTAGCATAGCCCGCCTATGGCAGAGAAGACACGCACACCAGGGCCTAAGGGTGGGGCGAAGCGGCGGCGCAAACCGGCTGGCTCATCCACAGGCTTGGGTGCGACCGAGTTGCAGGCGGCCGCTCCTCCGGGAGAAGTGGCCGAACTCCACCGCATGATCGATGCCGACGGAGGGAAAACCCTTGCCATCTATCGTGAACCCTACGGGGGACGGTGGCTGATGCTGGCGGCGTTGCCGATGGAGTTGGTGGAACCGACGCCGTATCAGCGGAATCTCTCCGAGACCCATGTCAGAAAATTGGAAGCGGTCATAGGCAAAATCGGCCGGTTTCTCGACCCGATTATCGCCGTGCGGACGGCGAAGCCCGGCCATACGGCGAAGTACTGGACCCCGAACGGAAACCACCGGCTCTCGGCCATGCGAACGCTCGGGGCTAACAGCATCGTAGCCATCGTGGTGCCGGAGCCGTCCGCGGCGTACCAGATTCTAGCGCTCAATACGGAGAAGGCGCACAACCTCCGTGAAAAAGCGCTGGAGGTGGTCCGCATGTACAGAGAACTGGCGCAACTCGATGATGCCACGGAGGAGCAGTATGCGCTGGAGTTCGAAGAGCCTGCCTTCATTACGCTCGGATTCTGCTACGAGGAACGGCCGCGATTCAGCGGCGGAGCATACCACCCGGTGCTCAGAAGGGTAGAGCAATTCCTGAAGCAGCCCCTTCCTGCGGCCTTGCGCCTTCGGGTGCAGCGGGCGAGGCAGGTTCTCGCGCTGGATGACATCATCATTACACGGGTCGAAGCTCTCAAGGCACGGGGTCTGACCAGTCCGTACCTCAAGACCTTCGTCGTCGCGCGCGCGAATCCCCTCCGGTTCCGCTCGAAGGATGCCCCTTCTCTGTCGTTCGATGAGGTCCTCGATCGCATGACGCGGACTGCGGTCAAGTTCAACCCCGATACGATCAAGGTGGAGGACCTTGCCCGATCCGGCGGGGTGACGGACGATTCCGAGTAGCCGGCCCTGCGTCCCCGCCTTGTTTCTTCTTGGACAGCCTCATTACAATGCTTGGATGTTCTGCCCCCTACAAGGAGGTCATCATGGGTCTTGCTGACAATAAGTGCATCCCCTGTCGTGGTGGCGTCCCTCCCTTACCCAGCGACCGGGCCCAGGCCTTACTGAAGGAACTCGGAAGAGGGTGGTCGCTGAACGGACTGGGACATCTTGAACGTCTCTACACGTTTAAAGATTTCGCCCAGGCGCTGGCCTATGTGAACAACGTCAGCACGATTGCGGAGGCAGAAGGCCACCACCCAGACCTGTATCTGGCCTGGGGCAAGTGCAAGGTGGAAATCTGGACTCATAAAATCAACGGACTCACCGAAAGCGATTTCTACCTGGCGGCCAAGGCCGACAGAGCGTTCGAACCATTCCGAGCCGCTGTGGCCTGATTCCCCGGCGCGGAACGAGGTTGAAGGCACGAGGCAAGCGAGGAGCAACATGGCGCGCGTTGCGCTCGTCAACATGCCGTTCAGCTATGCGAAGTACCCGTCAATTCAGCTGGGGAGCCTGTCGGCTCTACTCAAGTCGAAGGACGTCGACGTCGAGTGTCACCACCTGAATGTGCGGTTCGCGCACAAGATCGGTGTTCCCCTCAACGAACTGATTTGCGAGACCCGCGGGCTCTTTGGAGAGTGGCTCTTCTCCTCTCTCCTGTTCCGTGACAATCCCAAGCGTGGCGACTATTCCCGGCCCTTCAAGCCCGTCTTTGAACGAATTTCGCGAGAGAGTGGTCACCCCATATCGTTCTTCGACGAGCTGGAAGCCCGGATTGCGCCGCAGTTCCTGACCTGGGCGCTGACGGCGATCGACTGGGGGCGCTATCAGATCGTGGGTTTCACGTCGACGTTCGACCAGAACGTCGCCAGCCTCACCATGGCCAAGCTCATCAAGGACCTGTATCCCGACGTGACGATCCTGTTCGGTGGCGCGAACTACGACGGCGAAATGGGGTTGGAATATATCCGGGCGTTCCCGTTTATCGATTATGTGGTCCTCGGCGAAGGCGAGCGGGTGTTGCCGCCTCTGGTCGAGCAGATTCTGGGCGGCGCCGCCGGGACTGTTCCACGGGGAGTCGCCCATAGGAGGAACGGGAAGATCGCCGTCGAACCGAACGAGGAACTGTTCTCGGACTTCGCCAGGACCGGCCCGCCGGACTACGATGACTATTACCGTCTTCTGGCCGAACTGGGCCAGGCAGCCCAGGGCCTGGATCGCATCCTGCTCTATGAAGGCTCACGCGGCTGCTGGTGGGGTGAGAAACATCACTGCACGTTTTGTGGCTTGAATGCGCAGCAGATGGAATTCCGCTCGAAGTCTCCCGAGCAGGTCATCCAGGAGCTGGCCTATCTCTCCGACCGCTACGACACGACCAGGTTCCGGCTGGTCGATAATATCATCGACATGAAGTACATCGATCGGCTGTTCGGTCGATTGGCGGCGGACCGTTGTGACTTGGACGTATTCATCGAGACAAAGAGCAACCTGCACAAATCCCAGATCCGCACACTGGCGGCCGGCGGCGTCAAGTGCATGCAGCCGGGACTGGAGAGTTTGAGCGCAGTTCAATTGCGCGCGATGGATAAGGGCGTCACGCCGATGCAGAACATCGTCTGCCTGAAGTGGAGTTTCTACTATCATGTGGCGGTCTCATGGAATCTCCTGCTGGGCTTCCCGCAAGAAGCCGAGGAGGATTACCAACGGCAGATCGCGCTCATTCCGTCGCTCCTGCATCTGCAGCCGCCGGAGGCGACGGGGAAATTCTGGCTCGAACGGTTCAGTCCCTACTACCGCCGACCGCAGGAATACGGCATCCGCATCACCGGGCCCGGGATCGCGTATCAGTACGTCTACGATGAGCGGCTGGTCGATCTGAGCAGGATTGCCTATGACTTCGAGTATGAGTTGGAGCACCCGCCGGTCGACCAGCACCGGTATCAGGAGCTCGTCGCAGCCGTGGAAGGCTGGCAACGCCTGCATGCCTCAGCCGACCGCCCCTTTCTCTACTACTCCAAAGCGATCGGCCATGTGACGGTCTATGACGGGCGCAGTCCTTCCACACCGGTTCGCTGTCGCTACGACGGGCTCGCCGCGCTCGTGATCGAGGCCTGCAATGAAGCGCCGAAGAGCGCGACGCAGATTCGCGCGGGGCTGGCAGGTCGCGTTGAAATGCACGATGGAGAGCTCGCCCGGGCCCTGCAAGACCTCGCATCCAAACGGGTGCTCTACGAGGAACAAGGGAAATATTTTACGCTGGCGATACCGGAACATCCGTATCTCTGAGCGGACCGAGACAGGGACCTTCAATCGTCATGCGTCAAACGTACGAAAGCATGTGAGCGGAAGAATTACCGTCACCGACGGGCCGCTGGCGGGCGGCCGGCCCTCAAACTACATCGACAATCTCTCGGCCACATTTCGCATCTGCACGCCATGAACCAGGGAGGCTCCCCCGCGGACGGCGCAGGCCACGTGGACGGCTTCCGTCATCTCCTCAACGTTCGACCCCTTCTCCAAGGAAGCCTGCGTGTAGGCATCGATACAGTAGGGGCACTGGACAGCATGAGCCACGGCCAGCGCGATAAGCGCTTTTTCCCGCTCTGTCAGCGCGCCGTCGGCAAAGACCGCGCTGTAGTAACCGATGAACTTGTCCCACAGTTCCTTGTTTCCCCTTCCCATGTCCGAGAAATGTCCGAGATCACGCGGATGGTAGTACGAATCCATACGAGCCTCCTGTTTGAAGTCGGTTGTTCGGGAGCGGATGCGGAAGATGAAGTGCAAGAGAGACGATCAGGCATGACCGGGAGAGGCAGGCTCGACGTCCGAAAGGACTTTGGAGAAGCGATGGCCGACGATGTCGGTCACCTTGGCCATGAGCTCCGTGACTTCTCTCCATTCACCCGGCAGCAGGTCTTTTTTCAGTTGGGGATGAATGACCCACTGGGCATCCACCCGTGTTCCCTTCCGGTCGACCAGAACCCGGAGCAATTCGATGTCCCACGCCGCAGGACTGAGACCGCTCTCCGCTGATGGATGGCCGACCGCCTTTCCCGAAGGTGGTGTTGCGCTTGCCATGAATACGCCACTCCTATGTCAGCCGCCTGCAAGAGCATACCGCACCGATGGTCCGCTTGTATATCGAGAGGACGACGGTGAGGCGCGACTGTATCAGGCGAATGAGTCAGCGGCGAGCCTGCGATTCGCAGGGACGCGCATCTCGCAGTCCGACCTTCACTCTGATGCCCTCGGCGAGACTCCTTCGCGGAGAGTCTCGATCATGGCCTGATGGATGTACCCGTTGCTCGCCACGAGTTCTTTTCCGTAGATCGAGAAATCGCCTCCCGAGAAATTCGTGAGGTACCCCCCGGCTTCCCGGACGATCACCGACCCGGCGGCCATATCCCACGGATTGAGCTTCACTTCCCAGAACCCGTCGAAACGTCCGGCAGCCACGTAGCACAAATCCAGCGCTGCGGAGCCCGTGCGCCTCATCCCCTGAGCCTTGAGAGCGAATTTGACAAAATGATCAAGGTTGTTTCGAGGACTTTCTTTAATGTCGTACGCAAACCCTGTGACGAGCAAGCTGAGATCAAGACTGCTCGTTCGAGACACGCGAATGGGTCGGCCGTTCAATTGCGCGCCACGCCCCTCGATGGCGGTAAAAGTTTCGTCTCGCGAGGGATCAACGACGGCGCCAAGAACGCAGCGGCCTTGAAATTCGACACCGATCGACACACAGTAGGCCGGGTAGCCGTGAGCGAAATTCGTCGTGCCGTCGAGCGGATCAATGACCCAGAGATAAGGCGAAGGGGACTGCTCGACTCGTCCTCGTTCTTCGGCCAGCACCCGGTGGAGCGGGAAGCGTCTCCCAATGTGGTCGATGATGCACTGTTCCGCCGCATGGTCTGCATCCGTCACGAGGTTGATCGTGCTCTTGTGCTCGATCCG
>JBQTIO010000128.1:0-2424 GCA_052388075.1 Nitrospiraceae bacterium
GTTGACGCCAATGGAAGCGTTTCAGTCTACGTGCCGCTTAACGGCCTAAATCCTGGACAGTATATTCAAATTATTCCTCCAAGATTGGCGGCGCCGTTTGCGCCTGTCGTCACGCCGGAGGTCGGGAGGCCAGGTGAGGTGAGAACTGATAAGAAGCTGAAGCAGGAGACGACTTACGACAGCCCTTGCCTGTAGCACAATGGGAGGAGTGACATGAGCCGGACAGGTTACCCTAGCCCCCTGTTGGTCCTTACAGCTGTCTTGCTAGTGTGTCTCGCCAGCAATGGGATTGGCGCCCGTGTGGCTCAGGGACAGGAAGTGCTGAGAGGGCTAGACATTTCAACCATGGGCCTGGTTTTGCACGTCCCCGGTAAGTTTCGCCAGACGCTTCAGACCAGAGCGATCAAACAATTCAAGGATGCCGGGTTCACATTAGGAGAGGAATTCTCGTTTCCGCGGTTGCAGCTGAGTCTGTGGGTGGAGGAGATCGAGTATTGCAAAGGGATCGAGATTTATCAGCCCAAATTGGAACTTCTGGAAGAGGTTGCCTTGGTTCGTTCAGGACATAAGCGAATTGTGACAACGTGGTTCCTCGGAAATGAATCCGGCTACGCAACCAAGCATCTCACTCTTGAGGAGCTTCAGAAAGAACAGGATGAGATGTTACGCCACTTCATTGAGCAGTATAAATTTCTTAATCCGAGTAGGAAAGGGGCCCGTTAGTGAATTACCCCGCCCAAAGGGCGGGTGTCCCGTCCGCGTGTCCGCGATGGGGCGGCACTGAAAGTTGAAAGAGTTTTTTGACGAATGGGCCAGCTGAAGCGACAGGAAGGCCAGGCAGAGGGACAGGCACCGGCAGGGCCGGAGCCTGTCCCCTAAAGCAGTTCGCCGAGCGGATCATTGGCACAAGTAAGATCAGAGGCATTCTTCGTGTGGGTTAACCTCTGGGCGCACTCGCTACCACGCGAATCCTGGCATCCACGATCCGGCAGTCTTGTCCTTCCGGAAGGGCGAAGATCGGATTCAGGTCGATCTCGCTGATCTCCGGAATTGCTTCGACGAGTTGGGAAATACGCAGCAGCACTTCCTCGATCGCTGTCAGATCGACGGCCGGCTGGCCGCGGTAGCCCTGCAACAGTCGATAACCCTTGATCGCACGCACCAATTCGGTCGCATCCCGGTCGGTGAGGGGCGCAATCCTGAACTGTACGTCGCCGAGAATTTCCACATGGATGCCGCCGAGGCCGAACGCGATCAAGGGGCCGAAGAGCGGATCGCGGGTCATGCCGACCATCACTTCCACTCCGCCTGACAACATCGGTTGAACGAGCACCCCTTCCATCGCCTCTAACTTGCGGGCTTGCGCCAGTCTGGCCCGGATCGTGTCGAATGCGTCGCGCACCGCATGTTCGTCGGCCAGGTGCAAGCGGACTCCGCCCATCTCGGTCTTGTGCAGGATCTGATTCGACGCGAGTTTCACGGCCACCGGGTATCCGATCTTGCGCGCTAGCTTCACCGCCTCCTCCGCGCTGGTCGCGATGCCGCCTGGCGCCAGCGGAAGCTTCATCGCTGCAAGGAGCGCGTGAGTGTCTTCTGTCGTGAGCCAGCCAGATCCACGATCAGAGAGAGCCCTGGCACACATGGCCTTGGCCACTGAGAGGTCGGCATCGGCATAGCTGAGCACCTGCCCGCCCGGTTGACGCCGCCAGGTTTCATAGCCGACGGCACGGCTGATGACACGGGCCGGAATCTCAGGGTGCGGATACGTCGGGATGGCCTCTCCATCGACGGTGAAGGTCCGATCCAAATCTCCTTCCGCCATCCAACAGAGATAGACGGGCTTCCTGTTGTTGCCAGCCTGTCGAGCCGCACGGATTCCCCTGATGATCCCTGCTGCCACCGGGCCATTGTCCTTGGGGCTGACCGATATGTGCACGATGATGAGGGCGTCCAGTTCGTCCGATGTCAGCATCGTCTCGACGGCTTGGGCATGCTGGTCCTCGGTCGCGAACCCGATCACATCGACGGGATTGCGCAATGCCGCTGTAGGAGGAAGAAAGGATGCAAGCGTCGAGCGCGTACGCTCCGATAATTCCGGCAGGCTCAGCCCTTCCGCCGCGCAACTATCGGCGCAGAGCACACCCGGCCCGCCGGAATTCGTCAGGATGCCGATGCGGGGACCCGCCGGAGGCCGCTGATTCGACAGGCCGGTGGCCAGTGCGAGAAAGTCATCCAAGGTCTTCGCTCGGATCACGCCACACTGGGCAAACAGGGCATCAACCGCCGCCTCATTCGTAGCCAGCGCCGCGGTATGCGATCCGGCCGCCATTTGTCCTGGCTGGGTCCGACCTGCCTTGAGGGCGATGATCGGTTTCCGCCTGCCTACCCGCCCGGCAATCTGCCGGAACCGTTGAGGCTCGACGA
>JBQTIO010000129.1:0-1950 GCA_052388075.1 Nitrospiraceae bacterium
CTCCAGCGCTGAGGCGATGCCGTGCACACGGCCCTTGCGGAACGCCTCTTCGAGCTGATTGCGGAGCGCTCGAATCCCGCCCTCGTCGTCTCGTTTCGCCACACCCTGTGACACCATCATTTCTGTCGCAACCTCGACCAGACGCTGTTTCCGCCCTTCCATTTCCTCCGTCACGAAGTCACCCATGACTTCTCGAGCGCGCTCTGCCACGACTTTCTCCAAGAATGAATCGTAGCCCCGTTCTGCCACGGCCCGCTCGCGAATCACGTTCAGTTCGGCCTTGACCCGCTTCACGTCTTTCATCAGGACGGCAAACAACTCTTTCCTTCCTTCGTCGAAAAGCTTCGCCTCCATGTCATCGAGAATGGCACCGGGATCAACCCTGTCAGCCCGCGGTTCATCTCCCCAGAACAGCCGGTCATAGCTCCGGCGATTTTCTGAGTCGCCGACGATTTCATAGGCGGTATTGATTTCACGAATTTTCTCCTCGGCATCATGGCTGCCGGGATTCCGGTCCGGGTGATGCTGGAGCACCAGTCTGCGATAGGCTTTCTTGATCTCGTCGTCGGACGCCTCGCGCGAGACTCCGAGCACCTCGTAGTAATTCATGCGCATAGTGGGTGAGAACTATACCATGGGGTTTCTGCGGCGTTCATCTTGACTCCTACGTTGAACAACTCTAGCCTGACGCGGCACGAAACAGTCTGTCAGGTCTTCAGGTCTGTCTCGTCTATCTCAGGGACTTAATCGGAGGACGTTATCTTGCCGACTAGCACACAGTCTTGGTGGCAGGGAGTTACAGCCTACCAATGGTTGGTCTTGTTCGTCGCATGGCTCGGATGGGTCTTCGACGCGATGGACGCCACGATCTATGCCATCGTCCTGCATCCGGCATTGCATGACCTGCTGCATTCAGCCAGTGGCCCGCCCACCACCGAACAGGTCGGTTGGTACGGTGGCATCATTTTCTCTATCTTTCTCATCGGGTGGGCGATCGGCGGCATCACGTTCGGCGTCCTGGCCGATCGATTCGGCAGGACCAAGGTCTTGATCGCAACGATCCTCATCTATGCGGTCTTCACCGGAGCCGCGGCGCTTGCGCAGACTTGGTGGCAGCTCGCCCTGTCCCGTTTTCTCACAGCGCTCGGCATCGGTGGCGAATGGGCGGCCGGGGCGGCCCTCGTGGCGGAGACCTGGCCTGAGGAGAAACGCGCAAAAGCGGCGGGTATCTTGCAGTCGGCCTGGGCCGTAGGTTTCTTCCTGGCCGCCAGTTTCAATCTGCTATTAAGGGACTATGGCTGGCGGATGCTGTTCCTGATCGGCATCCTACCGGCCTTCGTCGCACTGTTCGTCCGTTGGTGGGTCAAAGAGCCGGAACGTTGGATCCATGCCCACGAGCAAGAGGCCATTCCGTTGACGGCAATCTTTGAGGGGAACTTACGCCGAGCCACGCTCGTGGGGTCGGCGCTGGCCTTTGTCGCGGTCTTCGGGCTGTGGGGCTCGACGAATTGGGCTCCGACGCTGGTGCGCGAGTTGCCCGACATCAAAGGCACGGACAGCGCGACGTTGGCCAAGTATGTGAGTTACGCCATCATGGCTCTGAACGCGGGAGCCATCTTCGGTTATCTGGGTTTCGGGCCATTGGCAGACCGGTTCGGTCGCCGGCCAGTCTTTGCCTTCATGTGCCTAGGCAGTTTGGTGATGCTCCCGATCACCTACCTGGTTCCATCCAGTTACGGTGGCGTCCTCATGTTGCTGCCGATCCTGGGCTTCTTCAACAACGGCATTTTCAGCGGATTTCCCATCTATCTGCCCGAACTCTACCCGACCGCTCTCCGCGCCACCGGAGCTGGATTCTGCTTCAACGCGGGACGGGTGCTGGCCTCGGCCTCGCCGTTCCTGACCGGGTGGCTTGTCACCACGCTGGGCACATTCGGCCGCGCAGCCAGC